>PLQY01000010.1:819-74911 GCA_003160265.1 Peptococcaceae bacterium | reverse complement strand
TCCCGGCCGGAGCGCAGGACAAGATGAATCAGGTTATTGCCGGCATGAAATCCGGTACGCTGGTGCCCAGCAACCTGCCATAGCCAGGCTACTGCAGGATGTGTGGGCCAGCCATCGTGTTAACTGTGGTGGTAGGGGCAACTACTCTGTGCCAGGAGGTCATACTCTTCAGCCGCCAGGCTGGTAGTGACCAATGTTGCTGAATCCGCTCGATCTGGGGTGATCCGGGGCATCGCCACTGGACGATGCCCCCACACTCCGGATGAGTGGCAGATTAGTTATGAAATAATGCAATCACTCTATAGGGCGAGGGGTGTGCCAGAATGCCCACTGCGGTCAAAATGCAAGGAATAGTCAAGTTTTTTGGCAAATTTTGCGCCAACGATCATGTGGAGTTAACGGTTGCTGAGGGCGAGGTCCACGCTCTGCTGGGGGAAAACGGGGCGGGGAAAACCACCTTGATGAATATTCTCTACGGCCTGTACCAGCCTGATGAGGGGCAAATCTCCATCAGGGAGAGCCTGATCCGGGTGGCTAGCCCCGGTGATGCCATTGGTATGGGCGTGGGCATGGTTCATCAGCACTTCATGCTAATACCGGCCTTTAGCGTTGCCGAAAATATCGTCCTGGGCATGGATCGCGGCATACTGCTGAATATCAGCGAAGCCAATGAGGAGATCCGGCGTCTGTCAGCGGAATACGGACTGGATGTCGATCCCCTGGCCAAAGTGTGGCAGTTGGCCATCGGCCAGCAACAAAAGGTGGAGATAATCAAGACTCTCTTTCGCAAAGCCAAAATTCTCATTTTGGACGAACCAACGGCGGTGCTCTCACCCCAGGAGGTCGATGATCTGTTCAGGGTTTTACGGCGGCTCACTAAAGATGGCATGACAGTTATTTTTATCAGCCACAAACTTCATGAAGTCATGTCTATTTGCGACAGGGTGACTGTGTTGCGCCAAGGCAAGAATGTCGCCACGGTTGCCACCAAGGATACAACCAGGGAAAAGCTGGCGCAACTGATGGTCGGCAGAGAATTGAAGGATAGCCTGTCCAGAACCTTTACCTGCACCGGCGATCCCGTCTTGAGGGTCGGCAATGTTGCTTGCCTCAATGACAAGCAGTTGACCGGCCTGAAAAATATCAATCTTACCGTATGTGCCGGTGAAATCGTCGGGATTGCCGGTGTTGACGGCAACGGCCAGACTGAGCTGATTGAAGTGATCACTGGTCTACGAAAAATTACCGGGGGCCGCATCGAAATCCTCGGTTGCGATGTTACCGGTAAGACGCCCAGAGAACGCCTTTGCTTGGGAATAGGACATATCCCGGCGGATCGTCAGAGATTTGGCCTGGTGAAAGAGATGTCATTAACTGAAAATATGATTCTACAGACCTATTTTCAGGAACCCTATTGCAGCAAGACTGGGATTATCAATTGGAAAAAGTCCAGAGACGTAACTGACCAGTTGATTACAGAATATGACGTCCGTGCGGGTTCGTCGGAGCAGTTGGTGGGAAACCTTTCTGGGGGCAATCAACAGAAGATCGTTCTTGCCCGTGAAGTGTCCCGGAGCCCCAAGTTCCTGATCGCTGCTCATCCCACGCGCGGGCTTGATGTCGGGGCTACCGAGTATATCCATACCAAGCTCTTTGAACAACGCAATGCCGGTAGGGGCATCCTGCTGGTATCTACCGAGCTTGAGGAGATCATAGCGTTAAGCGACCGGATCGCCATTATGTTTAATGGTGAAATTGTGGGCGTGCTCGGGAGGGATGAGATAGACATTCGCCGGATCGGGCTATTGATGGCTGGATCCAAGGAAAATCTGGCAGGCTAGCAAGTTTGTCACTGAGGATACATATGCGCCGCATTCTTTAAGGCCGGGCGGTGAGCCTGGATGCGGCGGAGGAGGCAGCATCGATGAACCAGGAGTTGAACAGGGGTGTAACGGATTGGATCGAACAGAACCAGGCTGCGTTTATCTCTTTTTTGGCAGATCTCGTGCGTATCCCCAGCGAATCCGGGCAGGAGGGCCTGGTGGCCGGGCGAATCAAGCAGGAAATGCTTCGCCTCGGCTATGATGAGGTGTTTAATGATCGCCTGGGCAACGTGATCGGCAGGATCGGTTCGGGTCGCCCGGCAATGTTGTGGGATGCCCACATGGACATTGTGCCGGCGGGGGACCCGGCCGACTGGGGCTTCGATCCGTTCGAGGCTAAAATTGAAAACGGAGTGCTCTACGGACGGGGGGCCTGTGACGACAAGGGGCCGTTGGCGGCAATGGTCATCGCCGGGGTGCAGGCCAAGCAGTATCTCCAGCCTGGGCAGGGCTCCCTGTATGTGGTGGGAGCGGTTGGGGAGGAGATCGGCGAAGGCATGGCGATCGCCGAGTTCATCAAAGGTTCGGGCGTCGAGTTTGATTATGCGGTAATCTGCGAGGCCAGCTCCCTGAGTTTGTGCCGCGGGCACAAGGGGCGCTGTCAGTTGGAGATCGGCATCCCAGGCCGGGGGGGGCATGCCAGCGCACCGGAACTGGCGGATAACCCCCTGTACAAAGCTGCCCGCATCGTGCTGGAGATCCAGCAATTGAACGAGCGCCTGCCCATCCACGAGGTGCTTGGCAAGGGGACCATTGCCGCCACCCAATTGACAACTAAATCCAATTCGATCAACTCCATCGCGGAAGGCTGCAAGATCTTTGTCGATCGCCGGCTGACCATGGGCGAGACGGCCGAGGTTGTGATCCGGCAGTTGGAAGAGATCTGCCGCCCCTATCAGGCCACGGTGGAGCTGATGAGTATCAAAGAGCAGACCTACACCGGGGCGATCCAGAGCGGGGAAGAATTTTTTGCTCCCTGGTTCCTGGATGAACAGGAGGATCTGGTGCAGGCCGGGGCGAGAGCCCTGAAAGCGGCCACCGGCGGAGCGCTGATTCGCACCTGGCAGTTTAGCACCGATGGCGCACAGACCCGGGGCGCGTTCGGGATTCCGACCATCGGCATCGGCCCGGGGGATGAACGTTACCCGCACTCGGTTCACGATCAGATCAACTTGCAGGAGTATCTGAAGGCGATCGAGGTGTGCGCCTTACTGGCGCAGGAGGTGTTGGGCAAGTAAGATAGCATGCTGATGCCGGTGTCAGGCGTCTGGTTGCCCAATCAGCTTGAACACCCGGATCAGCCTGATCGCCAAATTACTGGAAAGGATGATGAACGTGAAGACGACTTTGATGGGCAAGCATTTTATAACCACCGATGATTGGACCCGGGAAGAGTTGGAGACGGTGATGGAGGTTGCCGACTACCTCAAGCTGCATACCGCTCTGCACATCGATGTAGAGCCGATTCTCAAGAACAAGACGCTTTTCATGCTGTTCTTCGAAGAATCAACCCGCACGCGCAATGCTTTCGAGGCAGGGATCACCCAGCTCGGTGGCCACGCCCACTACCTGACGCCCAAAGCAACCCAGATCGACCATGGGGAGGGCCCGAAAGACACTATCGAAGTGTTGGCCCGTTTTGGCCATGGCATTGGCGTGCGCAACACGCTGGTGGGCGGTAATGCCTACATGGTGAAGCTGGCACAGTATGCCGGGATCCCGGTCTATAACATGCAGTGTGACATCTACCATCCCACTCAGGCCATGGCCGACCTCTATACTATTCGTGAGAAATTCGGCAAGAACACCAGGGGCCTGAAGTTCGTTGCCTCCTGGACGTATGGGCCTGGTTATATCCGTCCGCTGTCGATGCCGCAGTCCCTGATCACTTTGATGCCCCGCTTTGGCATGGACGTTGTGCTGGCGCATCCGAAAGAATTCCAACTACAGCCGGAGATTGTCGCCCGGGCCGAACAATACGCCAAGAGCAATGGCGTGAAATTTGAAATCATGGACGACATGGATGCAGCGTTCGAGGGCGCCGATGTCGTCTATCCCAAGAGCTGGGGCCCGATCATGCTTACCGAGGACGAAAAAGAAGGCCTTGCCATGATCGGGAAATATCCAGGCTGGGTCGTCGACAGCAAGAAGATGGCTCTGACCAGGGACGAGTCCATCTACATGCACTGCATGCCTGCGGATCGCGGCGTGGAGGTCACGGAAGAAGTCATGGACGGTTCGCACTCAGTGATCTATGACGAGGCGGAAAACCGCCTCCACATTCACAAGGCCCTGATGGCCCTGACCATGATGCGCTAGCGGATCAGAGGCCTGCCGCCCGATCCCGGTGCTGAGGAGGTGGGAAACGATGAGACGAGCGGTGCTCGGGGGATTTACCGTCGTGGATGCCGGCAACGTATTGCCCAAGGCCGGCCTGTTACTTGAGGACGACAGGATTGCGGCAGTAATGAGCAATGAGTCACTGGCCGGGCTGACCGGGATCGACGAGATCGTCGACCACAGGGAGAGGATCCTCATCCCCGGCTTTATCGACGGCCATGTCCATCTATACGGCATGATCGCCCATGGGCTGCTGCCGCAGCAACCCCTGCAGGATTTTAACCAGTTTTTATCCGATTACTGGTGGCCTGATGTCGAAAACAAGCTCGGGCCGGAGGTGATCGAGGCCGCCGCCGCCGTCTCCTGTCTGGAGCATATCAAAAGCGGCGTCACAACTATCTGTGACGTCCTGGAAGCTCCTAATGCCGGCAGGGGTATTTTGGAGCGGGAGGCTGCCATAGTCAAGGCACTGGGCCTCAGGGGCGCCTTCTCCACCGAGGCCTCGGAACGCCTAGGTGCTGACAGGGCTGGAGCGCTGCTCGCCGAGAATGTGGAGTTTGCCCGGGCGCACCGGGATGATCCTCAAACCTGGGGGCTGCTCAGCATCCACACCACCTTCACCTGCAGCCCGGACTACATCCAGAGGGCGGCGGCCCTGGCCCGCGAGAACGGCATCGATCTGCACATGCATCTCTCGGAGAGCGACTACGAACCTGGGCTGTGCGAGAGAAAATACGGAATGCGCCCAACCGAACTGTATGACCGGTTGGGCGTCCTGGGGCCCCATGTTGTCGCTTCACAGGGAGTTGCCCTGTTGCCGGAGGAGATCGAGATCCTGCGGCGCCAGAGGTGCCGGCTGGTGCATATGCCCCTGAGCAACTGCGAGGTGGGCGGCGGGTTTGCGCCCGTGCCCAAGCTGCTGGATGCCGGCATCACGGTCGGCCTGGGCACCGACGGCTACGTGAACGACTTCTTTGAGGTCATGCGCGGGGCCTTCCTCATGCACAAGTCTGTCGCCAAGAATTCCAGCGTGATGCCCGCCCGCCTAGTGTTCGAGATGGCCACCAGCCTGGGGGCAGCGGCGCTCGGCAGGGACGACCTTGGCAGGTTGCAAAGCGGCTGCCGCGCAGACTTCGCCGTGTTGGAAAACCGGTTTCCGACGCCCATGACGGCACAGAACTTCTTTGACCAACTGGTCGTGTTCGGCAGGTCTGATTACGTACGGGATGTTTACGTGGGCGGCCAACCGATCCTGTTGAAGCGTGAAGTGCTCTTCGGCAATGAAGAGGAGATCCGGCTGGGCCTGAAAGAAAAAGCCAGTCAGTTCTGGGGCGCAGCCGCCGAGTGGTAGCAGGGCTCAAATGCCGAAAGTGTGTCAGATATCCGAGGTAGATAATTCGAGGGGTATGATCCATTGATATCAAGAGAAGAGGTGCGCAACATGACTCAGGTCAAGATTTTAGGAATCAGCGGCAGTCATCGCAAGGGGGCGACGGAATTCTGTGTCCAGGAAGCCTTGAGAATGGCCGAAGAGGTCCCTGGTGTCACCACCGAGTTTGTTTCTTTACGAGGCAAGACCATCGCTCACTGTAATCATTGCAACAGGTGCATCCGGGAGAAGGCGCTCTGCCATATTGAGGACGATCTCCAGGAAGTCTTGGAAAAGTTCTTGCAAGCGGACGGTTATATCATCGGAACTCCGGTCTACCAGATGAGTCCCACCCCGCTGTTACAGGATTTCTTCAGCAGGGTCCGCCCGACTTTTGTGGTGTATCCAGGGGTATTTATCAACCGGGTCGGCGGGGCGATCGCCACCGGCGGCACCAGGCATGGCGGCCAGGAGATGACCAACCTGGTGATCAATAACTTTTTCAGAACCTACGAGATCCTGGTCACCGGTGGCCCTGGCGGCAATTATAGCGGGGCCTGCGTCTGGACCAAGGACCAAAAGGAGCAGGGCGCCCGCGACGATGAGGTCGGGATGACCAGAGTCAGAGGTTTGGGGATGCGGGTGGCCGAAGCGGCCCTGGTCTTGAAGGCGGGGCGCGAGGCGCTTGCCAGAGAAGGGATCACCTTACAACAGGAAGACGCCTGGCAAACTGTAAAACAGAGGGTCGAAATAGGTGATGCGCCAACGGAATAAATACGCTTTCAAAAGGGATGAGCCGATCAGCCTGTGCGGTGTTTAGCAAGAAAACAGGAGGTGGTCACGATATGAACATCGTCTCCAAATCGATGGCGAAGATTGACGGCATGGATCTGGCAACAGGGAAACCGGCTTACGTTGATGACCTTTGCCCCAAAGAAGCATTGTGCGTCAAGATACTCAGGAGCCCGCACGCTTTCGCAAAGATCGTGACCATCGATATCGAAGACGCCAGCAAGGTCGCAGGTGTCGCCTGCGTGCTCACGCATGCGGACGTACCTGGCATTCGGCACACCATTGCTCTAGAGTCCTACCCGGAGTCATCGCCATATGATCGGTTAATTCTGGAGAACCTGGTAAGATGCGTGGGCGATCCGGTTGCCATTGTGGCAGCAGAGGATGAGCGCACGGCAGCTATGGCCTTGCAACTCATCAAGGTCGAGTATGAAGCGCTGGAGCCGGTTCTTGATTTTGAACAGGCCGAGGGCAACCTTCAGATCATCCATCCCGAGTCTGATATTGTTACCAATTTTAATATCGGGTTGGATGCAAGGAGAAATGTTGCCAGTTCCAGACTAGAAGAAATTGGCGATATCGAGCGAGTCCTGAACGAGTGTGAAGTAGTGGTGGAGCATACCTATTATACCCAGGCACAGGCACACTCGATGCTGGAGACCCACCGCGCTTTTACCTTCCTGGACAGGGGCCGGCTGGTCATCGTCACTTCTACGCAATCCCCGTTTCATGTCCAAAGGTTGGTAGCGCAATCCCTGGGTCTGCCTGCTAACCGGTTGCGGGTTATCAAGCCTCGCATCGGAGGGGGGTTTGGGGGGAAGAATAAGGCCCTGGTGGAAGTATTTCCCGCCTTGGTTACTTTGAAGACCGGTAAGCCCGCTAAAATTATCTACAGCCGCCAAGAATGTTTCAACAGCACTACCAGCCGTCATGCCATGAGGGGACGGGTGGTGCTGGGAGCAGACCGGTCAGGCGATGTACGGGCGATTGACCTGCAAGTATTGACGGATACGGGCGCCTACGGA
Organism: Peptococcaceae bacterium; assembly: GCA_003160265.1. Taxonomy (GTDB): domain Bacteria; phylum Bacillota; class DSM-12270; order Thermacetogeniales; family Thermacetogeniaceae; genus Palsa-1188. The sequence goes on along the minus strand of PLQY01000010.1, from coordinate 67,502 downwards.
GAGGACTCCGCTGACGTGTTGGTGGTCGCTTCCCATAATGTCCTGCCGATATACGGCGGCCCCAAGTCGGTGCGGTACCGTGGGACGGCAGTATATACCAACAAAATGCCCGGTGGCGCTTTCAGGGGATTTGGCGCTCCGCAATCGGTCTTTGCCCTGGAATCTGCCATGAATGAGCTGGCAGCAGAGTTGAAGATGGATCCGACGCAACTTCGCCTAAAAAATACAATCAAGCTGGGACAAGCCCACCCTTTCCTGGGCGGATCACAGGAAGGAAAACCTGCAGTTGTCAATAGCAGTACGCTGGATCAGTGCATTGAAAGAGGAAAGGCGCTAATCTGCTGGGATCAGAAATACCCACGGCGAGAAGTTGAAGGAAACAGGGTTAGGGGAGTCGGGATGGCGATCGCCATGCACGGGACGGGCATCGCCAGGGTGGATACTGCTGCGGCCACGATCCAATTGAATTATGACGGAGGTTATAAGTTGCTGGTAGGGGCCTCGGATCTGGGCACGGGTGCTGATACCATACTGGCGCAGATGGCGGCGGAAGTGCTGGCCACATCCCTGGAAAACATCATTGTCTATTCCGCAGACACAGACCTCACCCCCTATGATTCCGGGGCTTATGCATCCAGCACCACCTATGTGACCGGGAATGCTGTCGTAAAGGCCGCCCGGCTGCTCAGGGAAGAGATCGTCAGGGGCTGCGCCGCCATCCACGGCAAGTCAGTGGATGACCTGGAATTGGACGGCCAGTTCCTGAGAACCGTAGACGGGGCCTGGGAGATCCCCCTGCCTGAATTGGCGAAGCAACTGGTATCGGCAACAGGAAAACAGCAGCCTGCGGCAACGGCGACGTTTGGGGGGGATGGCAGCCCTCCGCCCTATGTGGCCGGGTTCGCGGAGGTAGAGGTGGATCTGGAAACGGGAAAACTGGATCTGTTAAATTTTGTTGATGTCATTGACTGCGGCACGGTGATCAATCCCAACCTCGCCAGGATTCAGGCTGAGGGCGGGATTGCGCAGGGGATCGGCCAGACGTTGTTTGAAGATATGCGTTTCGATGACCGGGGAGAGATGTTGACAGACAGTTTTATGAAATACAAGATTCCCTGCCGGAAGGATGTTGGCCAGATCCTGGTCGAGTTTTTGCCGAGCCTTGAGCCCACAGGACCTTTTGGCGCCAAATCTATCGGCGAGGTGGTCGTTCACACAACTGCGCCTGCGATCGCCGATGCCTTGTTTAATGCAACAGGAGTGAGAATCAGGCGGCTTCCGATCACCCCGGAAAAGGTTTTTAAGGGGTTGCAGCAAAAGTGGGGATAGCCTGGAGCGAGATGCCCGGTCCGGCATCGCAGCAGGCCCATGTGCTGCAGGAGTAACCCTGGTGATTACAGTCAGGCGCCAGGCGGCCGGAACATTCCTGAAGCGATGTTTTCCAGGCACGAAAACATTATGAACGCCCCTAGAGGGGAGGCAGGCTGATGAGGATCAACAACTATGTGGCGCCTGATAATCTGGCAGAGGCATATCTGGTGCTGAATGAGCACAATAGTAACACTGTTCTGGGAGGCTGCACCTATCTGAGATTGACGTCCAAAAATATAGATACGGCTATCGATCTGTCCCGGCTGGGTTTGCGTTATATCGAGGAGACAGCAGATGCCGTGGAGATCGGGGCGTTAGCCACCTACAGAGACATCGAGGTCAGCGGCATACTGCAGTCCCTGTTCTCCGGCGTCTTGCCGCAGTCTGTCATGGTCATCGTGGGTGTCCAGTTCAGAAACCTGGCGACGGTAGGGGCCACCGTGTATTCAAGGTACGGTTTTTCCGATCTGAATACGGCCTTGCTTGCTTTAAACCCTGAGGTTGTTCTGTACCACGCCGGGAGGATCCCAATGGCGTTATTTCTGGAACAAGGAGCCAGCAAGGATATTCTTGAAAAAGTCATCATACCCAAAGCTGATCTTAGGGCATCTTTTAAATATTTGAGAAACTCCTCAGGTGATTATGCCATCTTGAATGTGGCCGTGGCCAGGAGTCGTGACGAGTGGAAAATTGTGGTGGGCGCCAGGCCCTTCAGGGCAATGATTGCTGCAGAGGCCTCAAAGTGCCTGTCGGGCAGCCGGTTGCAAAAGGAAGATATTGAGCGGGCTGCCAAAACGACAGCAGATGAACTTGAATTTGGTACCAACATGAGGAGCAGCCGGGAATATCGCCAGGCGGTCTGCGAGGTGCTGGTTCAAAGAGCCATTCAGGAGGTGATTTCATGAGAATCACCCTCTGGATTAACGATAGACAACAAGAATTAGAAGTCACCTGCGATGAATTTTTAGCGGAAACATTGAGAAATAATGGGTATCTGAGCGTCAGGCAGGGGTGCAGCACCACCTCATGTGGTCTGTGCACGGTCTGGATGGATGACAAGCCCGTGTTGTCCTGTTCAGTGCTGTCGGTAATGGCGAATGGCAAGCGGATCACGACCATTGAGGGTGTTCAGGACGAGGCGCGAGCAGTTGCCGGGTTTTTGGTTGGCGAAGGCGCGGAACAGTGTGGTTTCTGTATTCCAGGCCTGGTGATGACAGTGCTGGCCATGAAAAAAGATTTGCGACAGCCCACGGCAGAGCAGATAGTACACTACCTGAACGGAAATCTGTGCAGATGTTCCGGCTACATGGGGCAACTGCGGGGGATCAAGAAGTACCTGGGCGTGGAATGAAAACAAGGCACAAGAGGTGAAGCATTGTGGCAGACAGCAAGAAGTTTTACCTCCCTACCGAAGTCCGGTTTGGCAGGGGGTCGGTGGAATGCCTGGGGACATTGGTTAACCCGAAGCAGAAAGTGTTTCTGGTTACTGACCCCGGGGTGGAAAAGGCGGGATTGACCGGTAGGGTGCAGGTGATTCTTGAAGAAGCCGGCGCCGCGGTCACGGTTTTCAATCAGGTGGAGCCAAACCCTTCTGCCGTGTCGGTGGAGCAAACGCTGAACGCCCTGAAAGAGACCGGCGCCGCCATGGTGGTGGCGGTGGGTGGCGGCAGCGCTTTGGACCTGAGCAAGGTGGTGTCGGCCCTGGCCACCAACCCCGGTAAGCTGGAGGAATACCAGTGGAATGGCCGTAAATTTGAGCATGAGCCGTTGCCTTTTATGGCGATACCAACTACCGCAGGCACCGGGAGTGAGGTTACCCGGGTAGCCGTGATCGTCGATCGCAATACCAAGAAGGGTGTGGGCTCCGACCGCCTGTTCCCCAGGGTGGCCATGGTCGATCCGGAGATGACGGCTGGATTGCCCCGGGGCTTGACTGCTGCCACTGGGATGGATGCCTTGAGCCACGCCGTAGAAGCATATGTAAGTCTGGGCGCCAACCTTTTTACTGACAGTTGGGCACTCACTGCCGCCAAGCTGATTGGACGCTCTCTTCTGAGAGCTTGTGTTGCCGGCGATGACCTGGATGCCCGGGAAGAGATGGCGCTTGCCAGTACCCTGGCGGGTGTTGCGATGGACCAAGCAGGGCTGGGCATAGTCCATTCCATGGCCGGGCCTATCTGCAGTTATTACCATCTGCCGCACGGGCTTGCCTGCGCCATCCTGCTTCCCTACGGAGTGTCCTATAACCTGACGGCCAGTCCCGAGAGAATGGCGATGCTGGCGTCTGCTCTGGGGTGTGAAACCAAGGGGCTGACAGCCCTGGAAGCGGGACGGGATGCGGTGGCGGCAGTGTATCGCCTGGTGCGGGAGACGGGCTTGTCGCTCGATCTGTCCACGTTCGGCATCAAGGAGTCAGACGCCGATCTGGTAGCGGAGGAGACCACCAAGATGTTTCTGATCAAAGACAACCCCCGTCGTCCTTCGGTAGCGGAATGCCGGGCGGTGTTCCTGGCGGCGCTGCATGGAGAAGAGCCCCAGTATTGCACATTCTGAGGCACGGAAGGGAGGGGCGGGAAATGAGAATCCTTTTTCTGAACGGAAGTCCGAGGTACGGTGCAACTGAGCAACCGCGGATGGGATCGGAATGGAAACGGCTTTCGGGGTGGCCCGCCGCGTGGTCGAGCTGGCGTTGTTGTTGGAAAAAGCCAGAAGTCATAGCTAGATGAGAGGCTCAGGGGTCGATGGAATTCAGAGAGTTTTTGGCTAGGCTGGAAGCGAGGGGCCAGTTGGTCAAGATTCAGAAAGAGGTGCAACTGGATTACGAACTGGCTGCGGTGGTAAACACCATGTTGGAACAGAATAAACCGGCCGGGATGTTCGAGAACGTCAAGCACCCTTCGGGCATGCCCGTTGTGGGTGGCCTGCTGGGGAGCATCGACCGCATCGCCACCGCCCTGGAAGTGGAACCGCCGGGGATCAGCCGTAAACTCGAGGGCGCCCTGGCCAATCTTTTGAAGCCCCAAGTGGTTGATGACGCTCCATTTAAAGAAAATGTGATCACCGGAGATGCATTAAACCTCAGGGAACAACTACCGATCCCGTGGCACAATACCGGAGACGGCGGGCCGTACGTGACCGGGGGCGTCATGATTGCCAGGGGTACGGAAGCGGGCCGGCACAATTATTCCTATAACCGTTTGCATGTTCACAGCCCCCGGGAATTTGGGGTTATGATGAACTCCTGGAGGCATATCGCCTGGTTTTACAGCGAGGCAGAGCAGGCCGGCAGGCCTCTGCCGGCTGCCGTGGTCATAGGAGTCGATCCTGCCGTGGAAATTGCTGCGGGTTTTCGGATCGAAGAGGACGAGGCCGAACTGGCAGGGGCTATCAACGGGCGCTCCCTGGCCATCGCCAAATGCATTACCAACGATCTGTATGTTCCGGCTGGGGCCGAAATCGTGCTCGAGGGCCAGATCCCCCCGTTCATACGCAAGGATGAGGGTCCCCTGGCCGAGTTCACCGGCCATTTCGGAGAGGTCTATCAGCACCCCGTGTTTCAGGTGAGCGCCATCTGCTACCGTAATAATCCAATTTACCGGACGATAGTGCCGGCCTCTTTTGAGCATATCTACATCGGAAACGTCTTGCCAAGGGAAATAACGTTGAAGAATCTGACCAAACACGTTTCTCCCAATGTGCGGGCGGTACATCTGACACCGTATTCGGCAGGGTTCATGGCGGTAATCGCCATCGACAAGAAGAATCAGGGTGAGCCGAAAAACATCGCCTTTGCAGCTCTGGCCACTCACGTGAACATCAAGCTGGTAGTCGTGGTCGATACCGATGTCGATATCTACCAGGCCAGTGACATTCTGTGGGCTGTGGCCACGAGGGTGGATGCCAATAAAGACGTATTTATCGTGCCCTATGCCCAGGGCATGGAAAATGATCCCACAACCAACGCCGAGGGTACCAATACTAAAATTGCAATCGACGCCACCCTGGATCTGACCTTGAAGCAGGATTATAAAAGGGTCACCTACCCCAAGGTTGACCTGTCCCGGTGGATCTGATCACTGCCGAAGGTGGATATCCGATTTCAAGGCAACTAAAAGAGAGTTTTCATAACAACATTAGGAGGCATTACAACGATGGAACTGGCAATCGGACGTTTTGAAAACCTTATTGGTGGCCGGTGGTGTGGTTCGGGTACGGGCGCCTGGATGGAACAGGTAAATCCGGCTGATGGCGTTGTCGTATCCAGTGTTCCGAAGTCGGATGAGCACGACGCCCAAGCGGCCGTTGCTGCTGCCGAAGAAGCTTTTCTGCGGGCAGACTGGGCGTTCAATCCGCGCCGAAGGTCGGCGGCGCTGTTTGCCTGGGCGGCTCGCATGAAACATGACCTGCCGGAACTCGCCAGGATGCTGACTCTGGAAACGGGAAAACCACTGAGCGAGGCCCGGTTTGAAATTGGGGGAGCGATCGGATACCTGGAATACTATGCGGCGGCCACGCGCACCCTTTACGGTTCTTCGACGGCTGTTGACCAGAATTCGTATTCGATCCTGGCCCGGGAACCGGTTGGCGTGGTGGGGGTGATCGTGCCCTGGAATTATCCCATCACCCTGCTCATGCGCGACCTTTCTCCCGCCCTGGCAGCGGGGAACACTGCGGTGGTCAAACCTGCTTCACAGACGTCCGGCGTTACCATGGCCACCATCAAATTGATCGATGGCATTGAGGGGTTCCCTCCCGGTGTTCTCAACGCGGTTACGGGGTCCGGTTCTGTGGCTGGTATGTCGCTCGTTCATGACCGGGCGGTGGATATGATCAGTTTTACCGGCGGCCTGGACACTGGCAAGACGATCATGGTCGAGGCGGCCAAAACTATGAAGAAGCTGTCCCTCGAACTGGGTGGGAAATCACCGAACGTTCTGTTCGATGATGCCGACCTGGGAAAGGCGCTCCCATTTGCCATCAAGGCGATCTTTACTAACGCCGGCCAGCTCTGCACGGTTGGCTCCAGACTGCTGGTTCAGGAAGGCATCGCCGGGCAGGTAACGGAGGAACTGAAATGGAGAGCTGAAAACCTCAGGGTGGGTAACGGTCTGGATGAAAAGACGGAGATGGGGCCGGTTGTCTCTGGAAAGCAACTGGATCTGATCATGGACTATATGGAGATCGGGAAGCAGTGCGCCCAGACGGTTACGGGGGGAGTGCGTTTGCAGGAAGAAGATCTCGGAAAAGGCTACTTCCTGGCGCCGACGATCTTCAAGGATCCTCCGAACGATTCGCCGGTCGTTCAAGAAGAGATTTTCGGGCCGGTTCTGGTTGTTCAAGCCTTCAAGGATGAGGACGAGGCGGTAGCGCTGGCCAACAGCACTGTCTTTGGTCTGGCTTCGGCCGTCTGGAGCCGGAACGTGGACCGGGCGATGCGGACCGCCCGGCGTTTGCGTGCGGGCTCGGTGTGGGTGAACACCTACAACCGGCTATTCCCGGAAACGGAAACGGGTGGTTATAAACAAAGCGGCATCGACAGGGCTGGTGGCATAGACGGCATGTTGAAGTATACCGAGATCAAACACATCTGTATTGATTTCAACCCGCCAGCCTAAGCTGCGAGCAGCTTGCGACAGAGACTGTCTGTGGCTGCCCCGGCTGGCGCTGTCAGACAAGACGATCAGGAAAGAAAAAATAAAATCTGGTAGCGTTGATGATTGAAGTCTGCAATAGGCGGAGGTGCAAAAGGTGTTCGACGTGACCAAGCTCAAGGGCGCTGATCTCTCCACCGAATTTTGCGGAATCAGATTACAGAGCCCGTTTATCCTCTCTTCCGGGCCGCTCTCCTACGCGGCGGAAGGCCTGATTAGGGCGCATCAGGCCGGTGCAGGCGCTGTGGTGACCAAGACGATCAGGCTCAGCGCAGCCATCAATACAGTGAATCATATCGCCAAAATTAACGGCGATTCCCTGATCAACTGTGAAAAATGGGCCGATTCCGAGGCCGAGGTGTGGTTTGAACGGGAGATCCCGCTGGCCAAGGCAGCAGGGGCGGTGGTGATCGCCAGCGTCGGCCAGACTCTGCCCGAAGCGGAAGCTTTGGTAAAAGACTGTGAAAAGGCCGGCGCCGACCTCATCGAGTTGGTCTCCTATACGGAGGACACCCTGATCCCGATGCTCAGGGCGGCCAAGGAGCGAGTCTCCATCCCGGTGATCTGCAAGCTGAGCGGGAACTGGCCGGACCCGGTCGGCACGGCCAGGAAATGCCTCCAAAGTGGGGCGGATGCCATTTCCGCCATCGATTCCCTCGGCCCTACGCTGAAGATCGACATCAGGAATGCCCGTCCGACCATGTTCAGCAAAGACGGTTACGGCTGGCTGTCCGGTGGGGCGATGCGTCCGATCTCCCTCCGCATCAACTCTGAGATCGCCCGGAGCGGGTGCGAGAACCTGATAGGGATCGGCGGTGTCACCTGCGCCGAGGATGCGGTCGAGTATCTGATGGTGGGCGCCGGGGCGGTCGGTCTGCACTCCATCGCCATCCTGAAAGGCGTCGAATACTTCTCGAAGCTGTGTAAAGATACGGCGATCCTGCTCGACCAGTTGGGCTACCACACCGTTTCCAGCGCGGTGGGGGTGGCCCTGCCCAATTTCCCCGAACAGGAGCGGGTGGGCAGGCTGGAGTTCCATTACCAGCCGGACTTTGCTCCCTGCCAGGAAGCCTGTCCCGCCGGCGTCGACGTTCCGCTCTACCTGGACCAGGTGCGGCGGGGCGATTACGTGGAGGCCTATCAGACCGTCAGCGCGGCCAATCCGCTCCCGGCGATCTGCGGCCGGGTCTGCGACCATCCCTGCGAGAGCCAATGCCGGCGCAATACTGTCGATGAGGCCCTGCAGATCCGGCTATTGAAACGGGCGGCGGCGGATCAGGTATTCGCCTCCTGCGGCGGCGATCTGCCCCTGCCGGCCATGTTGCCGAAGAAGGGCCAGCAGGTAGCCATTGTCGGCTCCGGGCCGGCCGGCCTCAGCGCAGCCTTCTTCCTGGCCAGGGTCGGTTATGACGTGACGATCTTCGAGGCCCTGCCGGTGGCCGGCGGCATGCTGGCGGTCGGGATTCCCGAATACCGGTTGCCGAAGGATGTCCTGCAGGCGGAGGTCGGCCGGATCGCCAGGATGGGTGTGCAGATTCGCACCGGCGCCCGCATCGGTCCCGACCTGACCATCAAAGCGCTGCGGGGACAGGGTTATGCTGCGGTGTTGATTGCTGTTGGGGCTCAGGGCAATGCGGCTCTGGAAATTCCGGGGGCGCACCTGGACGGTGTTATACCTGGACTCAGCTTCCTGCGGGATATTAGCCTGGGAATGGCCGGCGGCTTGCAGGGCCGGCGGGTGGTGGTTATTGGCGGCGGCAACGTGGCCATCGATGCGGCACGTTCCGCTCTGCGCCTGGGGGCGGCGTCAGTGACGGTCGCATACCGGAGAACCCGGAAAGAGATGCCTGCCTATGCCGGGGAGGTGGCGGCGGCAGAACGGGAAGGAATCAGATTCATCTTTCTGGCCGGGCCGTACAAAATAGAGGGTGATGGCCGGGTCGAACAATTCTACTATCTGCCGATGCAGTTGGGCGCTCCGGACGACTCCGGGCGCCGGCGGCCTGTTCCCAGCGGATCAGCGCCGGTCGCCCTAAAAACTGATGTCGTGATCGTGGCTGTTGGGCAGAAGGTGAAGGCGGACTTCCTGCCGGCCTTGAAAGGCGGCGCCGGCGTCGAGACTGAGATAACCGGAATCTTCGCTGCCGGAGACTGCGCCACCGGACCGGCATCCGTCATTGAGGCCATAGTTGCCGGCCGCACGGCAGCGGCCGAGATCGACAGGTACCTGGGTGGTGACGGTCAAGTGCAGGAACAGATCAGGGCAGGCCGCCTGCACTTCGTCGAAGTGGCAGAGGCGTCAACTGCCAGGGAGCGAGCCGGTTGCCTGGCGGTGGAACAAGCTGTATCCGGTTGGCTCGAAGTTGAATCAGGTTTGCAAGAAGACGCTGCCAGGCGGGAGGCCGGACGTTGCCTGCACTGTGGATGCATCAACTGTGGCCGCTGTGTCGCCGCCTGTTCGTATGACGCTCGAAACTTGGACTTCCCGGTGATGAAAGTCGATCAGGACCTCTGCCGCAGTTGCGGCCTGTGTGTGTCGGTCTGTCCGACCGGGGCGCTCACGGCCACTGTGGTAGACTGGCAGCAGTTGCCGAATGATACGCAGGAAGGGGATTGTGGGCATGCAGGATACGCGGGAAGGTGTCGTCAACCTGGCGCAGGAACTGGTTAGATGTCCCAGCGTGACCGGTGAAGAAGACCGGATTGCCCGGCTTTTGCAGTCGTTGTTGCCGCATTACGGGTTTGATGAAGCCATGATCGACCCCTACGGCAACGTGGTTGGCCGGATAGGGGAGCCGGTTCCTGGGGGATTGCTGTTCGATGGCCATATCGATACTGTTGGCGTCCATAACCCTGAAGAATGGCGGCATGATCCGTTTGGCGGGGAGGCCGGCGAGGGAAAAATCTACGGGCGCGGCATCGCCGACATGAAGGGAGCGATTGCTGCCGCTGTCGTAGCTGTGGCAGAGTTGCGGCAGGAAGGCTGGTCTCCCCGTGTTCCTCTGTGGCTTTCCGGTACTGTCGCCGAGGAGGTGGCGGAGGGTGTTCTGCTAGAGAAAGTGCTTGACCTCGCCCAGCCATCGACAGTGATCATCGGGGAGGCCACTGCCCTGAACCTGATGGTCGGGCAGCGTGGCCGGGCCGAGATCGTCATGGAGGCGGCGGGGAAGTCCGTCCACTCGGCTCACGCCTCCCTTGGAATCAACGCCATCGATGTGGCCGTACGGGCATTGACGGCGATCCAGGGCAATTATCAGGCGCCGTTCTCGGAGTCTCTGGGCGAGGGGAGTCTGGTGGCCACGGATATCATCTCCGATCCCTACCCGGGCCGTTCCGTGGTGCCGTCCCGTTGTGTGGTCACCTTTGACCGCCGGGTGCTGCTGGGGGAGACCCCCCAGTCAGTGCTGCAATCCCTGGACGATTGCCTGTCGCCGGAGGCTGGAGTCAGAGTCAGGCTGGCCTCCTACGATTTTCGCACTCATACCGGAATTGCCGTCAAGGGCGAGAGCTTCGCTCCGCCCTGGTACTTCGACTCCGGCCAGGAGCGGGTGCAGATGGCTCTGGCGGGACTGAACCGGGTCGGAATTGCCGCCAGGATCAGGACCTATGGTTTTTGCACCAATGGGAGCAGCAGCGCTGGGAAAAGAAACATCTTCACGCTGGGGTTTGGCCCGGGAGACGAGGGGGCTGCGCATACGGCGGACGAGTCCCTCGCAATCGAACAATTGGTCGAAGCCGTGCGGGGATATAAAGAATTGTTTAGTTCCCTGACAGGAGGGTGACAGGGTGACTGCACCGGATACCCATCGCATCGATGCGCTGGAGAAGGTCACCGGTCAGGCCAAGTTTGCCGGTGATCTGCGTCTGCCTGGACAGATAGCCGGCAAAGTGCTCAGGTGCCAGCAGGCGCATGCTCGTATCCGGTCCGTCGACATCTTTACCGCCATTAAAGCGCCCGGAGTGCTCTCCGTGCTGCTGGCCGATGACCTCCCGGCTGCTTCTGCCTGGTCTACCTATCCCTTTCTGACAAAAGAGCGCGTGCTCTACCAGGGCGACGTCGTCGCCCTGGTCGCTGCCGAATCGGAACCGGCTGCCGAGGCGGCTCTGGCCGCCATCAGGGTCGAGTACGAGCTGCTGCCGGCCGTGTTGTCGATCGAAGAGGCGCTCCGCGAAGATACCATTGTTCTGCACCCCGGACGTAAGGATAATTGGGTCGACAACAGCCACTGGCCGGTGCGCAAGGGAAACGTCGAAGAGGGGTTTGCTTGCAGCGAGATCGTCCTGGAACGGGAATATCAGACCTCACACGTCGAGCACGCCTATATCGAGCCGGAAGCCGTTCTGGCGACCACGGGCTGGGACGGCTCCCTGATCGTCTACGGCGCCACCCAGAATCCCTTCAACGCCCGGCGGGCGGTGGCTGCAGCGACGGGCTATTCTCTGGGCCGGGTACGGGTGATTCAACAGCCCGTCGGGGGCTCCTTCGGCGGCAAGGAGGAGTCCATGGGGCTGCTGGCCGGCCGGGCGGCCATCCTCTGCCTGAAGACAGGCCGGCCGGTCAGGATGGTATACGGCCGTGAAGAGTCGATCATCGAGAGCGCCAAGCGTCATCCCTTCCGCTTCCGGTACAAGGCGGGAGCGAGGCGGGACGGCCGGATCATGGCCTTGCAGGCCGAACTGGTCGATGAGGGCGGGGCCTACAACTTTCAGGCGCAGTTCATGAACTGGCGGGCCTGTGTGCACGCTGCCGGGGTCTACCGGATCCCCCATGTGAAAGTGGACGTCTACGCCGTACACACCAACCGGGTGTTTGGCGGCGCCATGCGCGGGTATTCTTCGCCGCAGATCATCTTCGCCCAGGAATCCTTGATGGACGAACTGGCCGGCGAACTGGGGATGTCGCCCCTGGAATTGCGCAGGGTCAACTTCCTGCACGAAGGGGATGAAACGATTACCGGGCAGGTGCTCACCGAGCCGGTAAATGCTGAAAAGGTTACTTTGCGAGCCCTGGAATTGTCTGATTATCTTCGAAAAAAAGTGGCCTATGCCGAACAAGATCCGGATGATCAGGTCAGACGCGGGATCGGGTTTGCCACGAGTTTTCGGGGCTGCGGCCTAGGGGCCGAAGCCCCGGACGCTACCGGAGCGATCGTGTCGGTTCGGGAAGACGGCAGTATTATCGTGTGTTCCAGCCTGACGGACATAGGACAGGGTTTGCAGACCGCTCATGCCCGGTTGGCGGGGGAAGAGTTGGGGGTTTGTCCGGAGAGGATCGTCTCTAAAACAGTGGATACCGGCATCGTACCGGATGGCGGTATGACCGTGGCCTCCCGGGGCACTTTCTCCGGAGGCAAACCTGTGGTTATGGCGGCGGCACAAATCAAGAAGATTCTGTTTGCGTTGGCGGCCAAAAAGCTGAACTCCGCCCCCGAGGACCTGAATGCTGCAGAGGACTGGATTTTTGTGCGTCAGGATCCGGAGCGGAGAGTATCCTTTGATGAAATCGTAACTGCCGCCTTCCGGAATGGTTGTCAATTGAGCGTGACCGGGTGGTTTCAACCGGAGCCGGTAGCCTGGGACCGCAGCACCGGTCAGGGTGACGCCTTTTCCAGCTATGCCTATACCTGCGTGGTGGCTGAGGTGGAAATTGACAGAATTACCGGGGTGGCGGCAGTCAAGCGACTGGTCTCAGTGCACGATGTCGGGCGGGTGGTGCACGCGGGCGCCGCAGAGGGCCAGGTATACGGCGGGATGGCGATGGGGCTCGGTATGGCCTTGATGGAGGAGATCTCCTTTAACAAAGGCCTGATCACGAACGATAACTTTGATAAATACATGATTCCGACGGCGGCAGATATGCCGGAAGCCTATCTGGAGTTTATCCCTTCTGACGGCAACTCTGGAGCCGGTGGAGCGAAGAGCCTGGGAGAGGCGGCCCTGGAAGCGGTACCGGCGGCGATCGCCAACGCCCTGGCGGCGGCCAGCTACCGGATCAGGTCGTTGCCGGCCTTTAAGGAAGAGTTCTGGGCGAACCTGGGTGAAGATCAAAAGGGGCTGGTGAGAACATGCAGCAATTCGAATTTATAGCGCCGTCCTCGTTGGCGGAGGTGTTGGAACTGCTCGAGCGCCATGGAGACGGATGCAGGGTGGTGGCCGGCGGTACGGACATCATGCCGGCTCTACGGCAGGGTCGGCTGTCATGTGTGGCCAGGCTGGTCGACATCCGCCGCCGGCAAGAGTTACGGGGAATCAGAACGACCAAAGACGGGCTATGGATCGGGGCGGCCACGACGCACAGCGAGGTGGTGCAAAACGCAGCAGTGCGTGAGCGGTGGGCTCTCCTGGCCGAAGCTTGCGGTAGAATCGGCAGCAAGCAGATCAGAAACCTGGCTACCGTGGGCGGTAACGTGGCCAACGCCTCACCGGCCGCCGACAGTGTCCCGGCCCTGCTTTGCCTGGACGCCCGCATATCGTTGTTGTCCAGGCGCGGGAAAAGGGAACTGCTGCTCCAGTCCTATCTGGCAGAAAGAAAAAGAAACGCCCCGGCTGAACTGGTGGAAGGGTTTACCCTGCCGTTTCCGTTGGCAAATACCCGCAGTAAGTTCGTCAAGGTAGCCAGACGGCAGGCGATGGCGATCTCCCGCCTCAGCCTGGCCGTAGCCTTGCATCTGGATGGGGAAGTGATCGATTTTGTCCGCATCGTGCCGGGTGCCATGCTGGCTGTCCCCCAACACCTGGAAAGGGTCGAGGAGTATATGGTGGGAAGGGAGTTGACGGAGGAAGTCGGCGCAGAGGCGGCCAGGCTCACCACCGGGGTAGTGACTGCCATAACCGGCCTGCGCCCGTCCTTCAAATACAAGCTGACTGTTCTTGAAGGCCTCGTCGGGCAGGTATTCGCTCAGTTTCGGGATGGGGGAACTGGCCATGGCTAAAAAGAGATTGCGCTTGACGGTCAACGGCGTGCTGATTGACAGAGAGGTTGAGGAGTCCCTGAGACTGCTTGACGTGCTCAGGGACGAGCTGTTCCTGACCGGGACCAAGGAGGGGTGCGGGATTGGGGAGTGTGGCGCCTGCACGGTGATCTTGGATGGCAAGGCCGTCAATTCCTGCATGGTGCTGGCCCTGTCGGCCGACGGCGGCGTGGTCGAGACCGTGGAAGGCCTGGGGAGCCCTGATCGACTGCACCCGCTCCAGGCGTCTTTTCTGGATCACCATGCCCTCCAGTGCGGGTTTTGCACGCCGGGCATGTTGATGAGCGCCAAGGCCCTGTTGGATGAAGACCCCCGGCCCAGCGAGGAGGAGATCAAGAAGGCGATTGCAGGCAACCTCTGCCGCTGTACCGGATACGTGCAGATCGTGGAAGCGATTAAAGATGCCGCCCGCCGGCGGAGCCCAAGCGAGGTGTAAAAAGATGTTGGACCTGCTGATCAAAAATGCTATTATCGTGACGGTCAACAGCAAGAAGGATATTTTCTGGGGTGGCGCGGTTGCGATCCAGGGTGATAAAATTGTAGATGTAGGGAACTCCGAAGAGATTTGCGCTAAATACCCCGCGGCGAAGGATACTGTCGATGCTGCGGGAAAGGTTGTTTTTCCGGGGTTTGTGAATACCCACACCCACCTGTTTCAAACCCTTCTTAAAGGCCTCGGGGATGACGTCGTACTGTCCCGGTGGTGTGCCGCCATGACCTTCCCCTGTTCGGCCTACCTTACCGAAGAAGACTGCTATTCCGGCGCTGTTCTGGGATGTCTGGAGGGGCTCCACAGCGGTATTACTACCATGCTCGATTACATGTACCCGCACAACAGACCGGGATTATCCGACCCGATCATCAAGGCCTTCAATGACCTGCACTTGCGCGGCGTTTATGGCAGGGGCTCCATGAATACGGGAGAGCAGTTCGGTGTTCCGCGCGCCGTCATGCAGGATGTCGATACCGTTGCAGCGGATTGCCGGCGCCTGTTAACCAGATATCATGGCTCGAGCAACGGCCGGATCAGAATATGGGTGGCTCCGGCGGCCGCATGGTCAAACTCACGGGAGATGCTCCAGTGTTTATGGAAATTAACTAGAGAGTTTGATACGGGTTTCACTATCCATATTTCTGAAACGCCCTTTGACCGGGAGGCATCACGCCAGATTCACGGGCTGGTCGATGCCGAAGCGCTGCAGGAATTGGGGATAGTTGGCCCCAATGTGTTGCTGGTTCACTGCGTCCATCTCAGCGACAGGGATATCAGAATGATCAAGCATTATGACATGAAAGTCTCCCACAATACCGTCAGCAACATGTACCTCTCCTCGGGTGTTGCGCCTGTCCCGAGGATGCTGGAGTCGGGCATTACAGTCGGACTGGGGGTGGACGGCGCTGCCAGCAATAATTCCCAGGACATGATCGAGTTGATGAAATGCACGGCATTGCTTCATAAAGCGTACACCATGGACCCGACCATAATTACCGCCGAGAAGGTGCTGGAAATGGCCACAATTGACGGTGCCAGAGCCCTGGGGATGGATGATGAAGTAGGTTCGCTGGAAGTCGGAAAAAAAGCAGATGTGGTGATTTTCAACCCCAATCTGGCTGCAAAATCGATACCGATGCACAATCCGGTTTCCACTCTGGTTTACTCGTCTTCGGAAGCCAACGTGGAAACAGTGGTCATTGACGGCGAGGTCGTCCTGCGTGATGGTAAGGTATTATTGATCGATGAACCGAAATTTTTGACTGAAGCTCAACAAATCGCGGAAGATCTTGCAGAGCGGGCCGGAGTCGAGAATCGCCGGCAGGGGCATCCGTGGAGATCGATTGCTTTTTAGTTGAAGGTTCTCTGGACATCAGAAACGATGATCGGGCTTGCCAGGGTTTCTGATCAAGAAGCGAGAGCCGGCCAACCATCCCAATAGAAGGATTGTGGTCCTCGATGAGTACGGTTCAACTAACAGTTAATGGAAGCGTATGGTCGGGAGAACCGGATCCCGGCGAGACCCTGTTGGACTTTCTGCGGGACCGCCTTGTCCTGACGGGGACCAAGTGCGGCTGCAGGACCGGTGATTGCGGCGCCTGCAAGGTTCTGCTGGACGGCAAGGCCGTCAACTCCTGCACGGTCCTGGTCAAGAACCTGGACGGACAGGCGGTGACCACTATCGAGGGACTGGCCAGCGGCGATGCCCTGCATCCCGTACAACAGGCTTTCGTGGAGATGGGGGCCATCCAGTGCGGTTTCTGCACGCCGGGAATGGTGATCCGGAGCGTGGCCCTGCTGCAGCAAACCCCGCGTCCGACAGAGGCGGAGATCGCCTCGGCATTGGGAAACAACCTCTGCCGGTGCACCGGTTATGTCAAGATCGTGAGGGCGATCCAACGGGCGGCCGGACTGTTGCTGTCCGTCCCCGCGCCTCCGGACGGACAGGGTGTCGGGGCGGCGATCCCGGTGTATGACGCGGTTGCCAAGGTCACCGGGCGATTGCAGTATGTGGGCGATGNNATGGCATGGTCTACGGCAGGATCCTGTTCAGCCTGTACGCCCACGCCCGCATTCGCGCCATCGATTGCGGCAAGGCCCTGGCCTTGCCGGGAGTACTGGCCGTGGCTACCTGCTTCAATACCCCGCAGGTGAAATACAACAGCGCCCTCCGGTTCGAGAGGCACGGCATTCCGGCGGATGAACTGATCTTCTCACCGGTGGTGCGCTTCGTGGGCGACCGGGTGGCGGCGGTGGCCGCCACCAGCCCGAAGATCGCCGCCCGGGCGCTGTCATTGCTGGATGTCGATTATGAAGTCCTTCCGGCGGTGTTCGATCCGGAAGAGGCTCTGGCTGAGGATGCGCCCAAGATTCAGCCCGGCGGCAACCTGGTGGCGGAGATCAGGGCGGAAACCGGCGACCTCGACCAGGGGCTGGCCGGGAGCGACTATGTGTTCACGGACAAGTACTACACCCCGCGTCCCAGCCATATCGCCCTGGAGCCGCATACCTGCATCGCCGATGTCAGCCGTGATGGCCCGCTGACCGTCTGGAGCGCCACCCAGAACATCTTCGCCTTCCGGGTGCTGCTGTCCGGGATCTTCTCCCTCCCCATGCACAAGGTACGGGTGGTCAAGCCCCCGGTTGGGGGAGCTTTCGGCGGCAAGCTGGAGATGACCATTGAGCCGGTGGCGGCGGCCCTGGCCATGATGTGCCGACGACCGGTGAAAGTCGAATTGACCCGACGGGAAGTATTCTTCGCTACCAGGACCAGGCATGCCGCCGTGGTGGAGATCAAGACCGGCGTGAACCGGGACGGTTTTATCCAGGCCCAGGACATCAAGGTGATCACCAATACGGGGGCATATACGTCCAGTGCCCTGAACGTGTTGGGCGCCATGATCGATAAGGCTTTCAAGCAGTACCGGATACCGGGCATGCGCTGCCAGGGCTACCCTGTCCTGACCAACACCCCGGTGGCCGGGGCGATGCGCGGCTACGGCTCTCCCCAACTGATACTGGCCAGGGAGGTGCACCTGGACCGGGTTGCCAGGGAGTTGAAGCTGGACCCTGTGGAGTTGCGACGCCGCAACCTGGTGCGTCCTGGCGATCCCAACCCGCGCTCCGGCGCTACCCTGGGCGACTGCTATCCCTTGGAGTGCCTGGAACTGGGAGCGCGGGAGTTTGGCTGGGATACTTGGCGCCGGCCGATCCTGCCTCCCCATAAAAAGCGCGGGATCGGCATGGCGGTGGGTGTGCACGGCAACGGGGTGTACGGTGTGCACGCCGATATCACCGGCGTGACCATCACCATGAATGAAGACGGCACCGGGATCCTGTTCACCGGAGCGCATGACCTCGGACAGGGCGTAATCACGATCCTGCTGCAGATTGCCTGTGAGGTGTTGGGCATGAAGCAGCAGGACTGGAGCGTGATCGAGGCGGACACCGCATACGTACCCTGGGACCTGGGCATGTATGCCAGCCGGGGGACCTGGGTGATCGGGCAGGCGGTGAAGCGGTGCGCCGAGACCATTGCTGCCCAGGTCAAGGAAAAGGCCGCTCAAATATTGAATGCTGACCTGGAAAAGTTGAACCTCAGCGGCGGACGGGTCAATGCTCCGGACGGATCGTCCGTCAGCCTGCGCGACGTGGTCTGGGAGATCCAGCAAAAAGACGGCCGGGAACTGATCGCCAGTTATTCCCACCGGTCGACTTTCAACCCGACCTCGTATGGAGCCGACTTCGCCGAGGTCGAGGTCGACCTGGAGCAGAAGACCATCAGGGTGATACGTTTCTTGGCCGTTCATGATGTCGGCCGGGCGATCAACCCGCTGCTGGTCGAGGGGCAGATCGAAGGCGGGATTCAGATGGGCATCGGTTATGCCCTGTCCGAGGATCTGAAGCTGGATGCCGCCGGCAAGGTAGTGAACGCCTCCTTCAAAAAATACGTCACACCGAAGGCGGCAGACATGCCAACATTGAAGGTGATGCTGGTGGAAAACGGAGAACGGCAGGGCCCCTATGGCGCCAAAAGCATCGGCGAGTGCGCCACCATCCCGGTCGCCCCGGCCGTAGCCAATGCCGTAGCCGATGCTCTCGGCCGGGAGATCCATGCTTTTCCCATCGATCTCAGAGCCCTGTCAGACTAAGGAGAATAGAGATGGACTACATACTTGCCGGGGGCCTGGTCGTCTCTGCAACAGGCAGAGAACGGGCCAACCTGCTGATTGAGAATGGTCGGATCGCGGCCTGGGTGGGCGATCCTGCCGGCCGGGGCTTGCCGGTCGTCGATGTCGCGGGAAAGTTGATCCTGCCGGGACTGATCGACGCCCACACGCATTTTCAGATGCCCAGCGGCGAATTTTTTACGGTGGATGATTTTGTATCTGGCGGTACCCTGGCTGCATCTGCCGGTGTCACCTCCATCGTCGATTTCATCGAACCGGCGCCCGGGCAGGATCTGGCGCAGGCGATCGGCGCCCGCTTTGGCGAGGCGCGGGGCTGTCCGGTTGACTACCAGTTTCACCTCGTAATTCCGCAACGCTTTGCCCGGGACACTGATTGGTATGATCTGATGGAACAGCATCAGTTGGCAGCGGTCAAGGGATTCACGACCTACAGGGAAGGCGGTCTGTGCCTGGATGACGGGGACATCGAGGCCTTGCTGGATTGGGCAAGGCTTCGCCGCGGCCTGCTCACCCTGCATGCAGAGGCTGATGGGTTGTTAAAGGAAGCCGGGCGACAACTGGTCACCGGTGGGCACGAGCAGGTACGCTTTTTCCCCCGCTCCCGCCCGGCCGGGGCGGAGCAGCGGGCAGTGCAGAAGACTCTGGAACTGGGTACTCCGCCGGTGTCCGTATATTTCGTCCACATCTCTGCTGCGGTTTCCCTGGAGACGATCGCCAAGGCTAGGCAGGAGCAGCCGGGTCGAACGGTTTGGGTGGAGACCTGTCCGCAGTATCTGGTCCTGGACCAGTCACTCTACGATCGGGATGATTCCTGCCTCTTTACGGTGTGTCCGCCGCTGCGCACCGTCGCGGACCAGAACGCCTTGTGGCGCGGCCTGAGAAACGGCCTCGTCGACGTCGTGGCCTCCGACCACTGCGCATTTTCCGTAGCGATGAAAACCAGCGCTGGCTGGCAGTCTGTCAGGCCGGGCCTGCCGGCGGTGGATGCCATCCTGCCGGTGCTTGTCAATGTTGGCATCGCCGAAGGACGGATCGAGTGGGAGGATCTCGTGCGCCTCACCGCCGAGAACCCGGCCCGCCTGTTCCGATTGCAGGGGAAGGGCGGGTTGACCCCGGGCAACGATGCCGATTGCCTGGTGATCGACCAATCCAAGGTGACCGGGCGGCGGGAACAACGCAGTCTGTCTCTGGGCAGTCGGGCCGGCTACTCTCCTTTCAGCCCCGCCCACCTTGAGCGCGGCTGGCTGACAAGCGTGATCAGGCGTGGGGAATTCTTGTTGACTGATGGGAGACTTGCCGGTAAGCCAGGGGAAGGAAGGCTCATCCCCCTGCATTCAACTGGGTCTTGGCTTCAGTGGGGGAAAGCAATCNNCGCTCTTATCCCACCGCTTCAAAGAAGCGGGGGCATTAGAGCGGGTAGTAATCTGTGGTGAAAGAACGTGGGACAGAGAACCGCTCTCTGTCCCACGTTCTACAATATTGGCAGGTGTTCCTAGTAAATGATTACTATACAAATGAAGAAAGTTTGTTTAATATTAACAAAGGAAATAAATATTTGAAAGAGAATAAAAAAAAGATTACAGAAAATAATTCATAATAGCCAGTTAATACAGCGATGTAGCCGCTCTTATCCCACCGNNCGGGTAGTCATCTGTGGTAAAACCATGTTAGGGGGAAGGTTTGGTGTGAGCAGTTTCGCTTATGCAGTACCCGGAACGAAGGATGAAGCGCTGGCGTTGTTAAATGAGCTTGGATCTGGAGCCCGGATCGTCGCGGGATGCACCAATGTCCTGCCCGATATCAGAGCGAAAAAAATCGCCGCCTGTACCCTGGTCGATATCAGCAAGCTGGCGGAGTTGAAGGGTATTGACGTCAGAGGAGATAGGGTAATTATTGGAAGTTTGACAACAATAAACGAGTTGCTGCACTCAGACCTCGTCGCCAGCCATGGGCAGGTTTTATGGCAGGTGGGCCGGCGCTTTGCCGATCCCCTGACCCGCAACCGGGCGACAATTGGCGGCAACCTGGCCAACGCTTCCCCGGCGGGCGATGGGGTGGTGCCCCTGCTGGCCCTGGAGGCGAAGGTGATCGTGGCCAGTCTGGCCGCTGAAAGAGAGATCCCGGTCGCCGAGTTTTTGACTGGGCCTGGCAGAAGCGCTCTGCAGCCCAATGAATTGATTGTTGGCGTATCTTTCACGAAGACGACAGCAATGCGGAGCGTCTTTATCAAGTTTGGTATGAGGAAATCCATGGCCATATCCCTGGCCAGCATCGGCCTAATGGTGGGTCTGGATGGAGACCGGGTGGAGCAGGTCCGTATTGCCCTGGGAGCTTTGGCGCCGACCGCGATCCGTGCCCGGCAGACAGAAGACTACCTGACCGGAAAACCCCTCGCACCGGAAGTGGTAACCAGGGCTCAGGAGATTATAAGGACAGAAGCCAAGCCGATCAGCGACGTGCGGGCCTCGCGGGAATACCGGGTGCATCTGGCCGGTGTCTTGCTGAAAAGGGCATTGGAAGCCGCGCTGGCTTAGGGAGGGTATGGCGATGGAACTTCAAAACGAGATCACCGTGTCAGTCAGGATCAATGGCACGCAGTTTACGGCCGCAGCAGCTCCGGAGGAATCCTTGTTGGAGTTTTTGCGGACCAGGGCCATGGTTATGGATGTCAAGTGCGGGTGTAACAAAGGGGATTGCGGTACCTGCACGCTTATTCTGGATGGTCAGCCGGTCAAATCATGCCTGGTCCTGGTTGCCCAGGCCAACAGTAAAGAGGTTTGGACCGTGAAGGGCATGGCCTTGGATCCCTTAATGCAGGCCTTGCAGGAGAGTTTTGCCACCCATGGCGCTATTCAGTGCGGTTTTTGCACGCCGGGGATGTTGGTGACGGCCAGGAGTTTACTGGCCGATTGCCCGCAGCCGGACCGGGCAGCAATCAAGGAAGCCCTTTCAGGTAACCTTTGCCGTTGTACAGGCTATAAAAAAATTGTGGATGCCGTGGCTGCGGTCGCTGCCTGCCAGGCGAGCGCAAGGGTTCAAGGGGGGCGATGTAGAGTATGGAAACAACAGTAGTTGACGAGGGCCTGACCAAGATCGATGCTTGTCATAAGGCACAAGAGACCACTATAATTGGCAAGCGTCGGCCCAAGATCGATGCTTGGCCCAAGGCAAAAGGGACCACTATTTATGCGGATGACTTTACCATGCCCGGTATGCTTCATGCCAAGGTTTTACGCAGTAAATACCCGGCGGCAATGATACTGGCCATCGATACCGGCAAGGCCGAGGCCCTTCCAGGCGTTCATGCCGTCCTGACGTGCAAAGATGTTCCCAATAATAACCTGCGGGCCAAGTTCGGCCAGAGTACCGATGTCGGCTCCAATTTCGAGGGCCTCTACCGTGTCCTGGCCGAGAGCAAGGTACGTTTTATGGGCGAAGCGGTAGCTCTGGTGGCTGCCGAGAGTTTGAAGATTGCCGAAGAGGCCCTGGATTTAATAAAAGTCGACTATGAACCCCTGCCGGGGGTCTTTGACCCGATCGAAGCCTTAAAACCCGGCGCCTACCGGGTGGGTGAAAGCGAGAGCAATGTCGTCTCCCGGTTTAAGGTCCGCAAGGGCGACGTGGAGGCCGGCTTTGCGGCGGCCGATGTCATTGTTGAAAATACCTACCGGGTCCCTTTTGGTGACCACGCTTACCTGGAACCGGAATCGGGCGTGGCCTGGGTGGATGAGGACGAGGTCATCAATATCCGGGTCTCCACCCAGGTAATCGAGCATTTCCGCACTGTGGCGGAAGTCGTGGGACTGCCGCAAAACCGGATCCGGGTCATCGGCACCTGGCTGGGCGGCGGCTTCGGCGGCAAGGAGGACATCACGGTCGAGAGTTTCCTGGCCCTCCTGACCTTGAAGACGGGCCGGCCGGTGAAGTTGACCTACACCCGGGAAGAGTCCCTACTGGCTCACGGTAAAAGGCATCCCTACATCATGAAATATAAAACTGGGGCCACCCGCGACGGCCGTCTAGTAGCCCTGGAAGCGGAACTCATCTCCGACGCCGGCGCCTATACCTATCTGACCCCGTGGATCTTGCTCTACTCTACCGTCAACGCCGCCGGACCCTACAACATCCCCAATGTCAAAGTAGATACCGTTTCCGCTTTAACCAATAACCCTTTTACTAGTGCCAACCGGGGCTTCGGAGCTGTCCAGCCCAATGTGGCCTATGAATCCCAGATTGATGAACTCGCCCGGGTGCTGGGGATGGGCCCCCTAACCATCAGACAAAAGAACTGCCTGCGCCAGGGCGATTCTCTGGCTACCAACTTCAAGTTCGATCGTTACGTGGCGGTGGCCGAGGCGGCCGAGAAGGCCTGGCAGGCTTTGGGCCCGGTGCCGGAAAGCCAGGATAAGAATATCCGCATCGGCCATGGCCTGGCGGTAGGGATGATGAGTTACGGCCGGCTGACCTTCCTCCATGATAGTTCCCGCTGCTTCATCAAGCTGGAGCTGGACGGCAGCGTGGTGGTCAGGTGCGGCGTACAGGATCTGGGCGGTGGCCAAGCTTCTACCCTTTGCGAGATCGTTAGCGAGGAGCTTGGCATTCCCTTGGAGAAGATCAAGATCTATATCGCCGATACGGCCTTGACCCCCCTGGCCGGTACGACTACAGCCACCAGGATGCTTTACATGTCGGGCAACGCCACCCTCAAGACGGCCCGGGAACTCAAGCAACGCCTGCTAACCAAAGCTGAAGCCATGCTGGGCGCGAGGGCGGCCGACCTGCAGATCGCCAACGAATGCATTGTGAATCCGGTGGATCCAGAGCAGCAGATAACCCTGAAGGAAGCTATCGATGCCTGTGCCACAGACGGGATTGAGCTCTTCTACGAGGGCCAGTTTAATGCTCCCTTTACCGAAGTGCCGACGTCCGAAATAATTAGCGGCCCCACCTTCGCCGACTTCACTTTTGGTTGCCATGCCGTGGAAGTGGCTGTAGATGTTGATACCGGGGCTGTGGATGTTCGCAAACTGATTGCCTGTTTTGACGTGGGCAAAGCCATCAATGTGTTGAACGTCGAGGGGCAACTGGAGGGCGGCGCCATTTACAATATGGGTTACGCTCTAACGGAAGACCTGATCGTTGAGAAGGGATACTTGAAGACTCCTTCCTTTTCCGAGTATCTGATAGCCACGTCAGTTGATGTGCCGGATGTGGAGACGATCATGATCGAGTCGGGGGCTGGCCTTGGCCCCTACGGGGCTAAGGGGGTAGGGGAACCCGCCGACAACTCTATTGCGCCGGCCATTCTCAATGCGATCTGCGATGCCGTCGGGGTGCGGATCACTACCATGCCGGCCACGCCGGAAAGGGTCTTTTGGGCCATGCAGGAACAGCAACAAAAATCGCGTCAATAAGTTAGCGTAACACACAGTAATCTGATCTATATATTGTGGGGTAACATAATATTGTAATTTAATAGTTGTGGTGCACCACAAAGGTCAACAGCAACGCCCTGGAGAAGATAAACTTCGTATTAAGAAGTATGACGAGGAGAGGAGCTATAAAGTGGCCAAGACTTTATTAAAAGGTGGCCGTGTTGTCGACCCGGGCAATGCTATCGACCGCGTAGCAGATGTCCTGGTTGTCGACGGCAAGGTGGTTCAACTGGGGCAGGCCATTGATCCGGGGGAAGCAGATGTTATTGATGTGACCGGCAAGGTGGTAGCTCCGGGGCTGGTCGATATTCATTGCCACCTGCGGGATCCGGGCTTCCCCGAAAGGGAAGATTTCCAGAGCGGCACCCGGGCGGCAGCCAGGGGCGGCTTTACAACCCTTATTGCCATGCCCAATACCAGCCCGGTTTGCGACAACATCATCGTGACCGAGTACGTACTGTCCAAGAGTAAACGCGTCGGCATCGTCAATGTCTTGCCCTACGGAGCGATTACCATGGGTCAGCAGGGGCAGGAACTGACCCCTTTTGTTGACCTGGTGGCGGCCGGGTGTGTCGCCTTTTCCGATGACGGCCAGCCAGTGATGAACTCGGGTTTAATGCGCCAGGCCCTGATTCAGGCCAAGGCCATTAATAAAGTCCTGGCTGTGCATTGCGAAGACAAGCCCATTACCGGCGAAGGGGTGATCAACGACGGTGAGGTCTCCCGGCGTCTGGGCATAAAGGGCATCCCCTACACCTCTGAGGCCGTCATGGTGGGGCGGGATATCCTCCTGGCGGAAGAGGTGTCCGGACAGGTACACATTTGTCATGTTGGCTGCGCCCGTTCGGTGGAGTTGATCCGTTCGGGCAGGCAACGCGGGATCGCCGTCTCGGGGGAAGTGATACCCCATTACCTGAACACGACGGACGAAAACATGGTTACCATGGAAGGGCGTTTTAAGATCAAGCCGCCCTTTGGCAGTAAATGCGATCAGGAAGCCCTCAAGCAGGGCCTGGTGGATGGTACCATCGAGGTCATTGCTACGGACCATGCTCCTTACACGGTGGCCGAGAAGAAGCGTGATTTCCTGCGTGAGGCCCCCTTTGGCCTGATCGGCCTGGAAGCGGCTCTGGGTGTAGTCCTGACAGAGATGGTCCACAGCGGTTTGCTGAGCCTCTCTGACACCCTTGCCAAGATGACCAGCAACCCGGCCCGGTTGCTGAGATTAAACAAGGGTACCCTGGGCATCGGCCAGGATGCGGATATCGTGATCATCGATCTCGACCAGGAATGGCAGGTTAAAGCAAGCGAGAACGAATCCAGGTGCCGTAATTGCCCGCAGGACGGCCGCTGGCTGAAGGGTAAGGCGGTCCTGACCATGGTAGGGGGCCGGGTCGTAATGAAGGACGATAAGATCCTCATTTAACATTTTTCTTAAGGAGGTTATTTTATGGCTCTGAAGCCGAGCGAGGGAGAATTGGCCTTATTAAGCGGCCAGGATGTTTTGTCAAGCAAGACCTTGACCTATGAGCAACTGCAACTGATCATGAAGACAGCCGCCTACTACGAGGATGCCCTGGTTAACAAGCGCCGCCTCTTCGATATGGAAGGCGAGATCGCGGCCATCCTCTTTTTCGAGCCCAGCACCCGGACGCGCCTGTCCTTCGAGGCGGCCATGTACCGGCTGGGCGGCAGTGCGATAACGGTTTCCGAAACGCCCCAGATGCAGACATCCTCTACGGCCAAGGGCGAAACCCTATATGACGCCATGCGGGTCATCGACGGCTACGCCGATGTCATTGTTGTCCGCAGTCCCAAGACCGGCGCCGGTCAGGAATCCGCTGACGCCTGCGACCACCCGGTAATCAATGCGGGGGACGGTACCGGGCAGCACCCCTCTCAGGCCCTGCTGGACATCTACACCATCCTCAAAGAACACGGCCACATTGAAGGATTGAAGGTGGCCGTGCTCGGAGACTTGAAATATGGACGTGCTCCCCATTCCCTGGTCTACTTCCTCAAGCACTACGGCTGTGACCTGGTCTTGGTCTCCCCCCCGCAGTTGAAGATGCCGGAAGAGATCACCGCCGAAATGCGCAGCGCAGGCATCAAGGTGGAGGAAACCAGTGACCTGAAGATCGGCGTGGCTGAGGCCGATGTCCTCTATGTCACGCGTGTCCAACGGGAACGTTTCCCCAGCCTGGAGGAATACGAACTCGTCAAGGATAGCTATACCGTCAACGACGAGGTAGTAGCCGCAGCCAAGAAGGGTATGAGCATTCTGCATCCCCTGCCGCGGGTTCACGAGATCGCCGTCTCGGTCGACTCCTACCCGGGGGCGGCCTATTTCCGCCAGGCCCACAACGGCGTACCGATCAGGATGGCCCTGTTGGCGCTGACTACCGGTAACGTCCGCTAGGAAGAAGGCGTTCCACGACTACCCCCGCTCTAATGCCCCCGCTTCACCTCCGCATTGGGCTTACAGTCCGGTCTGAAAGAAGCGGTGGGAAGGTTTCCCCGGATGTGTCAGGTGCGAACAAAATTTAGAAAATTCATATGTAGAGGAGCGATAAGGAATGGAGAGAACAGCAGTAGTAGCCATCGGCGGCAACTCCCTGATCAAGGATAAAAAGCGGAATGGCCTGATGGACCAGTTAGCGAACGTGCGCGAGACGTGCCATAATATTGCGGAATTGGTTGCCAGGGGATGGAACGTGGCCATAACCCATGGCAACGGGCCCCAGGTCGGATTTTTAATCCGCCGCGCCGAACTGGCCACGGGGGAATTGCCCCTGATACCCTTGGAATTTGCCGGTGCCGACACCCAGGGCTGCATCGGCTATATGATCCAGCAGTCCCTGATGAACGAGTTCCACCGCCGCGGCATTAACAAGCAGGCGGTCACGGTAGTAACGCAGGTAGTGGTTGATAGAGACGACCCGGCCTTTCAGAAGCCCACCAAGCCCATCGGCGGCTTCATGGGTAAAGAAGAGGCCGATCGTCACGCCCGGGAAGATGGCTGGGCGATTGTTGAGGACGCCGGCCGGGGCTGGCGACGGGTGGTTCCCTCGCCAGAACCCAAGGCAATAGTCGAAATCGCAGCCATTAAAGACTTGATCGACAGGGGCTATATAGTTATCTGCGTCGGTGGCGGCGGGATACCTGTCGTTGAGCGCAACGGGGAGTNNAGCTGGATGGGATAGCGGCCGTGATCGATAAGGATTACGCCTCGTCCTTGCTGGCTTCGGAGATCAAATCCGAGTTGTTGGTCATTTCGACCGGTGTCGAGAAAGTCGCCATTGACTTTGGCAAACCGGAACAGAGAGAGCTGGACCGGTTGACCGTTGCCGAATCGGAGGCATTTATGGCTGCAGGCCAGTTCCCGCCGGGCAACATGGGCCCCAAGGTTACGGCCATCTTGAGGTACCTCAAAAACGGCGGCAGGGAAGGCCTTATCACCTCACCGGCAGCCATCGTCACGGCAATGGAAGGAAAAGCAGGCACCCGGATCGTGCCTTAAAGGATGGTGGCAGGCGTGGAATTTCAGGTCATCGGCAAGATATTGCAGCGAAAAGACGGAGTAGCCAAGGTCTGCGGCCAGGAGACTTACGCCAGCGACGTTGTTGTCCCCCATATGCTCTATGGCGTCACCCTGCGGAGCCCGTATCCCCACGCGCAAGTTTTGCGGGTGGATACCTCTGCGGCTGAGGCCATGGGGGCTGTTTGTGTGACCCCGGATGCTCCCTGCATTCCGAATCTGATCTACAACGAACGTACCGTTAGCATACCGGAGAAGACCTATTGCGATCGTCGTGTCCTGCCCCTGAGAGCGAGGCACGTGGGGGAAGCCATAGTGGGGGTGGCCGCCGAGACCGAAGAACTGGCCTTCAAGGCTATGCAGGCAGTTAAAGTAGAATACAAAGTTTTGCCGGCTGTCCTAGACCTGGATGAGGCAATGGCCGAAGGCGCCCAAGCCCTCTACGATAATATTTACCTGGGTGATCAAAAACTGACTGTCAAGAATAACGTGGCCTGCGAACGGATTATCACCGTAGGGGACCCGGAAGCAGCCTTTGCCGGGGCGGACTATATTGCCGAACAGGAATATGAGTTGCCCCGGGTCTACCATCATCAGATGGAAACCAAGACCGCCGTCTGCCGGCCGGATCCTAACGGTGGGATTACTGTCTGGGCCACCACCCAGACCATCCACAATATTCGTATACTCCTGGGCCGCATTTATGGCCTTCCTTTAAGCAAGGTCAATGTCAAAAAGCTGGCTATCGGAGGCTCCTTTGGCTCCAGCATCCAGATGAACTCCATTATCCCCATCTGTGTAGCTCTGGCCCTAAAGGCGAAGCGACCGGTAAAAATGGCCTCCAGCCGGGAAGACGATCTTCATAGCCATACCAAGTTCCCGGCCCGGATTAAACTGAAGATTGGCGTTAAAAAGGACGGCAGGGTTGTCGCCGCCGACATGCTGGCACAGGTGGATATTGGCGCCCACCAGATAAACGCCTTCCCCCTACTCGGGTGCATGGCCGGATGGTACGCTTCCCTTTATAAATGGGGCGACTTCCGCTTTGAAGGCCGGACGATCTATACTAATAAGGTGCCGGCCTGCGCCATGCAGGGATATGGAAACCCGCAGGTCAATTTTGCCGTGGAGTCTCTGATGGACCTCATCGCCACGGAGTGCGGCTTCGATCCCATCGAGTTTCGCCTCAAGAATTACGTGGGTATTGGCGATGAATTCTGGGGCCAGGGGCCCTCGGTCAAGTCGATCATCAAGAGTTGCGGCGTCGAGGAGATGCTGCAAAAGGGCGCGGAACTGATCGGTTGGGCCGATCGCCGTCCTCACGAAGAAAAAACGGGCCGCTACCGCCGGGGCATTGGCGTGGCCAGGGGCTTCCATACCTCCGGTACCGGGGGCCCCAAGCCGGGAGAGGTCGTCGACTACTCCAGCGCCACCGTCAAGATCAATGAGGACGGCACCGTGGATGTGATGACGCCGGTGATGGACCTGGGCGGCGGCACCGGGGAGGCGGCGGTAAAAGTTGCGGCGGAGGTTCTCAATGTCCCCTATGATCGGGTAGACTTGTCCCTGGTCGATACCAAGACGACCGGTTATGATGTCTGTACACACGCCACGCGTGGGGTCTACTGCGGTTGCGGGGCTGTTTACCATGTAGCGCGGCAGGTCAAGCAGAAATTGTTCGAGTATGCCGGGCGCATTTTAGAGGAACTGCCCAGAGACCTGGAGTTGGAATATGACGCGAAAAAGGACGTTACGATCGTCTATGTTCGGGGCTTCAAGCAGAAAAATATCACCATCGACGAGGTCGCCCGGCTGGCGCAGATCTATAGCTGGGGGACGATCGCCGCTACAGACAGCCTGCGGCAAAAGAACTGTCCACCCTGCTTTGTGGCCCATTTCTTGGAGGTGGAAGTCGACACTTGGACCGGCGTTGTCCGAGTACCGCGGGCCGTCCTGCTCTCGGACACCGGGACTCCTATCAACCCGGACATGGTTGCCGGACAGCTGATTGGCTCCCTGTCCCGGGGTCTGGGTTACGCCCTCTATGAAGAAACCGAGCATGACCGGGAGACCGGGAGACTGAAGTGCAACGGCTTTATCACTGACGACAAGATCCCGACCACCTGTGAGATGCCCCGCTTGGACGATATCCAGGTCTATTTTGCCCATACCTATGAACCTACCGGCCCCTTCGGGGCGAAGGGGATTGGGGAAGCGGCCCTGAATTCCGTGGCCTCAGCCCTGAACAACTCCTTATACAACGCCATCGGTATCAGGTTTTACCGGATACCGATAACACCGGAAAGGGTTTTGGCGGCCCTAGAAGGGAGTGGCAGGGATGGCAACTGATACCCGGGTTCTGGCGGCAGAATTTCAGTACCTGGAGGCTCACAGCACGGGTGAAGTTTTAACCTGGCTGGCGGAATATGGGACGAGAGCCAAAATCCTTGCCGGGGGTACCGACCTGCTGGTCAGGATGAAGACCGGACAGATGAAGCCTGAATATGTCATCTACATCAAAAAGGTGGCAGGCCTGGATTATATCCAGGCCGACGAGGCAGGCTTAAGGATTGGCGCCGCTACCTCTTTAATGGATGTCGAGGGCCACGCAGCCGTAAAGACCGGTTACAGCGCCCTGTACGAAGCCATACGGTCTATGGCTGCAACGGCCATCAGGAATATGGGCACCATTGCCGGCAACCTGGTCAACGCCTCCCCGGCAGCTGATACGGCGCCGCCCCTGCTGGTCTACGATGCTGTCTTGCAACTGGAGCTCCAGGACGGGGTAAGGTGGGTACCGGTAGATGAGTTTTTCCTGGGCCCCGGTAAAACCTGCCTGGCCCCCGAAGAACTGCTGACGGAGATCAGCATCCCCCCCCAGGATCCGGGGAACGGCAGCAGCTTCCTTAAATTGGGCCGGGTGGCAATAGACATTGCCAAAATCAATGTGGCCGTTTCTCTCCAGCGTTCCGGACGTGACTGTACCAGTTGCCGGATCGCCTTTGGCTCGGTAGCTCCCAGACCGATTCGAATCCAGGAGGCTGAGGCCGTCCTGACAGGGAAGAGAATGAGCAATGAACTGGTCGAAGCTGCTGCTCAGGCAGGTGCAGCAGCTATCAAACCCATCAGCGACAATCGTTCAACGCGAGAGTACAGGTTGAAGGTTAGCCGGGTGATCCTGGGCGAGGCTCTTCGTGCCGCCTGGCAACGGGCGGGAGGTGTCCTGTGATGGAAAGTCAATGGCTCAAGTTGCGAGTCAACGGCAAGGAGAGGCAACTGTTTGTCAGGCCTAACGCACTCCTGCTCAATGTCTTACGCGACGAACTGGGGTTGATGGGCGCCAAGTACGGCTGCGGCCTGGGTGAGTGCGCTGCCTGTACAGTCCTCGTCAACGGCCGGAATATGCTGGCCTGCCTGATCCTGGCGGTTACCATGGAGGGCGCGGAGATTACCACCGTGGAAGGCATGGGGGATTATGACCGGCTCCACCCCTTGCAGCAGTCTTTCCTGGACAATGGAGCGGTGCAGTGCGGCTTTTGTACCCCGGGTATGCTACTCACTGCCCAGGCTCTCCTGGAGAAAAACCCCGATCCCAGCGAGGAAGAGATCCGGGATTACCTGCGGGGCAACCTCTGCCGCTGCACGGGCTATGCCGCCATCGTTCAGGCTGTGAAAGAGGTCAAGCACCCGGCTTAGGGCCAGGGGTAGCGGAAGATCTGAACCCACATTTAATAAAAAAAATGTAGGATAACTAGCTAATTATGGCGAAATATAGGGAGGTGAGACCCGAAAAGGATGGATGCGATCATGGAACACTACGGGCTTAAAGTTGAAGAAGTTTTGCAACTGCCGGCCTTTAAAAAGTGCCGGCTCCTGGGTGGGGCGGAAGGCTTGCAGCGGGTCATCACCAACGTCAACGTAATGGAAGTGCCGGATATTTTGCCCTGGATCAAGAGCGGGGACTTTATCCTTACCACCGGGTACGCCATCAAGGACGATATTGACGCCCAGAAGGGCCTGATCCCCCAGTTGAACCAGCAGGGGGCCGCCGGGTTGGCCATCAAACCCCAGCGCTATATCGAATCTATTCCCTTATACATGATCGAAGCCGCCAACAATCTAAATTTCCCCTTGCTGGAGATGCCGTTAGAAGTAAACTTTTCCGAACTGATATCCAGCGTCCTGTCACAACTGGTCAACCACCAGGCCCTATTTTTAGAACACAGCGTGGCAGTCCACCAGCAGTTTACAGATCTGATCCTGAAGGGCGGGCAACTGGACCAGATCGCTGCCGCTTTGGCGGAATTGATCAATGCCTGTGTCTGCCTGGAAGACCATTCGAACTACCGGCGGGTTATTTACCCCTACGATATCCCCTCGGAGGCGGCCGGTTATTTTGAACGGGATGATCTGGCCGGCCTGAAGGCCGAGCATTATGATACGGGCGAATTTTACCGGGAACAGATGGACTTTGATGGTCGTGAAGCTGATTGTATTGCTTTGCCGGTGATCATCGAAGAACAGCAGTACGGTTGGGTCAAGGCAATCCTGCTGGATCGGCGTTTTTCGCTCCTGGAACTGATCACCCTGGAGAGGGTCTGCTCCATCGTTGCCCTGGATATTCTCAGGCAGCACAATGTAGCCCAGATCGAGAATAAATATAAAGCCGAGTTTTTAAGCCAGCTTTTGTCCTCTTCCAACCTGTACGAAAAGGATTACCTTGAGCGGGCGCGGGCCTTCGGGTGGGAATTGACGAGCGATTATGCCGCCCTGCTGCTGGATGTCAGCCTGCCATCCGAGGCAAGTAAAATAAAGATTCATGAAGACCGGCGGCAGGACCTCAAGACCAGGGCAGCCATCCTGCTGGAGAATTTCTGCAGTCAAATGCAGGTGAAATTTATCCTGGTCAACAACGAAGACGGTCTGGCCCTCTTATTGGAGCCCTCTTTGGTAGCCAACAGCAAAGATAGCGGGGCCAGGGATTTCCTTCGTCAACTAAGGGCCGCCCTTAAATCCTGGGAGGTTACCATCGGCATCGGCAGCGGCTATAACGGGATTAAAGGCATCAAAAGGAGTTACCGGGAGGCCAAGATCGCTTTAGAGCTGGGCCGGTATCTCTTTGGCAACGGTAGCGATATTTATTACAGCAACCTGGGTGTCTATGGATTGCTGCTCAAACACGACGGTATGCCGGAACTGAAGGATTTCGTCCAGGAGATCCTGGGTTCCTTTCTGGAGTATGACCACAATAAAAAAGGGGACCTGTACAAGACCCTGGAGGTCTACCTGGAGTCCAACTGCAATGTGAAGGAAACATCGGAGAAAATGTATACCCATTATAATACCATCCTGTACCGGGTAAATAAGATCAAGGAATTGACCGGGATAGATTTTAACCAGCCGGACCAGAAAATGAATTTGCAAGTAGCCATGCGTTTATCCCAGGTATTTCACTGCTTCGGTGGCGGCTTGGGGTAGAATATGAATTTCGTAACTGCTTATAATAGTTACGATTTTTTTTGTATACTGTATACAGTATACAATATACGCATGAGGTGTATAATCCATTGTAGAGAGGCTCCTTGCTTGAGAGAATATTAATGTAAACTGGGGAGGGGAATAAAATGATAGCGGAAATACCTAGCACTACTAGAGTGGAGAAGGACTCCCTGGGCGAGAGGGCTATTTGGGGCAATGCTTACTATGGTATTCATAGTGTGCGGTCACAGGAAAACTTTACGGTCAGCGGCTATAAGATCCACCCGGATCTGATTGTCGCCCTGGCCATGGCAAAAAAGGCCAGCGCCCTGGCCAATATGAAGGCGGGGGTCCTGGAGCGGAGCAAGGCCCTGGCTATGGCCCGGGCTGCCGGAGAAATCATAGATGGCAAATGGCATGAGCAGTTTATTGGTGAAGCCATTCAGGGCGGAGCCGGTACGGGGATCAATATGGCCGCCAACGAGGTGATAGCCAACCGCGCCCTGGTGATCCTGGGCTTCCAGCCTGGAGCATATGATAAGGTCAACCCCATCGATGATGTCAACATGGGTCAGTCCACCAATGATGTTCTGCCAACGGCCATCAGGATTGCTGCCATCCGCCTCTTGCAGCGCTACATCAAGGCCGACATGCTGTTAGTCGGGGCGCTGCGGGAAAAAGCAGAAGAATACCATGGAGCGATCAAGATGGGCCGGACTCACCTGCAAGACGCCGTTCCCTTAACTATTGGCGAGGAACTGGACGCCTGGGCTGAAGCCGTCCAGCGGGATGTGCAGCGCGGCAACCTGGCGGTAAAGCTTCTGTCCGAGGTAAACCTCGGCGGGACTGCTGTCGGGACGGGCTTGAATGCCGACCACCACTACCGGGAAATAGTAATCGATGAATTGCGCCTCGCAGCGGGTATTCCCTACCTGCGGTTGGCTAGGAATCTGGTCGATGCCACCCAGAATCTGGATGTGCTTGTTGAGGTGAGCGGTTTATTAAGGGCAGCGGCCGTAACCCTCACGAAAATCGCCAATGACTTACGTCTGATGGCCTCTGGCCCCATGGCCGGCCTGGAGGAGGTGGAATTGCCGCCCCTGGCTGCTGGTTCCAGCATTATGGCCGGCAAAGTCAATCCCATTATACCCGAAATGGTGAACCAGGTATGCTTCAAGGTCTTCGGCAATGATCTTACTGTTGGCCTGGCTGCTTCCGCCGGCCAGTTCGAACTCAACGTTATGCAGACGGTGCTGGCCTTCTCCCTCTTTGAAAGCCTGGAAATGCTAGCGGGCGCTGTCAACTCTTTAAATGAAAATGTCGTCAAGGGCATGAAGTTCCGGGTAGACAACTGCCAGCGCTATGCTGAAGGCACCCGGAGCCTGGTAACATCCCTGGTGCCCACAATTGGCTATGCCGCTGCAACTCAGGTATCCAAAAAAGCCCTGGAAAGCGGTAAGAGCATCCTGGATGTGGTGCTGGAGATGAAGATCCTGCCGGAGGACCAGGCACGGGATCTGCTGGACCCGCGCCACATGATACCCGAGTCATTGCTGTGTGAGGAAGATATGTCCGGATCGCTTGCACCGACAAATAAAGCGTAAGGGAGCAATCGCGATGATTACCGAAGAAGAACTGCTTGCCAAGGCTAAAAAACCGGCCGAGGACGCCATAAGGCTACATCGCTTTTTCCGGGGAAAAATACAGACCGTGCCCCGTTGCGCCATTCGGGACTTGAGCGACTTTAACATCTGGTATACTCCGGGAGTGGCTGAGCCATGTATGGCCATCAACAAAAACAAGGAACTGGTGTACGAATTCACCAGCAAATGGAACACGGTGGCGATAGTTTCTGACGGGACGCGGGTCCTTGGTCTGGGTGACATCGGGCCGGAGGCGGCCATGCCGGTCATGGAGGGCAAGGCCCTGATATTCAAGTACCTGGGCGGCGTCGATGCTGTTCCCATCTGCCTTGGCACCAAGGATCCGGAAGAGATCATCAGGACAGTGAAGGCTCTCCAACCTTCCTTCGGCGGAATCAACCTGGAGGATATAGCACAGCCCAAGTGCTTCGGCATCCTGGACCGGTTGCGTGAGAAATGCGAGATACCGGTCTGGCACGATGACCAGCAGGGAACGGCGGCTGTAACCCTGGCCGGCATGATCAACGCCGTGAAAGTGGTGGGCAAGAAGCTCGATGAAGTTACCATCTCCATGGTTGGCGCCGGCGCGGCCAACATACGCATCGCTCACATTCTAATCAAGGCCGGAGTAAAACCGGGCAATATTTACATGGTCGACACTAAAGGCATTTTAAATCGTTCCCGCACAGAACTGCAGGAAAAATACAAGGAAAAATGGGAAATGTGCATGCTGACCAACTCCGAGGGCAGGACCGGCGCTATTCCGGAAGCGATGGCTGGAACCGATGCCGTGATCACCCTATCTCAACCCGGGCCTGACGTCATTAAAAAGGAATGGATCAGAGGAATGGCGAAGGATCCCATCGTGTTCGCCTGCGCCAACCCCACTCCTGAAATCTGGCCCTGGGAGGCCAAGGAAGCGGGCGCCAGGGTTGTAGCTACCGGACGTTCTGATTTCCCCAATCAGGTTAACAACTCTCTATGCTTTCCTGCTCTCTTCCGCGGGGCGCTCGACGTCAGGGCAACAGCCATTACTGACGAGATGTGCATCGCTGCTGCCTATGAATTGGCCAGATATGTAGAGGACAAGGGCGTGCTTTCTGAAGAATGCCTCATGCCTACCATGGACGAATGGGATGTATTCCCCAAGGAAGCTGCCGCCGTTGGAACTAAAGCCGTGGAGCAAGGCGTGGCCAGGATAAACCGGAGCTACGATGAACTCTACCGCAATGCAGTTGAAATGATCCAGCAATCCCAGAAAATAACCAGGTTGCTGATGAAGGAAGGCTTCATCCCTCAAACGCCGGCATAAACCGTAATGCCATGCATTAAACAATGGCAGACCAGGCTCTTCGTAACAATGAGATTGATGCTGGAAGATTCCCCCCCACTGACGCCAAGACCCAGTTGAATGCCCTTGATTGCCACCCCGCCTGCCTCTGGTAGTCTGATACCGACGCCGGAGGTCGTTTGGGTTCTCATTATGATAAACTGAAATACCATAGTGATAAGATTGGCTTCAAGATAGAGCAATCTGTATGTGCAGAGGGAGGTCGCTCCACAGTCGGCCTCTCTATGTTTTTAGGGTTAGTGGTGATCACGCTGCTCATGGCAACCCGGAAAGGTTGACCACTGTGGCGCTTATCAGAGTGATAGATCTGCACGTGAAATTAGGGCGCTCGCGCCCAGGATGGCGGCCGCATACGGCGGCCGCTGCTTTGGCATGATATTTGCATGTAATTCATTGCAGAACATAGCCCGGTATGGTTCTGAAAATAGAGTTTGCCAGGCTGGTTAGTTTGCACTGAAGGCCCTTTATTTGTGGCCCATTAATATGATAATGGATCTAAATATGTATGTAGATTACAAAGGGAATCAATGCTTACAAAGAGAATAAAAAAGGAATTAATATTTGTAAGAAGAATACAAGAGGGAGAGTGCCGCGCACAGTGCTATAGTCCTATCGGTGACTACCAGCAATTGTATGGGCATGGCCTGGGAGAGCATTACACCTAAGTGCCGCAGGTTGTAAAAAACAAGTATAGGGGGGGTTGCAATTTCAAAGAGAATGAAAATGAGGGGGCGTGATCTTAGGGGTTAAAAAAGGCGTAAGACGTGATTGGCTCTGCATCTGACGGAACGTAGGCTTGACTCGTCAACCAAAATGACAAGAGGGGGTATAACAGTGACCAATTTTTTGAAAAAGCGCAGCATATTGATTCTGGCTTGTGTCGTGGTGTCATTGAGTTTAATGTCCAGTTTTCTGTTAGCAGGCTGCAGCAGTAAGCAAAGCGCAAGTGCAAAAACTGTCAAAGTAGCTTTCATCGGCCCCTTGACCGGGCCAGATGCCAGTGAAGTTGTTGGCCCAAAAAACTGTTTTGATTTAGCGATAAGCCAGGCAAACGCCTCCGGGAAACTGCCCTATCAGATTCAGTCAGTATATTATGACGATGCCTCGAACGCGGGCACTGCGGCCAACGATGCCCAAAAAATCGTGAGCGACCCGGATATTATCGCCGTAACCGGTTTCTTTAACAGTGCGCCGTGCGCGGCCGCGATTCCTATTTTTAAAAATGCCGGCATCCCACTGGTTATCTGGGGCGCTATATCTAAGGACCTGACTCAGGCAGCGAACATGCCGTATATAACGAGGGTCGTTCCGACCACATTCCAGGAAATTCAACCAATGGCAACTATGGTTACACAAACGATGGGGTATAAAAAATGGGCGGTGATTACCAGCACCTCGACTTACGGACAAGACACGCTGGCTGGTTTTAAAGCAGGGATTCAAGGCGTGCCCGGAGTCAATATTGTCTCTGTAGATAGCATAGCTGACGGAACTACAGATTTTCGCCCCGTAGTGACCAAGCTCAAAAGCGAAGACATCGATGCGGTGTTTTTCGGTGACAACCTGACGGAGGCGGCGCTCGCTGTCCGTCAGATGCAAGAGCTGGGCATAACTAACGTTCTGTTGACTGGGACCTCCGCTCTTACAGATCCTGCCTATATCAAGGCCGCAGGAACTGCTTGCGAGGGTATGATCGTGTCGCAATCCGGTGAAGACCCCACGTTGCTGCCGAACGGTCAGGCGTTTGTGGCTGCCTATAACGCCAAGTATCCGCAGGGTAGCTATGGCTCTTATGGAGAGTATGCCTACGACTCTACCAACATAATTATTGCAGCCCTGGATGGGCTGGGGGCGAATCCGAATCCTAAGGACCTGGCAACCAAGATCGCTGCGATCAACTATAATGGTCTGCTGGGGACAACCACCTTTGATGCGAACGGCCAGACGACCGACAAGTTGACGACTA
Source organism: Peptococcaceae bacterium (assembly GCA_003160265.1). Lineage (GTDB taxonomy): Bacteria > Bacillota > DSM-12270 > Thermacetogeniales > Thermacetogeniaceae > Palsa-1188. Next base: position 29,415 of record PLQY01000010.1, on the reverse strand, counting down.
TTATGGTTGTACAGGATGGTCAGTTTATCTCTTGGGACAATTCCCAGTACAAGACCGGCGTAAGAAAACTCCCCCCGGTCTGATAGTTGGTTTTTGGCGGGCAGCCATACCGATAGGACGGCTGCCCGCCAAATAACACTGAATATCTGCAGGAGGCAATCATGGGATCTCTTATCTTGTCACAGGTTTTCAATGCCATCATGCTGGCCTGTACGTTAGCGCTGATCGGGATCGGTTTCTCGCTGTTTTTTGGCGTCATGGACATCGTCGTCTTTTGTCTCGGTGATATTGCTATTGCCAGCGCCTTTTGCATCCTGGGCATTACGTCTCTGACCGGAGTGTACGCAGCCCTGAACGGCATTTTCCCGATGGTCGTCTCCAATATTATCCTGGTGATCTGCGGCGGTGTGTTCGGCGCAATTCTAGTGACTGTCATGTACCACACAGTAGTCGCTCCCTTCGAAGGAAAAAACATCAACGCCTCGTTGTTGAGTACCGTCGCGGCCGGATACGTGATCAGGGAACTGATCGGCATCTTCTACCCCGGAGGCCGTGACCCGCAAAACTTTCCCAATCTTTTGCCAACCGGCTACCTATTCAACAACACCATGCTGTCATGGCGCAATATCATTATTGTCGGCACAACAGTGCTGGTGTTGATGTTGTTGTACTGGTTCGTCAACCGGACCAAGGCCGGGATCTCGATTCAGGCGCTTTCCCAAAACAAAGAAGCGTCCATTATGATCGGCATCGATTGGCACAAGATGGTGATCGTCACATTTCTTATCGGAGGATTCTTGTTGGGGATTGCCGGATTTCTGACGGCATCATATGCGTCCACCCTGCGCTTTGATACGGGATCGATGTATGGTCTGCTAGGGTTTTCCGTAGCCGTGGTGGGTGGTCTGGGAAGTATTTACGGCGCCCTGGCGGGCAGCCTGGTAATCGCTTTCGTCGAGGTGTTTGTGACCGGCTTCATCCCTGGTGGCGCCGCCTACAGTGGTGTTGCCGGCTTTTTGATCGTAGTCCTGTTCATTATTTTTAGACCGGAGGGGATCATTGGTGAAAAGTCGATTTCAAAGGTTTAAATCGCCGACTTCATGGGGGGCAAAACAATGGCAGCTCGGTTGAATGACAAAATTACCGCAGCCTTAGTTGCTCTGGGCATATGCCTGTTAGTCTATATTTCCCTGATGTCATCCTTGTTGGTAATACTGATCATCGTTGCACTGCTGGTAGTATTGCTAACCTACTGCGAAAAAACAGGATTGATAGACACAGTATTTCAATTAATGGGAAAGAATACAACTTTAACTTCAGTGATATTTGGATTATTTATTATTTCATTGCCCTTCTTGGTCAAAGGCAATAACGATCTGCTGCATATTATGATCATCGCGGGTATCATGGGCATTGTTGCCCTGGGTCTGAACTTTCAAATAGGCGGCATCGGGCAGATCAACTTTGCGCCGGCAGTTTTCTATGGTGTCGGCGCCTATACGACAGCCTACCTGAGCGTAAGGCTTGGAGTCTCACCATGGTTGGGGACAATCGCCGGGGTCTGCCTGGCTACCTTGACCGGGGTGATCATCGGCCTCCCAGCCTTGAAGGCTAGAGGATACTACTTGGCCCTGGTAACAATTGCTTTGCAGACGATCTTTACACTGATGATCATCAATATACCCGCGGTTGGCGGACCCAACGGGATTCCAGGCATACCATACTACCAGATATTCGGGTATTCACTGCACTCGCGGGTTGAGGTGTTCGGCCTTACCCTGCCCTACCAGGTTAATTACCTGTACCTGGTCTATATTGTGTTTGCCCTGGCTATAGTCGCCGCCAGCCGCCTGTTTAAATCGCGCTACGGCATTGCCTGGAATGCCGTTGACCAGGACCCAGTTGTGGCAGCAACTCAGGGAATCAATCTCACCAGTATCCAGTTGCTGTCCTTTTGCCTGGGGGCTGCCTTTGCAGGTATGGCCGGCGCCTTATATGCCCATTATACGGGCTTTATCAGCAACGAGAATTTCGATTTCAGCCAATCCCTGATCCTGATCTGTATGGTCATCCTGGGGGGGTCGGATAATGTTCCGGGTGTGATCACAGGCGCTCTTTTGCTGACGATGATCGACCAGAAACTGGCTGACTATGCAAACTACCGCTTGCTGATGTATGGCCTCGTGCTGATTATCATACTCTTAGTACGCTCAAAGGGCTTATTGCCAAAACGTATCCGCATCTACGGCGAAAGAGATACGGGCATGAGCAACGGTGATGCTAAATTAGCGGCAGGGGCAGGGGGAAAGCGCTGATGGATGCCTTAAAAACCTTAAAAACGGAAAAGGTCGGCATAAATTTTGGCGGCTTGAAGGCGGTAGAAAAGCTAGATTTCGAAATCGGCGACGAGACGGTGGGCCTGATCGGCCCCAACGGTTCCGGTAAAACAACATTTTTAAATATCATCAGCGGGATTTACAAACCGAGTGAGGGCAGGGTCATCTTCAAAGGTGAGGAGCTCAACAGTTTTACGCCGGACGCGATCAGGAAAAAAGGCATTTCGAGAACATTTCAGACCAACAGACTATGTATGAATTTGAGCGTGATCGACAATCTACTGTTGGGACTGTATTGTGAGCAGAAGACAAGCTGGTGGCAGGCGATATTTAACAGATCTCTTGCTATGCAGGAGATAAATAGGGGAATAGACAAGTGTTTCGGGGCGATATCCGTTTTTAACCCCGAGATTGTCGACAGGGCATACGAGTTGATTTCGACAATCCCCCTGATCGACAGGCGCAGGATCGAGATCGCCAGGGCGATCGTGGGAAGGCCGAAATTGCTGCTGTTGGACGAGCCCACCGCCGGTTTGAACAAGGAAGAGACGCACCAGATGATCGAGGACATTACGAAAATACGGGATAGCGGCGATAGAATCAGCATAATCATCATCGAACATGATATGTCGGTGATTTCAAAGATAAGCGATCGGGTAGTCTGTTTAAACGCCGGTCAAAAAATTGCGGAAGGCTCTTTTGAAGAGGTTTCTCAGAACGAGAATGTATGCATGGCTTACCTGGGAGGCTAGAAACTATGCTAGAAATCAAGAATGTTTCCACCAAATATGGACACCTACCCATCCTGATGGATGTCAGCATCAGCGTGGCCCGGGGAGAAACCGTCTGTATCCTGGGGGCCAATGGCGCTGGCAAAACGACTCTGTTAAAAACCATCGTTGGAATGGTCAAACCGACTGCCGGAGAAATATTATTTGATAATGAGCTAATCAGCAATCTATCGCCGCACCAGGTAGTCAAGTCCGGAATTGCGATTTGTCCTGAAAGGGAAGGCCTGTTTCCGAAGATGTCGATCGAGAGCAACCTTTTTCTGGGCGCCTATTACGAGACGGATAAAAATAAAATACAACAGCGTTTTGAAGAAGTGTCGAGCATATTTCCCTGGATCAGACGGAGGCTGCGCCAGAAAGCAGGCACGCTGAGCGGCGGCGAGAGAAAGATGCTTACCCTGGCCCGGGCGTTGATGAGCGGTCCCAAGTTGATACTGATGGACGAGCCCTCTCTGGGTCTTGCGCCTGCTACGGTAATCGAGGTTTTTAACGTGATTAAGAAGATAGTGAATGATGCCCAAATATCAATATTATTAATCGAACAGAATGCCCAGAAGGCACTGGATGTGGCACAGCGGGGATATGTCTTGCAAAAGGGCAGCGTGATCCTCGAGGGGGCCTCGAAGGGACTTTGCAACGAGGACTTTGTGCAGAGATGCTACTTGTAGATTATGTGAAGAAATGCCACTACTCAGCCTGTCAAGGATTTAAAAACAAAGTATCTTAGCCCGAAAGTGGCCGGGCCGGCTATGATAGAGTTTCACCCACTAATGGCGCTGATAAAAGCTTTATAGCGTACCTGAGCAAACCTGAAAACTGGCTTGAGCACTAAAACTAACGGTAATCGCCAACGAAGAGCATGCTTGAATAGACCTGTTCGGTCAGGTCAAAACCAGAGGTAAATAACGATCAGGATCTAAGCACAATCCGGCAACTTGACAATTGAATATCCCAGGCGCTGCAATAACTTGACCGCATGCTCTTCTGTCGAGGCCACGAAGCCGGGCTTGCAATTGGCCTGCTCGTAGAGCACCGGATTGAACAGTTCGCCATTTGAAAGCATGTGGTAAATTGCAGTCAGCATCATGCGAGCAATGGCGATAATGGCCCTCTTGTGGCCTCTGCGCAGCTTGATTGCCTCATAGCGGGCCCGATAGTGCGGGAAGCTTTTATCCCTGATGGCGGCAACCGCACACTGAACGAGCACAGGCTTTAAGTAGGCGCCTGCATGGCTGATGCGGACTGATTTCTTCTTACCTGCGCTCTGATCGTTGGACGGGGCGACACCTGCCCAGGAGCAGAGATGTTTGTCCGAGTGAAATACCGACATGTCGGCGCCGATCTCCGAGAGGACGACGAGCGCCGAGATCTGGTCGATACCGGGCTCGGACTCGATGATCCTCATGGCGCCGGAGTAGGGGGCGGCCAACTGCATGGCCATTGCCTCCACCCGGGCGATGTAGCATTTGAGACTATCTATGTGGTTCAGGCACAGGGCGATCTTACCGGCTTGAACCTCGTCGATGGCGCCGTCGATGGCCAGAGCAATATCGTCCTGTTTCTTCAGCATCGAGCCGTGCAACAGCGGTCGGAAATCAAAGTCCCGATCGCCGGGATGTTTCAACAGGTGCTGGATAATAGCCGAAGAACTCTTGCCAAAGGTATCGGACACCACGCTGGAGAGCATGATGTTGGAGACAGTCAAGGAGTCTTGCACCCGGTTCTTCTCGCTGGACTTGAAGGAGACCAGTTTGGAGCGGTAGCGCATCAGGTCGCGGATGGCCCGGATATCGGCCGGGGGGATGAAGCTACCGGGAACCAGTCCATGTTTGTGGAGGTCCGCAATCCAGACGGAATCCTTCTTGTCGGTCTTCTTGCCCCGGATTGCCTTGACATATTTCGGGTGCGCCAGGGTGATCCGGCAGGAAGGCTCCAGAATGTTGTAGACGGGTATCCAGTACTTGCCGGTGGACTCCATGCAGACATCCGCGCACTGGTTGTCTTGGAGCCACAGCGCCATAGCCATCAGACCTTTGGTGAAGGTGGAAAAGCGTTTGGTCTTATATGTGGTGATGTTTTTCTGGTCGGTGGCCGCGATGGTGGCAACGACGAAGGTTTTGTGAACGTCAATGCCGCAGCAGATAGGGTACACAATCTTAAACATATAACGTACCTCTCTTTTCAAGGTGGTGATAGCTTGACCGCATGATTCCTGTCGATGGCCGGAGCAGCATCGTCCTTGTTCTCTGGCATTGAACCGCATAACAGCGACCGAAACATCAGGATGTTTCAACAGATCCCGGAGAAAAAGCCGAGGCGCTCTTGCCTGAGGTACCGGATGCTACCGGAAGTGGCAACGATGAAGTTTTTTGAACATCGATGCCGCACCTGTTTTTGAGTATGAACACCCCCACTCTACGGCGGTATAGTGGTCGCTCAAGCGGTGACTGCTCGCCCGCATTAAACAAGGGTGTTGTTTATCAAAGATAAACCTGCGTGGTCCGTGCCACACTTATTTGTGCTTGAAAGGGCTGAGCGACACATATAGTTACGCGGTCTCCCCCCAACAAGGAGGGTGACACACTCAGGCCCACGTGCTCTGTAGTATGCTTGCGCGACCAATCAGATAATCGCGCACTCGTACCCGTTTTCATAGCGTTTTGTGCCTGAGCGCAGCGAAGGCATGTCCACTAGTTACGAAGAAATTGAAGCAACATTATCAATAAGGAGGATCAAGAAAGTGAAAGCGGTAATGGCTTTCTATGAGCCAACAGCGGAATTCAGGGATCTGGAAAAAGAGTTTTCCGGGGTGGAGTTTGTTTACCCCAAGAACTGCGAGAGCCTGGCGGCAGAATTACCTTCTGCCGAAGTATTGGTGATCTTGGGGACTATGTATAGCCCCGAGGTGGCGAAGGCGGTTCTGGATGCGGGCCGGAATCTCAAATGGATCCAATCGACCACCGCCGGTGTGGATGCATTTTTAAGGAGAGGATACCCGGAACAGGCGCTATTGACCAAGGGGTCGCGGATCTGGGATGTGGCAGTGGCAGAGCATGCCCTCGCTTTCATGCTGGCTTTCAAGAGAAATATCATCGGGCTGGAGAGGACAAGGGCGGCCCGGTTATGGGATCGCGAACGGCTATGGAATTCAATGGCCTCTCTGGAAGGCAAGACGGTAGGAATAGCGGGATACGGCAACATAGGCAGGGAGATCGCCAAGAGGTTGGGCGGGTTTGACGTGACAATAATCGTCTATGATCAATATCCCAATGTCGAAGATGAGAAAGTCAAGAAACTGTATGGCCAGGGTGAATTCAACGCCTTCCTGGAATCGAGCGACATTGTCGTGCTCATGCTTCCAGATACACCACAGACAGAGTATATCATCGATAAAGAACAATTCGATCACCTGAAACCCTCGGCTATCCTGATCAACGTCGCCAGGGGCCGGTTGGTCAGGGAGAGTGCACTGGCAGAGGCGCTGGTAGAAGGCAAAATTGCCGGCGCCGGCATAGATGTCTTTGAGGATGAGCCGCTGGCAACAACCAGCAGGCTCTGGGACTTGCCCAACGTGATTTTGTCACCGCACTGTGCGGCGACGGGAGACAACGATATCCGGAACACCTGCCGGCTGCTCAGAGAAAACCTCCGTCATTACCTGGACGGGAGAGAGCCGCTTTATCGATATGACAGGAATAAGGGATATTAGTGTGATCAAAAAACCTGAGATTTTCGAGCTCAACGAGGGAGATGGCTGAAAACATGCAGATTGAAGTGCGTTTTCACGGTTTTGGCGGCGAAGGAGTGGTCAGGGCATCAGAGATCCTCGGACAGGCAGCAGTCAAATGCGGGAAATGGGCGCAGAGTTTTCCGTATTTTGGCACGGAAATCCGCGGTGCGGCGGTCAAGGCTTTTACTCGGGTCGGCGATGCTCCGATCAACGCCAGATGTTTTATCTATGAACCAGACATTCTTGTAGTGACCAATCAATCGCTGTTGGAAGACAAGGAAGTATTAAAGGGCCTGAAGGATGAGAGCAAGCTTATACTGAACGCCCCCGAGCCTGTGGCGCTGGACGTGCCTGGAAAAGTCTACACCATCAATGCCACTAAAATCGGCTACGAGATTTTCAAGAAGCCGATAGTGAACACCATCATGCTCGGCGCCCTGATCAAGTTGACGGACATGGTGCCGCTGGAAGCTCTCAAAGAGGTAATCAATGAAGAATTTTCCAAAAACCTGGCCGAGTTGAACATCGAGGCAATCACAATTGGCTATGAGACCATCGCCAATAAGGAGGGGTAATAATGGCCGATCATCCCTGGGAAGTGAGCCGTCCGATTTCTGCATGGGTGCCTGGAGGCTGGTCAGAAACCAAGGGCACCAAAATCAGCCGTAATGAACGTCCGGTAATTGATCAGGAAAAGTGCCATACATGCAATATCTGCTGGATTTATTGTCCTGACGGCGCCATCTCGCGAGGTGACACCTACAGCATCGACTATAAATTTTGCCGTGGTTGCGGGATTTGCGCGGAGGAATGTCCTCGCAAGGCAATCTCTATGGCAATGGAGGGTGGAAATTGACACGAGTCTTTATATCAGGGACGCATGCTGTCGCTGAGGCAGCAGATCTGGCCGATGTCAAAGTGATCGCGGCATATCCGATCACGCCGCAAACAAGCATAGTCGAAACGCTTGCCAGGAAGGTCTCGTCGGGCGAGCTGAAGGCCGAAATGGTTCCGGTTGAAAGTGAACACAGCGCCATGTCGACGGTAGTCGGAGCCTCGTTGGCCGGCGCCAGAGCCTTTACGGCCAGCAGTTCGCAGGGCCTGGCCCTGATGCACGAGGTGCTGCCCTATGCCTCCGGATTGCGTCTGCCGATTGTGATGGCAATCGCCAATCGTGCCCTGGCCTCGCCGGTGTCCATCTTCAATGATCAGCAGGATTCCCTATCGCAGAGAGACTCGGGCTGGTTGCAGTTCTATGTCAAGAATGCTCAAGAGGCGTTGGATTTTATCCTGATTGCCTATCGTCTGGCAGAAGACCCGCGGGTTTTACTCCCCGTGATGGTCTGCATGGACGGCTTTTCAATTTCCCACACTTCGGAGCCGGTGGAAATTCCCAGCCGGGAACTGGTCAGGGAGTTCTTGCCCGCATTCAAGGCTAATTATCCACATCTCGACCTCGAGGACCCCAAAGTCTTTAATGTCATGGCCTTTCCCGATCATTTCGAGGAGTTTCAGCGGGACAAGCACGAGAGCAGCAGAAATGTTCTTGTCATAACCGATGAGGTTTATGGTGATTTCAACAGACTATTCGGGCGGCAGTACGGCAATGTTGAGTACTATCAGGCAAGCGATGCCGAAGTGGTCCTGGTTGGCATGGGTTCCATGATGGGCACTGTTCGCGACGTGGTGGACGCCCTGCGCGCTGCGGGCCAGAAGGTGGGAATGGCAAGGGTGGCTTCTTATCGACCATTTCCCGTGTCAGAGATCCGGTCAGCCTTAAAATCTGCCCGAACAATCGGAGTCCTCGACCGTGATATCAGCTTTGGCGCCGGGGGCATCCTGTATCAGGATGTAGTCCGCAGCCTCTATAATGAGTCCGGACCTCGTCCTCGAGCGATCAACTTCATTGTGGGGCTGGGGGGCAGGGACGTCAGCCATCGGACCATCAGGACCTGCTTTGAGAGACTGTTCCTGGCCTCAGACAAAGAGGCCCTCGGCACCGAGGGAGAATTGCAATGGCCCGATGAGAATGAAAAATTGCTGAAGACCTGGGAGGTTGGCAAGACCTATGGAAATTAGTTTAAAAACATTGCCTGATGAGGAATACGTCGCTCCTGGCAGGGGCGGCTGTCCCGGGTGTCCGGCGGTATTGGGATGTCGCATGGCAAGCAAGGTCTTGGGCAGGAACACGATTCAGGTAACGTCCACCGGCTGCATGTGCGTCAACTACGGCTATTACGGAGCCCCCAGGTATCCTTTCGTGCATTCGCTTTTTGAAAATGCGGGCGCTGTAATCTCAGGTATCGATGCCTCACTCAAAGCGCAGGGCAAGCGCGATGGCGTCAATCTGTTTGGCTATTGCGGGGATGGAGGCACTGTGGATATCGGGCTGCAGGCCCTGTCCGGCGCAGCGGAGAGGGGACACCGCTTTCTTTATATCTGCTACGACAACGAGGGTTATATGAATACAGGTTCACAGCGCTCCGGGGCGACACCGCCGGGCGCCCGAACCAGCACCACCCCGGTGAGCAAGTTGTCTCCGGGAGAGAGAAGGCCTTTTCGCCGCAAGAAGGATATGGTGAGGATCATGGCGGCGCATGGCATCCCGTATGCTGCCTCTGCATCCCTTGCCTATCCCCTGGACTACCTGAGAAAGGTTAAAAAAGCGATCGAAATCGACGGGCCGACCTATATTCACCTGCAAAGCCCATGTTTAACCGGATGGGGCATACCGGAGAGCCAGGGTGTCGCCGTCGCCCGCCTGGCCGTGCAGACGTGTGTATTTCCGGTATATGAGGTCTATGATGGCAATGTGTTTAAGATTACGGTGAAGCCCAGAGAGAAAAAGCCGATCGAGGAGTATTTGAAGGTCCAGGGCCGGTTCCGTCACCTTTTCACTGACGGTTGGCCAGAGGAGATCGCCAAGTTCCAGGCGGAAGTCGATGAAAACTGGCGGGTGCTGAATGCCCTGGAACAGATGGCAAATGGTGGTGAGAATGCCTGATGGAGGAAACATTAGAGCATTTCTATAACCCTGATGGAATCGCCGTGGTCGGGGCGTCTCAAAATCCAAGCAAGGCAGGATACCAGGTGGTCAGAAACCTGACTCAGCGCGACTACCACGGTGCTGTCTATCCGGTTAATCCGGGAGCGGACAATATCGACGGCCTCAAATGCTATCCCAGCCTGAGCAGCATCGAAAACCATGTTTCACTGGTTTTAATAACTACTCCTGCGGCGCAGGTAGTGGGTATCATGCAGGAAGCGGCCGATCGTGGTGATGTCAAGGCCGTAGTTGTCCTTTCGGCAGGTTTTAGTGAGACCAAAGTGCCTGAAAACGCGGCCATGGAAAAGAAACTGCTGGAGATCGCCAGGGGAGCGAAGATCAGGGTCCTGGGCCCGAACTGCACCGGGGTGATCGATACGGCAACCGGTCTGGACACGACGATCGAACCGACAGTAGCTCAGAATCGTGGTGGAATCAGCGTCTTTTCTCAAAGTGGCGCTCTGGGCGCCAGTATTTTATGCTTTATGGACGACCAGCCCACGCCCCTGGGCTTCAACAAGTGGACGCATTCGGGAAATACGTGCGACATCGATGTCCTTGATGCGCTCAACTATTATGGAAACGATCCTTCGACCAAGAATATCCTGATTTACTCTGAGGCAATTAACAAGGGCCGGGAATTTATCGAGGCTGCCCAGAGGATCTCGCCCCAGAAAGCGATTCTGGTCTTGAAAGTCGGACGCACCGAATTGGGGATCAAGGCCGCCTACTCGCATACCGGATCACTGGCCGGCGTCGATCAGGTCTATGAAGCGGCGTTTAGAAAAGTCGGGGCGCTGAGGATGGCGGGTCTGGAGGACATGATCGATACGGCCAAGGCCTTGGAAATGCAACCCCTGCCAAAGGGAAACAGGATCTGCATTCTAACCGAGGCGGGCGGTCCGGGATCGATGGCCATGGATGAGATTGGAGCCTTTCCGATGATCAAACTGGCTGAAATCTCTGCCGCCGGGCAGCAAAGGTTGAAAGAAGTGGTGCCACCGATATCTTTAATCTGCCAACCCATGGGCTATATCGATATTACGGCGGCGGCCATGGAAGAGCACCATACGGAAGCGCTGAAATGCGTCTTGGCCGAAGATGGTGTCGATGGAGTGATCCTGTTGAGTGTTCCGCCGACATTCCTGAGCCCGGAGAGTTTGGCCAGGTCGCTCGCCCTGGCGGCGCGAGACAGTAAAAAGCCGGTTTTAACGTGCTTATTGGCGGGCAAGTGGGTCAGGGAGGCCCGCAAGATCTTGGAGGAGGCCAGGCTGCCGACCTTTGACACTGCGGACCGGGCGGCGCGAACCATGATCAACCTGGTCAAAAGGCAACAGTATTTGAGCAGCCTGGGGGGTGAGGTGAGGATATGAGTACGCATCCTCTTATTGAAACTGAGGCTAGGCATTATTTACAGAGCAGGGGAATAAGCATCCCCGAATACAGACTGGCCACCTCGCCACAGGAAGCAGTCGATCATGCCAAAGCCCTGGACTTTCCGGTTGTCTTAAAGATAGTTTCCAGAGAAATAGTCCATAAGAGCGATGTTGGCGGGGTCAGGGTCAATCTCAGGACGGCTGAAGAGGTTGCCGAAGCCTACGGGAGCATCCTGTCATCCGTCAGTGAGAGAGCGCCAGGCGCCAAGATAGATGGGGTTTTAGTTGCCAGGCACGTCGAAAACGCCCTCGAAGTGATTATTGGCGCAACGGTAGACAAGCAATTCGGGCCTGTGATCATGTTCGGTCTGGGCGGTATATTCGTGGAGGTGTTCAAGGACGTCACTTTCGGTACCCCCCCCTTGAGCAGGCCCGAAGCAGAGTCAATGGTCAGGGACATTCAAGGATACCCCCTGATTAAAGGGGTGAGGGGGCAGTCCGGTAAGAATGAGCCGGCTCTGACAAACCTCCTGGTGCAGGTTTCCGATCTGATGATGAAGGATCGAGATCTGGCGGAAGTGGATCTGAATCCGGTGCTTGTCACATCTGAAGATGCTTACATCGCGGATGCACGGATAATTATAACGAACCGGCCTTAAGATTGGCAGAGGGATGAATATGTCAAAGGCCTGTACTATCTTCTATGGTAAAGAAAAACTGGCGGTGGACCTGCCGGCGCAAAACCTGATCGGGGTAATCGAGCCCCGAGAGGTGGATGTTCCGCAGGATGAAACGGCAGTGATGCGGGATGCCCTTCTGAATCCGATCGGCCTGCCGGCTCTGAAGGAATTGGCCCTGCCGGGGCAGAAGGTTGCCATCGTGGTTGACGACAACACTCGTCCCACGCCTACTGCCAGGATGCTGCCGTTGATCCTGGCCGAACTGCAGCAGGCGGGGGTCAGAGATGAGGATATCACCATCGTGTTCGCCAACGGCGCCCACCGCCAGCAGACGCGGGAGGAGCAGACTCAGTTGGTGGGGGCTGAGGCGATCGCCCGGTACCGCGTCTGTGATCACAACTGTCATGACCGGTCGCAATTGAGCTATATGGGGGCTACCGCCAGCGGTACTCCGGTGCATGTCAACCATTTTGTGGCCGGGGCAGATTTGAGAATTCTCACTGGGCTGATCAAGCCTCACTGTCAGGCAGGATACAGCGGGGGCGGCAAGGCGATCCTTCCTGGCGTGAGCAGTATCGAGACGATCATCGCCGACCACAATTATGAATCCATAATCCACCCCAAGGCTATCTTTGGAGTGATCGACGGCAATCCCATGCGCAGGGCTATTGAGGAAGCGGCTCATTTATTAGCTCCCTGTTTCATCTTGAACGTGATCCTGGATCGGGACAAGCATATCGTCGACGCTGTCGCCGGTGATATGATCAGAGCCCACCGGGTCGGAGTGCAGAAACTGGATCGGTTTGTACGGGTTCCGGTCCCTGAAGCGGCGGATATCATTGTTGCAGGGTGCAGCCATCCCACCAGCGTTAACATGTATCAGGCAGCTAACGCGGCCACAGTCTGCACCAGGTTGATCCGCCCCATTGTCAAACGGGGCGGGGTGATCATCGTGGCGGCCCCCTGTCCTGAAGGAATCGGCGACGGACCATTTTACCAATTGGTGAGGGAAGCTGCCACCGCTCAGGAAGTGATCGACAAGGTGGCGCAACCTGGGTTTTTCATGCATGATCAGTGGGAGGCGCAATTGTGGGCCACGGTGCTCACCTACTGCCAGGTCTATTTTGTCACAGACGGTATCACCGCCGACCGGGTGCGGGAGATGAAGGCAGCCCCGTACCCTTCGGTGGCCGGCGCCCTGCAGGCAGCGCTGAGCGAGCAGGGCTCCGATGCCAGGATTCTGGTGGTTCCCGATGCCCCCTATACGATACCGGATTTGGTGACAGGTTAAACTGCGCTGCAGAAGAGGAGGATGCGAAATTGTACTGGGAGAACTACATTTTATCGCGTTCGCTGGACGAGGCCCTGTCCATACTTGCTTGCTACGACAGAGGGGCGCAGGTGGTAGCCGGAGGTACGGATCTGGTGCTTCAGTTAAAGGAGAGAAAGCGTCAAGTTAAAGCCTTGGTAGATATCAGCAGGTTAACGGAATTAAAAGAAATCAGGGAGACGGACGGGTGGCTGCGGATCGGTGCTTTGAGCACTCATGCCCAGATAGCCGGGTCGCCTCTGGTCCAGGCTAGGGCCGTAGCCCTGGCAGAAGCCGCTGCCTGCGTGGGGTCGACCCAGGTCCGCAATGTGGGTACGGTGGGCGGCAATGTAGTGAATGCCCTACCTGCCGCCGACACCTCGATAGCCTTACTTGCCCTCGACGCCAGGGCGACCACCGTTTCCGAAAAGGGAGAAACAATCCGGCCGCTAAGCGATCTTTTTCGCGGAGTGGGACAGTCCACGGTTGACCCGACNNTTCCTGCTGCCGTTGTCTTCCGGCCGGACAGCGAGTTCCTTTAAGCGGCTGTCCAGACGCAAGGCGCTAGGGTTACCCATTTTGAACGCTGCCATCGACGTGGAGCTTACCTCCGACTTGAAGAACTTTCGTGGGGTGCGGATCGCAGTCGGACCCGTAGCACCTGTACCATGGCGGGCAAGGGATGCGGAGGCGTTACTCGAGGGGTCTCCGGTCAACGGAAAGCTGATCAGGGAAGCCTGCCTGCTCGCGGCTGAAAAAGCGATGCCCCGGGACAGTTTGAGGGGCAGCGTGGCGTACCGCCGGGAAATGGTGAAAGTCCTGGTTTACCGGGCGATCAAAGCAGCGGTGGAAAAACTGGGGGTTGCGGTGAATGGATAGGGAACGTTGCGGGATTAGCGGTGCTGCACGATAGTGCCGATATTGTTATGATAACTGAATTATTATTATGATAACTGTATTACCATGGTATTATCGGCGCTAAGCAGCACAAAACGGTGTCTTCAGAGGTCGCCCCCANNTCCGAAGAGAGGTCTTACCGGATCCGGACATCTGGTCGAAAAGCCGGAAGAACCAAAAAAAGTGCGCCGTTTTTTATAACGACTGCGGCAGAATACCTGACCCCTTGTGGGTCAGGATGAATGCCGCACAAAGTTTCAAAAGATCTACCTTGTTGAATACCTCGGGCTTTATGCCCGAGGAAATAAGAATCAAAGATTCTTTTATTATAATGGTAAGCCAGCAAGCGTCTTCAGATCGATTGTCCTGGAATGACAGGCTTCAGAAGCGGCTATTGCTTTGGCATGAAAATTGCTTATAATTTTATGTTGTTAAGTGTAGCCCGGCACTCAACAATTGTCAGGCTGTATGTGACCGTAAGAATGTCTCGCCGCACACATCTTAATAATGGAGGTTTGAGCAACGATGTTCAACATCCCTTTTGGCCCAACTTATTCAGAAATGCTCTATCCGGACACCATCCCTGCGGATGTCCGGGAGAAAGCGCTTAGAGTAAAAGATACAGAACTGGATCCCCTCAATCTGTTCAATATCTCCTGGAAAGACGAGCGGGGCGCAGTGCGCAAGATCGTACTCCCCAAGGAACTGACCGGCACCGAAGCCAATATCGTGGTGCTGCTGGGCAAGTACTTCCCGTCCGGTTCACATAAGGTTGGCCCCGCTTATGCAACCCTGATCGAGGGCTGCGTCGATGGGGAGATCCTTCCCGGCACCCACACGATCCTCGGCCCATCCACTGGAAACTTTGGGATCGGCGTGGCCTATATCTGCAACCTGATGGGATATAGGGCAGTGGTGATCATGCCCGACAATATGAGCAAGGAGCGCTACGACCGGATCCGCAAATACGGGGCCGAACTCGACCTGACACCGGGTACCGAATCGGACGTGATCCTGACGCTGCAGCGGACCTACGAACTGAAAAAGAACCCCCTAAACCGGCCTTTGGCGCAATTCGAACTGTTGCCCAATTACCGGTTTCACCGCCACGTCACCGGCAACTCGGCGATCGAGGCGGTCAAGGGACTTGGCAATGGACGGATTGCCTGCTTCACTTCTGCCCCGGGATCCGCGGGAACATTGGCTGCCGGCGATCAGATCAAGCAGGCCTTCCCCGAGGCAAAGATTGTAGCTCTGGAACCTTACGAATGCCCTACTTTGGCGACCGGCGGCCGGGGACAGCACCGCATCGAAGGCATCGGCGACAAGATGTGCACGCTGATCCACAATATTCTCACCACCGATTTTGTCGCCCTGATTTGCGACGAGGACTGCGTACGCGGCCTGAAGGTGATTCAGGACGGCGCTGGGGTGCTGGAGGAACTGGGAATGCCCGCGGAGCAGGTTGCCAAAATGCATGACCTGTTTGGGGTTTCCGGCATCTGCAACATCCTGGGGGCCATCAAGATGGCCGATTACCTGAGGTTGGGCCCCGACGACAATGTGGTGACCATTGCCACCGACGGCTTCGACCGCTACCCTTCGGTGATGGAAGACCTGGAACGGCGCAACCTGGAAACAGAGGACTTCGTTCTCAGACGCTGGGCTAAAGATATTTTCCTGAACAAGGACACCAAACACATCTTTGACTATCGCAGTATGGTTAACAAGGAGCAACTGTTCCGCCAGAAGGAAAAGGACTGGCTCCCCTTCGGATATTCTCAAAAATACCTGGATAGCATGCGTAACGCCGAGTTCTGGGAAGATGAATATGACAAGGTAAAATATTACGATCAAAAAATCAAGGAGATGCGTTAATGGTGTGGTCAGGGGATAGGAGAAGAAGAATGGGGAGGATTTCGCGTGGGCAAGCGCCTGGGACTGATCATACCGTCGTCTAACTCCGTGATGGAGGTGGATTTTTACAAGAACATGCCTCCGGATATCAGTCTGCACGTTGCGCGGATGTACTTGCAGGACACTACTGTAGCCGGCGAAGAAAAGATGCTCAATATCCATTTTCCGCGAGCCTTAAAGGATCTGGCAACGGTCATCCCGCATGCTGTGGTCTTTGGCTGTACCTCAGCAGGAGCCTTGCGGGGCAACGCCTATGACCAGGAACTTTGTCGGCGCATTGGCGAAGTCGCCAATTGTCATGCAGTCAGCACCATTGCCAGCGCCAGGGATGCTATGAAGGGAAGGGGTATTAAACGGGCCGTAGTGGTGACACCCTATATCGACAGCCTCAATGAGCGCATCAAGGCGAGTCTTGAAGCTGATAGCCTGGAAGTAGCCCTGATTGCCGGTCTGGGAATCGACTATAACTTTGCCATTGCGGACGTCAAGCCTGACAAGATTATATCCTTTGTCGTGAAAACAATTGCGGGGCAAAAAATTGACGGCATCTTTATTTCCTGTACTAATTTCCGGGGCATGGAGGTAAGGGGGCGCATCGAGCAACTGACAGGATTGCCGGTAGTCACCAGCAACCAGGCAGTGCTAGAACATGCATTGAAGGTCTTGGGCCAGGCTTAGATAGACGAACCCGGGCTACCAGTGAACAGGTCAAACTTGAACATCTCATGACTAAGTCACGAGTGTGCGGCCGACGATTATCAAAGCGAAGAGGAGCGTGTCGACATGGCAGATCTGAAGGTTAATTTTGCAGGAGTTGACTTCCGCAATCCCCTGGTGCTTGCTTCGGCGACGCCGGGCTGGGACGGACTGCACTTGAAAGAAGCCGGTGAAGCTGGCATGGGCGCAGTTATCCCTAAAACTATCGGCCCCCTTCAGGATTGGGCAGCCCATCCTCGCAACGGACGGATGTTTCTTTACCGGGTAGGTAATAGTAAGCGTCCGATCGGGATGATCAACATGGAACTGTTTACCACCAAAAGTCGTGACGAGTGGATCGCCAAGGACCTCTCCGTAGCTCGCCAGGGTGGGGCGAAGATCTTTGCCAGCATTCTGGCCATGCCGGAACCAGAGCAGACGGCCGAACTAGCGAGCCAGATCGAGGCCACGGGGCTTGTCGATCTCCTCGAATTGAATGCTTCGTGTCCCATGCCCGCCTCCACCGTTGGCATGCATATCGGCAAAAATCCGGTATTGACCAGCCTTCAGGTCAAGGCCGCCAAGAGTGCCATCAAGTTGCCGCTGTCAGTCAAACTGACACCCAATGTGGCAGATATGGTGGAAGTTGCCCAGGCTGCCGTCGAAGCCGGGGTCGACGCCATTACCATCAGCAATTCCATCCGCTCCTTTGCCGGTGTGGATATTGAAAGCGGCCGTCCCAACTTGAGGAGTTACGGTGGTTACACCGGCCCGGCCATCAAGCCGATCATCATGCGCCATTTTTCGGAAGTCGCCCGTGCGGTCAAGGTACCCCTGTCGGCTGTCGGCGGGGTTACCAGTTGGCAGGAAGTAGTGGAATACATCATGCTGGGCGCCTCTTGTGTTCAAGTGGCCACGACCATCATGTGGAATGGTCTCGGCAAGGTGGCGGAGATCCTGCAGGGATTGTCGGAATTCATGGACCGCAAGGGTTACCGTTCTATTGACGATTTTCGCGGCATTGCCCTGCCCTATATCACCACGGTAGAAGAGCTTGCCAAGGAAGCTCCGAGATTTGCTTCAATTGATCAGACTCTTTGCCGGAACTGCGATATTTGTGCAAGGGTTTGTTTCTATGGAGCTATTAAACAACAGGATGGCCAGGTGTTGGCTGACCGGTCTTGCTGTGACGGGTGCGGACTTTGCGCTCAGTGGTGCCCGGCAGGAGCCATCACGCTCAAAGAATAGGGAGGGTTTAGCAATGATTGGAACGTTTGTCAACCTGGAGGGTGCGATAGATCTTCATCTTCATACCCATCCCTGCCTCTTCCCCAGGCTCTGTGACGATTACGCGGCGGCCAATGCCGCTGCGGATGCAGGGTTCAGGGCGATAGTGCTCAAGTGCCATCATGAGAGTTCGGTATCGCGAGCCAGGGAAGTGAGCCGCCAGATAGAGGGATTTACCGTCTTTGGCGGGATCGTCCTCAATTCCTACGTGGGCGGTATCAATCCGGCGGCGGTGGAAGCAGCGATCAGGCTGGGAGGCAAGATCGTCTGGATGCCGACCATTGATGCTGCCTATCATGCAGAGATCCATGGCGCTCGCGGTAAGTATGATGTCCAGGATGGGGGCAAAAGCGACGGGGACGGCGTGATCGGTGGCATTTCTATCTGGGATGCCGATAAAAAAATTACGAAGGAAACCATGGATGTTCTAAAACTGGTTGCCGAAAACAATGTCGTCCTCGGCACCTGTCACCTGTCACCCGGGGAGATTTTCGCCCTGGTCAAGGCTGCACGAGACATCGGGGTAAAAAAGATCCAGATCACTCACCCCTTCTTCAAGGTCCCAAGGCTGTCCCTGGAGCAGTTGAAGGAACTGGTTGCCCTGGGAGCCAGCGCGGAGTTCGGTTATTGTACGGTCTCACCGATGTGGAATTATGCCACCATTGACGAGGTTGTGGCGGCTATCAAGGCTGTGGGCGCGGATCACGCCGTCTTGATGAGCGATGCTGGCCAGAGGCACAATCCCATGCCTCACGAGGCTTTGAGGGTGTTTGCCCAGTCCTTGTACGAGAAGGGTCTCACCGAAGAGGAGATCCGTCGGATGGTAGTGGTGAAACCGGCGGAACTACTAGGATTGGAAGCGAGATGACAACAATGTCCGGAGCGATCAGCGTGATCAACTTGAAGGTCAACGGCAAGCCCGTAACTGTGGAGATAGAGGGCGGGATCACCCTGCTCCAGTTCCTTCGGGACAATCTGGGCCTCACGGGCGCCAAGGAGGGTTGCGGGCAGGGTGAGTGCGGCGCCTGCACCGTCATTGTCAATGACAGGGCCGTCAACTCCTGTCTGATCGCAGTTGAGGCCGTCGATGGCTGTGACGTGATCACCATCGAGGGGCTGGAGCAGAATGGCGAGCTGGACACCTTGCAGAGGGAGTTTATAGACGAGGGAGCTATCCAGTGCGGCTTTTGCACGCCCGGAGTGATCATGTCGGCGAAGGCCCTGCTGCTGGCCAACCCCTGTCCTTCGGAGCAGGAGATCAGGGAGGCCCTGGCGGGCAATATCTGCCGCTGCACCGGTTACGAGAAGATCGTGCGTGCGGTGAGGGTCGCCTCCGGGCAGGAACAGGCGGTGTCAGTACCGGGGTCAAAGGAATATGCCGTTATCGGTCACAAGATCCGCCGTCGTGACACAATAGATAAGGCCACCGGTAAAGCAGTGTACGCCGACGATATATCCTTGCCCAACATGGTCTTCGGAAAAGCACTACGTAGCGCCCGCCCTCACGCCCTGATCAGAGGCATCGACTGTGATGAAGCCAGGCAGTTGCCCGGAGTGTTAGCGGTATTCACATCCAAAGACATTCCGGGCAACAATCGTTATGGCGTGGCTATCGCCGATCAGCCGGTTCTGGCGGATGACAAGGTGCGCTGTTATGGTGATGCAGTGGCTCTGGTAGTGGCGGAGAACGAGGAGATCGCCGAGGCGGCTATAAAGCTGATCAGGGTGGATTACGAGGAGTTGCCGGGCATCTTTTCCCCGGAGGATGGACTGAGGCCAGATGCGGCCAGGGTTCACGAAAAGGGCAACTTGCTCCAGCACACCACGGTGCGCAAGGGTGATGCTGTTGCTGCTTTCGAGCAGTGTGACGTGATCGTCGAAAACACCTACCAGACCCAGTGCATCGAGCACGCCTACATGGAACCTGAATGCAGCGTGGCCTCCGTTGATCACCGAGGAAACCTCACCGTTTGGACATCGACCCAGTATGTCTTCCGTGACCGGCGGCAGATCGCCAGCGTGATGGGAATGCCCATCAACAAGGTCAGGGTGATCCAGATGACCACCGGCGGCGGCTTTGGCGGCAAGGACGACATTACCACGGAAAACCTGGCGGCATTGGCCGCCATCAAGACCGGACGTCCGGCGAAGGTCCGTTTCAGCAGGGAAGAGTCCATGAGCGCCACCACCAAAAGGCATCCCATGCTGATCAGGGCGCGGTTGGGCGCCAATAGCGAGGGGAAGCTGCTGGCCCTGGAGGGAACGGTCTACGGCGACAAGGGGGCCTATGCCTCACTGGGGCCCTATGTGGTCAAGAAGACCGGGTTGCATCTCGGAGGACCTTATTACATCCCAAATATCAAGGTGGACACTTATGCCGTGTACACCAACAATCCGCCCTGCGGGGCGATGCGCGGCTTCGGAGTAACCCAGGCAGCCTTCGTTCACGATTCCCTGATCGACATCCTGGCTGAGCGACTACACATGAACCCCTGGGAGATCAGGTATAAAAACGCCCTGGCGCCGGGGCTGAGCACCGGCACCGGCCATGTACTGCATCAAAGCGTCGGCATCAAGCAGACGCTTGCCGAGATCAAGAACTACCTGGCAACCCATCCCCTAGAGCATGGCCCGGAATCGCCCGCGAAAAAGCGCGGCATAGGCTATGGCTGTATGATGTATGCCCTGGGGTACGGATTTGGACGGCCTGACGCTTCAGCGGCTACGCTGGAGATGGGAGAGGATGGCACTGTCACCGTGCTCAGCGGCTGTGCCGATATCGGGCAGGGCTCTAATGAAATGATCGCCCTAGTGGCGGCGGAGGAGTTGGGTATCCTGGCCGAGGACGTCTGCGTGCTGACTCCGGACACGGCAACCACGCCGGACGCCGGTTGCACCTCTGCCAGCCGACAGACTTACGTTACCGGCAACGCCGTCAAAAAGGCGGCCGGTATTGTGAAACAGAGCCTGCTGGAGTGCGCCGGCGAGATGCTGGGCGTGGATCCCCAACTGATCAGTTTTAGAGAGAGAAAGGTTTTTTATAGCGGAGAGAGAACCGATTTGACTATAGGCCAAGTGGCCAACTATTGCCGGATCAATGGCCGTCAATTTGTCGGGATGGGATGGTTCAACATCACCACTCCTGACGTGGACCACGAGACCAGCCAGGGTGACGCCTACGCCGCCTACACCTTTGCCTGCCAGGCAGCGGAGGTGGATGTGGACACGGAGACCGGAGAGGTCGATGTCTTGCGGATCGTGGCGGCACACGACGTCGGCCAGGCAATCAACCCCCTCGCCATCGAAGGCCAGATCGAGGGGGGCGTAGCCATGGGCATCGGGTATGCCCTGATGGAGAGCGTGATCCTGGATCGGGGCAAACCCCAGACACCTACTTTGGCAGAGTATATCCTGCCGACAGCCAAGGACGTCCCTCCCATTAAAAGCATCATTGTGGAGGAGAAGGAACCTACCGGCCCCTTCGGGGCGAAGGGGGTTGGGGAGCCCGCAACCATTCCTACGGCGCCGGCCATCATCAATGCCATCTATGATGCAGTAAGGATCAGAGTCACCGAGTTGCCGGCCACAGCGGAAAAAGTTCGCGAGCTCTTGAAAGAGCAATGTGGCCAGGATTGTGAAATGTAATTTTGTAGTTAGCATACTTGAGTTTCATATTTGATTTTTAAGAGGGGCAAAAAATTAGCAAAAGCTGATTGCGTTTTACTAAAAGCATGTGCTATAATACGCCTTAATGTTATTTGAAAATCAATGTCGAGGCCTGCCGTGGCTGGTTTGCCATGGGCTGCAACAATTGATCCGGTTAAAAGGGATTGAAAAAGATATTGCAAAGTGGCGATGACGGGGGCCAGTACGGCGGTCCTGTGTTTCCAGAGAGTTGGCGGTTGGTGCAAGCCAGCAGCAGGCAGCCCGAATCCACCCCGAAGCCGACCCCGCAAACGGCTGCCAGCCGGCGAAGGGGTACGCTGGGCCACGTTATGGCTCTTGAGAGGGTGACGGCTGAAAGGCCGGCGCCAATTTGGGTGGCAGCGCGGGTGTGGCCTCTCGTCCCAATCATGGAGACGGGGGGTTTTTGATTTTAAAGGGTATTGCATTTAGTCGAGGATTGTCTGAATCGAGCGTAGGAATCGAGTTAAGGAGGAGACCGGTCATGAAGGAAAAGCAGCTTCTGATGCTACCGGGGCCGACGCCAGTTCCGCAGGAAGTGCTGCAGGCCTTGGCCAGGCCGATGATCAACCACCGGGGCCCCGAGTTCAAAAGTTTGCTGGCTGAGGCCGCCGAGGGGCTGAAGGAGGTCTTCTGCACCAGGCAGGAGGTGCTCATCCTGACCGGCGCCGGTAGCGGCGCCATGGAAGCGGCGGTGAGCAACTTCGTGTCCCCGGGTGAACGGGTGCTGGTGGTGTCCATCGGCTCGTTCGGCGACCGCTTCGCCCAGATCGCCCAGCGCTTCGGGGCGCAGGTGGAAAGATTAGAGTTTGCCTGGGGAACCGCGGCCGATCCGGCGGCCCTGGCGGACCGCATCAGGGCGGATGTCAACAAGGAGATCAGGGCGGTGTTCGTCACTCATAACGAGACCTCCACTGGTGTTACCAACGATATTCCGGCGCTGCGGGCAGCAGTGGGGGACCATCCTGCCCTGTTCATCGTGGATGCGGTCAGCAGCCTGGGGGCGATGCCCCTGGAAACCGACAACTGGAACCTGGACGTGGTGGTGGCCGGCTCCCAGAAGAGCTTCATGATCCCACCAGGCCTAGCTTTCGCCTGCGTCAGCCCTAGGGCCTGGGACGTGGCGGCCAAGTGCACTAACGCCCGCTTCTACTGGGACCTCGGCAAGGCCCGGGAGATGGCGGCAAAGGGCCAGACTCCCTTCACGCCGGCTATTCCCCAGGTAACCGCCCTGGTCGAGTCCCTGCGGATGATCAGGTCTGAGGGTTTGCCCGGCACCTTCGCCCGTCACTTGAAACTGCGGGAGATGACCCGGCATGGAGTCAGGGCTCTGGGCATGGAGTTGCTGGCAGCCGATGCGGTGGCGTCAGCGGCGGTGACCGCGGTGTTCCCGCCGGCCGGCCTGGAGGCCAACGCTCTCCGGAAGATGCTGCTTGACCGGTTCAACGTGGTGGTGGCCGGCGGGCAGGGCAAGTTTGACAACAAGATCTTCCGGATCGGGCACCTGGGCTATGTCCAGGGCCTGGATATCATCGCTGTGATAGCCGCCCTGGAGATGACCCTGAACATCTGCGGCCACAAAGTTGAACTGGGAAGCGGTGTCAGGGCCGCCCAGGAAGTTGTCCTGGCAGAAAACGCATAGGAGGCATCCAAATGGAGACGGAGAAAGACTGTTTAGCCATCAATGCCACCCGGCCGAAGATCCTGGTCGGGGACAAGATCGTGGACGAGGCTCTGGAGATGCTGCGTAAAGAGGCGGATGTTGATGTCAACTACGGCATCAGCCAGGAGGATCTGCTGCAGGTCATTGAAAACTACGACGCCCTGATCGTCAGAAGCGTGCCCCTGGTCACCGAGGAGGTCCTGAGCCGGGGCAAGCGGTTGAAAGTGGTCGGACGCGCCGGGAACGGCGTGGACAACATCGACGTCGATGCCGCCACCCGCTACGGTGTGGTGGTGGTCAACACCCCGGACAGCAACAGCATTTCCGCCTGTGAGCAGACCATCGCCCTGATGCTGGCTGCTGCCCGCAACATCCCTCAGGCCAACGCCACCTTAAAACAGGGCGGTTGGGGCCGGAACCGCTTCATGGGCAACGAACTGTTCGGCAAGACCGTGGGCATCGTCGGCCTGGGACGGATCGGGGCGCTGATCGCCACCCGGCTCAAGGCCTTCGGGATGCGCGTGATCGCTTACGACCCCTACGTCACACTGGAGCGCTTCAAGCGGTTCGGGGCGGAGCGCATGGCGAACCTCAACGACCTGGTGCGCCAGGCTGATTTCATCACCGTGCACACTCCGAAGACCGAAGAGACGATCGGCATGATCGGGGAGGAGCAGTTCCGCATCACCGCCGAGCAGTTTCAGATAGCCAAGAAAGGCGTTCGGGTGGTCAACTGTGCCCGTGGCGGCATCATCGACGAGCAGGCCCTGGCCGAGGCCCTCCGCCAGGGGATTGTGGCCAGCGCATCCCTGGACGTGTTCGTCAAGGAGCCCTGCGCCGGCAACCCGCTGCTGGAGTTTGACAATGTGGTGGTCACGCCCCACATCGGAGCGACCACTCATGAGGCCCAGTACCGGGTGGGCACCGATGTTGCCACCTACGTGCTGACCGTCCTGCGGGGGGAGATCGTGCCCAACACCGTGAACCTCCCCAGCCTGCTGGGGGAAGAGATCAGCGCCTTGCGTCCTTACAGCGCCCTGGCGGATTACCTGGGCAAGCTCTACTACCAACTGGAAAAGGCGCCCACGGAGAGGGTCGATCTCAATTACTACGGAGAGATCGCCGGGAAGGAGACCGGGTTGATCACCCTGTCCTTCCTGAAGGGTCTGCTGACACCGGCGCTGGGAAACAGCGTCAACCTGATCAACGCCGCCTGGTTGGCCGAGAACCGGGGCATCAAGGTGTGCGAGCGCCGGGATGAGACCAGTAGCGCCGGTTTCACCAGCATGATTTCGGTCTGCATCACCAGAAACGGGAACAAGGCGGAGTATGCCGGAACTATCGCCTGGGACAACGGGCCGCGCTTTGTGCGGATCAACAACTACCGGATGGACATCACCCCCACGCCCCACATGCTGTTCGTCGACCACATCGACCGTCCGGGGGTGATCGGGCCGTTCGCTTCAACCCTGGGCAGGGCCAACATCAACATCGCCATGATGCAGGTTGGCCGCTGCAACCGGGGCGAGGAGGCGCTGATGACCATGAGCGTGGACTCCCCGGTGGATGAGGCTACCCTGGAACAACTGCGCAAGATCGACGGGATCCTCAGCGTGAGGGTGGTCTCGCTATAACTTATTTAGAGAAAGGGTGAACGAAGTGCTGGGCTTGAAATTCATTCGTACCCATTCCGAAGTGGTCAAAGAGGCGCTGTCCAGGAGGAACAATTCCTTCAACCTGGACGAGGTGCTGGCCTGGGACGAGGCCTATCGCAGCCGGTTGGGCGAGAGTGAGAATCTGAAGAACCTGCGCAATACCCTTTCCGAAGAGATTGGTCGTATCAAGGCCCGCAAGCAGGACGCCGCCGCCCAGATGCAGGAGGTCAAGGGCGCCTCTGCCCGGATCAGGGAGATCGATCAGGATGTTCAGGACCTGGAGCAGAAGATCAACCAGGCGCTGCTGATGATCCCCAACATCCCTCACGCCTCCGTGCCGGTCGGCCTCGACGAGGGCGCCAACATCGTGGTGAGGGTGGAGGGCGAGCCACCGGGGTTTGGCTTCCAGCCGCGCAACCACTGGGAGATCGGGGAGGACCTGAACATCCTGGACTTCGCCCGGG
Organism: Peptococcaceae bacterium; assembly: GCA_003160265.1. Lineage (GTDB taxonomy): Bacteria > Bacillota > DSM-12270 > Thermacetogeniales > Thermacetogeniaceae > Palsa-1188. The sequence goes on along the minus strand of PLQY01000010.1, from coordinate 3,884 downwards.
GCGTCAAGATTGCCGGGGCGCGGTTTACGGTGCTCAAGGGCAAGGGGGCGCAGTTGGAGCGGGCAATCACCAACTTCATGCTAGACCTGCACACTAGGGAGCAGGGCTACACGGAGATCTTCCCCCCGTTTCTGGTGAACCGGGCGACTATGACCGGCACCGGCCAACTCCCCAAGTTTGAGGAGGACCTGTTCCGCTGCGACCGGGAGGACCTGTTCCTGATCCCCACTGCCGAGGTGCCGGTAACCAACCTCTACCGGGAGGAGATCCTGCCCGGAGAAGCCCTGCCAATCTTGCACACCGCCTATACCGCCTGTTTCCGGGCCGAGGCCGGGGCAGCCGGACGGGACACCCGGGGACTGATCCGGCAGCACCAGTTCAACAAGGTGGAACTGGTCAAGTTCACTGCACCGGAGACCTCCTACACGGAGTTGGAGCGGCTCACCGACGATGCAGAAGAAGTGCTGCGCCGGCTGGGGTTGGCATACCAGGTGGTGGCACTGTCTACCGGTGACCTGGGCTTCTCAGCGGCCAAGACCTACGACCTGGAGGTCTGGCTGCCCGGAGCCGGTGCCTACCGGGAGATCTCTTCCTGTAGCAACTTCGAGGACTTCCAGGCCCGGCGGGCAAACATTCGTTACCGGCCGGAAACCGGCGCCCGCCCCAAGTATGTCCATACCCTGAACGGCTCCGGATTGGCAGTGGGTCGCACCATGGTGGCAATCCTGGAAAACTACCAGCAGGAGGACGGCTCGGTGATCGTTCCGGAGGTGTTGCGTCCATATTGCGGTTTCGACCGGATCGAACTGTGATGTGAGAAGCGTGGAGGTTACCGCATCTCACGTTGACAGGCGGTCTGAGGCTATGCTATACTGACGTCACAGTGCGAGCGTCGTGCTGGTTTTTGCCCTTTGGAGGGGTGTCCGAGTGGTTTAAGGAGGCGGTCTTGAAAACCGTTGAGCTTAACGGCTCCGTGGGTTCGAATCCTACCCCCTCCGCCATGAGAATAAGAAAATTGTGCGCCCGTAGCTCAATTGGATAGAGCAACAGACTACGGATCTGTAGGTTGGGGGTTCAAATCTCTCCGGGCGCACCATAAAACATAGATAACGGCAAGCCTTCCAGGGTTCGGGAGACTTGCCGTTTTGGTTATCATTGGTAAATATATCACAATTATATCACGGACAGGGTAAATTACTCTGATCCGAACAGCGCCGCTCCCAGCGTCAACGCCGCGTGTCTTCTCCCTGCCGGTGCTATGTGCTGATAAATGTCGCCAGTGATCGCTATCGAAGAATGTCCCAACATCTCACTGACCCGCTTGATCGGTTCTCCCTGCTCCAACATCATTGTGGCCGCCGTATGCCGCAGCATATGAAAGTGGGCTTGACCACATAGTTCAGTATTGGAAAGGTGGTAAAACAATTCCAGAAAATGCTCGCTTGACACACCGCTATTGTAATTGGTCAAGACCGAGAAAAGAATAAAAAAAGCAAATATTAAGCACTTGAGAGTCCAAAGTTCTCCTGATTCTTGATCAAGCAAAAGTATGATATTGACCAATAGCCAGACAATAATCGATTACTATAACCCGTAGTGAAACAGCGCTGGTTATCGGCGTGAAAACCACTTCTTTATGGCTGCCAGACTTACAGGCGTTTCATCCTTGATGCCAAAACGGGAAAGATCGGGTTCAACCGCAGGCTCGGGAAGTATTTCCAGGCAGCGCATGGCTGCGGCAGGGATCCTAAAGCCACGTTGGCGTGCCCATGCCAAACCACCGTATACGAGTTCTTGAGCCAATGGCAACGGACAGTCGATCAATTCGTCAGCGCCCGCAGTAAATGTCAGCAACTGGTCAAGTGCTATCGAGGACAGGCCGTTGCGCATGAAAGCGTCTTTAAGCCCCAAGCCCCAAGTGTCGACCTGAAACCATACCGCTGTAAAGCCACCGGTGGTTTTCCGGACAATGACGATACTCGCCATATGGGCATCCCGCCAGTGGCGGTTGATAGCGCAGCGCTCAAGTGGTTGCTCTTGCAACTGTGCGGAAGCCGACGCAGATGGATGCCCATCCGTCCCCTTTTTGCTTTTCCTGTGCTTCCCACTCCTTGACACCGGCACTTTTGTTCATCCCCTTCGCCGTCAGTTTCATCTGCCAAAGATCCGATGCGGAGGGTTTCTGCGCAGGGAGTCTTTGAACAGCCGGTAATGGCGCTTTAATAAATCGGCATAGGAACGCTCCCGTAGTCTGGGCGCCACCAATTCGAGCAACGCATCGGCAAGATCGGTCTGCGGGGCCATGGACATCAAGGCGGGCCCCTTTAAGGCACGAATACCATCATCGATTTTGTCTGCCCTCATCCACTTCCGATAGAACTCCAGGGGTTCCCAACCAAAAGTGATCGACGCTAGCTTCCTGCCCGGCCGGGATTCCGCCATCACGAAAATGTAGATGACACGGCAGTCGCAATCCGGATCGGCGCAAAAACCGTCTACCAGACCGTAATCGCCATCCGGCAGGAGCGTGTGATTGCGCACAGGAATCACCAGCATCTCATCTATGTCCGGGCAAACCTCGTTAAATGGGACGATCTCTCCACTGGTCAATGGCATTCTCTCCTTTGGTGATTGCAGGCGCCATCCGGCTTCCACTGCCTATCATTTCTCCCAGACGATAGAGCTTTCCTGCCCCGGAACCGTAAAAGGTTCAGGGGTCTTTTTTTTTACTCTGGTTACAGCCAAAAAAACTGCAACGCTGCGTCTGCTTCCATGATCCGGATAATCAAGCCTGCATTATAACTTGATAGGCCCATATAGCATGATACGGCCCGGGACAATCCCGGGTTTTTTATCCCGACTTTGACAGTTGAAGCCTGGTAACCCTTGATCTTAAGCCATTATTATTTTTAAAAAAGGCAAAGTTGCCCCCACGTATCCTTGTTCGTCTTGATTTGGATGCAACTATAAATCTCCTCCCTGATGCTGATGTTTTTAGGAAGTTTCAATCCGAGTTCCTTGAAAATCTGGTTTCCAAGAGAGTGGTTTTTGGCCTTGATGTAGAC
>PLQY01000010.1:0-803 GCA_003160265.1 Peptococcaceae bacterium | reverse complement strand
GACAGGAAGCAGACCATGAAGTGGCCCCTGATCCTTTTCGGCGTCCAGTGGAAGACCGGCCTCACCTCGAGCGTGCTTTTCATGACCCGGAAGGATTCTTCGATCGTCCAGAGCGTGTGGTAGGCATCCAGCACATCCAAAGGGATAGGTCTCTGAGCGACCGGCCCGGTCGACTGACGTCCCCCCTACCCGTTAGCAATGGCCGGGCGCTGCACCCTCTTATCGGCCTTTCGATGGGCGATGCTCCCCGTCCATCCTTGTTCATGTGAGCCTGTCGTGTGGATGGTCTTTGCCTCGAAGGTATAAACACACGTCGTCGACATTAGGCTTCGCTGATCTCCGTGCTCCGTGCGTTCATATCTTCCGTACAATTAATTGTCGCCACCGATTCTTTTATGAATTGCTTTACGCACGTCAGCAAGGCAGTGTCAATTCTTATGAAGGTGGTTTATAATAAGTGGTAGGTAGGATATTCCCACGCAGGAGGTTGCGGGTATGGCGAATACAAACCAGGTGGCTGTGAGGATAGATAACAAAGGCCGGGTAACCCTGCCTAAGAACATGAGGGATGCCCTGGGATTGGAAATAGGAGGAACTGTTTTCCTTAAATATGAGCCGGAAGATAAGCAGGTTCGTCTGGCCCCGGCGATAAGCCCCTTCGATGCTCTGGCCGAACACGCTATTGAGGAATATCATGCAGGCCGCACCAAGACCATAGAGGAATTCGCCAAGGAGCGCAACATTCCCGTATGAACAATGAACTACGCCTAACCAGAAACGCGGAAAAAGACATCCTGGGTTTA
>PLQY01000055.1 GCA_003160265.1 Peptococcaceae bacterium | reverse complement strand
AAGGAAATGGTAAAAGCAGGACATCTCCAGGATTATAGTTGGTCATAGACTTCATCCTGCGGGTTGTCCCAATCGGAAAATGACTGTTCGGCCAATTGAAGCCACCCGTGAAGCTCTATGCTATCTGCCATCTTTCTCAGAAGCTCTCTTAACTCTGAAGAATTGAGCCCCTTGACGTCCTGAAGTATCTGATCAACCTTAGCGGACATAGATATCACCTCAGGATTATTGTAACACAAATTTCCCTTTAAATATGTGCTTTGAACGGATCTAGAGGTTGGTCCCCAAAGGATGCTCAGGCTGCTGACAAAGAAATCGTCAGCAGCCGTATTTATGCCAGCCATAACTTACTACGATCAGATGATTTCCTGTATTGGATCGCTTGTCTTAAAAGATGGTTACACGAATGAGTTAGATTTCCCAATGGAGCGAACAATAAAAAAGGAGTGAAACTTCAATGAACAAAAATGCAGTCACTCTAGATTGCAGCTTTACCGAGGATGATATTTTTCTCACACCTGTCGAGGCGATGAAGATTCTGAAGATCAAGCGCAGCACATTTTACAATTACCTTCATCAGGGCCTCATTCCGTCAGTGAAGATCGGACATCAGATTCGCATCCGTAAAGAAAACGTTTTAAACCTTGGCAGCTCCTCCGCATCTCTTTCGTAAAAGAAGGATTTGACCGGGAGGGGTAGAAGTATTATATCTATCCCGCCCGGCCTTGAAGGGAGGAGAAGATAAGAGGTGCGGGGTAGCAAGATTGAAAAGCGTGGTGATTCATATTGTTTCAGGTACGATCTACCACCGGGGCCTGATGGCTAGCGTCTGCAGAAAACAGAGACCGTAAGAGGTAGCCACAAGGATGCTGAGCGTCGTCAGCGTGAGATTCTTACTCAAATTGATCAAGGAAAATTCTCCTGGATACCAAATAAAATAACTTTTGGTGAATTTTTAAACCAGTATATGGAGAATATTAAGGGCATTAATCCGCACACATATTCAACTTATGCGGCTGCATTCAAAGCATTCAAAAAACACCTTGGAGAAAATCGGATGCTTACTGGCATAACAACCTTGATGTTGCAAGAAGCAGTAAACAAACTTGCAGATGACATAGAAAAGAGCACAATCCAGTTGTACTTTCAAAAACTCAATGTTGCAATGAAGTATGCCTGCAAACCTAGCATCCGATACCTGATCAACAACCCATGCGAAGATGTTATCCTCAGCAAACCGGACTTCAAAGAGAAACCCATATGGGATGAGAACCAGTCTAAGCAGTTTATTTGGTTCTGGGAGACGTTAAGGCTGAGGTATGATGCTCTGTTCGTATTACTGCTAGACACAGGTGCCAGGATTGGGGAGATTTTAGCACTGCGTTGGGCAGATGTTGATCTTGAAAAGGGAGAAATCCATATTGCCAAGACAGCTTTAAGAAGAGGCGATGATGGTTCTCCGAAATCAAGACGCAGTATAAGAAAGTGCTCCTTAACGAGGGTGTAATAAAAATGCTGTTGGAACACAAGGTTAAACAGGACAGGGAAAAATCCCTTTATGATGGAGAGTATAACCCAGAGAATTTTGTTTTTTGCTCTCGCCATGGCAAGCAGGTATCGCATACCGGTGCCTATTATTCCTTTGTTCGCTATTGCAATATAATGAAGTTGCCATATATCACAATTCATGGATTGCGTCATACGCTTGCCTCAATGTTGCTGGATAAAGGCCATACTGCTATTTCCGTTGGAGAGCGCCTGGGGGATGCGCCGGAGACAATTATGAAAAGCTATGCGCATAGGCTACCAGGCATGCAGTCAGAAATAGTAAAGACTATCGGGCATTTATGGGAATAAACAAACATATATAAGATGTGATCAAACTGTGATCAAACTGGAATTGCAGTTCAAAATTTCAGGCAGTAGTAAGGGATTAAGAGGCTTGTAATACTTTTGATTGAAGTGTTAAACTTTTAGCTGAGTCAGTCCACATAAGGGAGAGCCATGGGGGGATTATACAGTGCAGCGTAATCAGCCAAATGGTACTATGGATCGTGAAAAGATAATCCGCGGGGTGCGCTTACTTTTAGAGGGGATCGGCGAGGATCCGGAGCGTGAAGGCTTGAAGAACACCCCGGAGCGGGTGGCCCGTATGTATGAGGAGATCTTCTGCGGGCTGTTGTATGATCCGAAAGAGGATTTGAATGTATTTTTCAACGAGAATCATGACGAAATGGTGCTGGTGAAGGATATACCGATATACTCCACGTGCGAGCATCATTTTTTGCCTTTTTACGGCGTCGCCCACGTTGCCTATATCCCGCGCCAGGGCAAGATCACGGGCTTGAGCAAGCTGGCCCGGGTGGTTGAGGGGTTCGCCAAGAGGCCACAGCTCCAGGAACGGATGACCTCGCAGATCGCCGATACGATCATGGATGCGCTTGACCCACTTGGTGTCATCGTGGTGGTGGATGCGGAGCATATGTGCATGACCATGCGCGGGATCAAGAAAGCCGGCTCCAAGACTCTGACATCGGCGGTACGCGGTGTCTTCAAGACCAACGAGGCTACCAGGGCTGAGGCGTTCTCCCTGATCAGGGGAAGGCATGATTGATTGACGGGACTGGTTGGAAGTCAGGCGCCTTTCCAGGCGCTTTTTTCATAAGCGGGGTGAACGATTGAAGCTCCTGTTGACCAATGATGACGGTATTTACGCGGCAGGTCTTGCCGAACTGTGGTCTGCGCTGAAAGAGATCGCTGAAATCACCGTGGTGGCGCCAGACCGGGAGAGAAGCGCGACCGGCCACGGCATTACCGTTGACAGACCGCTGCGGGCAGAGCATCTCCCCATGTTTGAAGGCCGGGCCTGGGCGGTCGACGGTACTCCGGCCGACTGTGTCAAGCTGGCGGTGAACTGTTTGCTGGAAGAAAGGCCGGACCTGGTCGTTGCCGGCATCAACCGGGGACCGAACCTGGCAATCGACGTTCTCTATTCCGGGACCGTATCCGGCGCCCTCGAGGGGATCATCCTGGGTATCCCGGCACTGGCAGTATCGGTAGCCGAATACGAGCGCCCCGACTATAGGTACGCCGCCCTTTTTACCAAAATGTTGATTCCCAAGGTACTGCACTCCAGTATCTGTAGAGACACGCTGCTTAATGTCAACGTTCCCTCGCTGCCGGCCAGTGAGGTTGAGGGCGTGCGGATCACCAGGCTGGGATCGAGGAGGTACCGGAACTCTTTCGAGGTCAGGACCGATCCCCGTGGACGCAAATACTACTGGTTGAATGGGAATATCATGGACGCCGAAGACGAGGCTGATGCTGTGGATACCGATGTGGCCGCAATCGGGAAAAAGATGATCTCCATCACGCCCATCCACCTAGACCTCACCAACTACCGGGCCTTGGACCTACTGAGGGAAATGACACTCGACCTCAAGGGAGAGCAATAGGTGTTTGTCTTTGAAATACTGACTTTGACCCTGGTTTTCTACCTGATCTTGAACTTTTCCAAACTGCGCAAAGGGATATTTTCGGGGCGCGACCTAGTCTTTCCATTTTCTCTAGCTTTGGCAGCCACTATCGTCGATAGCTTCATAAAAACTGCTTTTATTGCCGCGTTTTTTGCCTTTATCGTGATATTTGCAGCCTGTTTCGGGGTATTATACTTCATTACCGCTCCCAGAAAGTAAAGGTGGGAAGGAGTCAACAGTCATGCAGATTGAGCTGCGGGAATTGCGCCAGGGTTTTGAAAGCGCCGGGTTTGTCATCGACGAAGATGACCTGAACGTCGTCTACCTGGCCCTGAGGCTGGAGAAGCCGCTGCTGGTCAGCGGTCCGCCGGGGGTGGGGAAGACTGACCTGGCCAAGGCATTGAGCAGGATCTGCGGCGCCAGGTTGATCCGGCTGCAATGCCACGAAGGGCTGGACGAGAGCAAGGCTCTCTATGACTGGAACTTTCAGCGTCAACTGGTAAAAATCCACCTGGCTGCCCGTAGCGGATCAGTCCGGGAGGACGACCTGTTTACCCTGCCTAATATCCTGCAGCGGCCGCTGTTGCAGGCAATAACCGCCAATGAGCCGGTGGTTCTCCTGATCGACGAGATTGACCGGTCGGACCCGGATTTTGAGGCATTCCTGCTGGAGGTGTTGTCGGACTTTCAGATCTCTGTGCCGGAGATCGGCACCATCAAGGCGGTGCGGAAACCAGTGGTAATCATCACCAACAACGGGGAGAGGGAACTCTCGGAAGCCCTGCGCAGGCGCTGCGTCTTTTTGTACCTGAATTTTCCCACCATCGAGCAGGAGGCCTCGATCATCAGGATCAAAAACCCAGTGGTTTTAGATGGCCTACGGGAAGAGATCGCTCTGGCGGTGGCCAGGACCAGGGATGCCGGATATCATCCGGTTCCGGGCGCCGGAGAGGGTCTGGATTGGGCGCGCGCCCTGTTCTTGCTGGACGCAGACCACTACCAGAAAGATTACGTGGACAAAACCCTGGACCGGCTGGCTGAAAATAAGGAAAACCTGTTGTCTTTCCAGGAATATATGCGGAACAACAGTGGGAAAGCGGGGGCAAAGCAGGAAAAAGAGCCGGAATGACGAAGTATTTCCGCGGGGAGGGGGATGATGAGAGCAATGGACCTGATTGAAGGCGAGGAGGAGTTGATCCACACTGCGGTCGGGGCTGTACTGCAAAGCTGTGGCACAGGGCGCGAGAGCCTGATTCCCGTTCTCCAGGGTGTGCAGGACCGGTTGGGCTATCTTCCCAGACTGGCCATGCAACGGATCGCCGGAGACATGCAGTTGCCCGAGGTAGAAGTGTTCGGGGTGGGCACCTTCTATAACCAGTTTCGCCTGAACCCGCCGGGCAAGCACCGGGTCGAGGTCTGCCTGGGCACAGCCTGCCATATGATGGGGGGGCACATCATCCTGGAATCCTTTGAACGGCGCCTGTCCATTCACGAAGGGGAGACGACGCCGGACCGGGAGTACAGCCTGGAGCGAGTGGCCTGCGTCGGTTGCTGCGCCCTGGCGCCGGTGGTGGTCGTCGACGAGAAGGTGGAGGCCAAGGTTTCGCCGATCCGGGTGGATGGCATACTGTTGACCTTCGAAATAGAGAAGAAGGAACAGGAAGCAGAGCAGCAGCGGGAAGCAGAGCAGCAGCGGGAAGAAGGTCGGGAAGCATGAGCGGCACGGAGGCAGTTGAACAGGCTTACCGCCTGTTGCAGTCGGAGGCCAAGCAGAAGGTTGAAGCCGGCCGGGAGAAGCCGGTGATCCTGCTGGGGACGGCCACCTGTGGCAGGGCGGCAGGGGCGCTCGCCGTGCTGGCCGCATTTCAGGAGGAGATCGACAAACACCACCTGGACGTTGTTTTGACGGAAACCGGCTGCATGGGGCATTGCTATGCCGAACCGTTGGCCGTAATCCTCAAGCCGGGCTATCCGCCGCTCGTATACGGTTCGCTCGATGAGGGCAAGGCACGCCGCCTGGTCAACGATTACCTGGTCAGCGATGACCCCTGCTACGAGTTCGCCATGGCGGCGCTGGAACCAAATGACGTCTTTCCGACCTTTGCCGATTATCCCCGGGGAATTTACGAGCACAAGATCATCCTGGCTGACTGCGGCCTGATCGATCCCGGGGAGATCGGCCATTACCTGGCGAGAGACGGCTACAGCGGCCTGGCCAAGGTCCTGACTACCGAGCCGGACCTGGTGATCGCTGAGATCAAGGAATCGAAGCTGCGGGGGCGCGGGGGCGCCGGCTTTCCTACGGGAGTCAAATGGGAGACCTGCAAGAACGTTCCCGGAATACCCAAATACGCGATCTGCAATGCCGACGAAGGTGACCCCGGCGCCTTCATGGACCGGGCGCTGCTGGAATCGAACCCGCACCAGGTGCTGGAGGGGTTGACCATTGCCGCCTATGCGGTGGGGGCGGAGCAGGCCTACATCTATGTCCGGGCGGAATACCCCCTGGCCATCAAACGGCTCAGGACCGCCCTGGAGCAGTCCCAGGGGTGGGGGTTGCTGGGCCGGGACATCCTGGGAAGCGGGTTCAACCTGGAGATCAAACTGTTTCAGGGTTCGGGGGCCTTTGTGTGCGGCGAGGAGACTGCCCTGATCGCCTCGATCCATGGCCGGGCCGGCCTTCCCAACCACCGGCCGCCTTTCCCGGCCACTTCGGGACTGCACGGCAGGCCAACCCTGATCAACAACGTCAAGACCCTGTCCTACGTGCCCCACATCATCCGGAACGGGGCGTCCTGGTTCAGGAGCATCGGAACTCCCAATAGCCCCGGAACCGCAGTCTTTGCCCTGGCCGGCAAGGTTGTCAGCACCGGTCTGGCCGAGGTGCCGATGGGCACCACCCTGCGCAACTTGGTCTACGATGTGGGCAACGGGATCAAGAATGAGAGAAAGTTCAAGGCGGTGCAGATCGGCGGCCCCTCCGGGGGTTGCCTGCCCGAGTCCTCCCTGGACCTGCCGATCGACTTCGATTCGCTGCAGCAGGCGGGGGCGATGATGGGCTCCGGCGGCATGGTCGTGCTGGACGAGGACGACTGCATGGTGGAGATCGCCCGCTTCTTCGTGGACTTCACCCAGAAGGAGTCCTGCGGCAAGTGCACCTTCTGCCGCCTGGGAACGAAGCAGATGCTGGATATCCTGGCGGAGATCACCAGGGGCCAGGGCAAGGATGAGGATATCGACCTGCTCCAGGAACTGGCCGAGGACATCAAGCTGGGCTCGCTGTGCGGTCTGGGCAAAACCGCCCCCAACCCGGTTCTGACCACCATCCGCTATTTCCGGCCGGAATACGAGGCTCATATCCGGGAGGGGCGCTGTCCGGCCCTGATGTGCAAGGACCTGATCAGCTACCGGATTATTCCTGAAATGTGCAGCAAGCTCTGCAATGTCTGTATCGGGAGCTGTCCGGTGGAGGCGATCTATACCCGTCCTGACATGCTGAAAGGAATCGACCCGGACAAGTGTGTCAAGTGCAACAGTTGCGTGTCCGCCTGTCCGCCGCAGTATAAGGCGGTGGTGAAGCTGTCGCCGCCGGTTGTCGAAGAAGTTGTTGCCGAGGCTGTTGAGGAAGGGATGAGCGAAGTTGAGCAGGGAAGTGGCGCTGACCATTGACGACCGGCAGGTAAAGGCCGCCGAGGGCGAGAGGCTGCTGTGGGCCGCCCTCGACAACGGGATCTACATTCCCCATCTGTGCGACCTGCGTGAGGCGGAGCGCACCGTTGCTAGTTGCCGGCTATGTTTCGTGGAGGTGGAAGGACTGCGGGGCCCGGTCACCTCCTGCACCCTTGCAGTGAGCGAGGGGATGGTCGTCAAGACTCGCAGCCCCGGGGTCGACCGCTTGGTGAGAACGGGATTCGAGTTGCTGTTGTCCAATCATCGCCTGCACTGTGCCAAGTGCGCCAAGAACAAGCACTGTGAACTGCAAAAGATTGCCAGGGAGCGCGGTTTGAAGCTGAAGCTCACCCGCCTGCGCTCGCTGCTGCAGGATGTGCCCATCGATGAAAGCCCGAGGCATTTCAATTACGATGCCGGCAAGTGTGTTCTCTGCGGGCGCTGTATCTGGGCTGATCAGGAGCAGGTCCGGGTCGGAGCGATCGGATTTATCAGGAGGGGGATCGCCAGGAAGATGGCCACCTTTGAGGACGGCTGCCTGGCCGATTCGATCTGCACTCAGTGCGAGGCCTGTGTGAAGGTCTGTCCGGTGGGGGCTTTATATCTAAAAGCAGATGAACTCCGGTTATACGAACCCAAAAAGAAGTGTTGAACCAGGGACGCGCCCATGTACTCCGCATTCTTTCAGGCCAGGCCAAAGGCCTGGATGCGGAGGAAGCGGGGTATTAGAGCGGGTAGTCATCATGGATAAATTGCACTCGCTATGCAGATTAAAGGAAACCGGGGGATTTCCCGTCCCCCGGTTTGGTGCGCAGGTTTAATGTGCGTTACCGGTTCTGTGCCTGGACGCTGCGTTCCGCTCTGGCGATGGCGAGGCTTACCAGTGAGCCACACATTCGGGATGGTACGCTTCCCCAACCCTCTTGCTGTACGGTATCATGCACTCCCATTTCTTTAGCCAGTTCGTACTTGAGAGCTTCAGACATCAAACTACCGTTTCGGCGCCCCATAGAAACCTCCTTTTGCGCACCTGGATCTAGTTTGGGCAGAGACCAAATTTTCATGCAGGCAGATGACAAGTTGTTTTTGACTTCACTGGTAAATTATATGTTTTTAAAAAATTAAGTGATACCAAGGCCGAGCGGGTTTTAATGCATCAATTGATCACAAATACTATCCAGAACAGTCCCGAAGAATCCTTGAGATCAAGGGTTCTAGCTTTGTCGTGGCGGGCTTGGCAAATAAAAACAACTATTTTGGCAGGAATTTTTTTAATAATCAAGAATTTAAATACTTTAATTCCTCGCAGAACAAAGCGAAAAACAGCGCAAGGGGGTGGTTAATGCTTCTACCAGTCGGCTATCCTTAAATGTGTAATTTACTAGAGGGGATTTGACGAAATGCGAGTTTTACCGCGGCGTTTGCCGCGAGTGCAGGAGGTAATTTCATGAGCAAGAAACTGATCGGGTTGCTTCTTTCCCTGGTCCTCGTGTTCGTTCTGGTGGCGGTGGCTGGTTGCAGTCATGCCGCATCCACCAGTTCCAATAACCAGGACTATGTGATCGGGTGTCCGGAACCCATGACCGGATCGACCGCCGACATGGGTACCGATATGTACAACGCCATGAAGATGGCGGCCGATCAACTCAACAAGCAAGGCGGCATGCTCGGGCGTCAGATTAAGCTAGTCGAAGAGGACGACGCCAGCGATCCGCAAACTGCAGTCAACGCGGCCAACAAACTGGTCTCCATGAATGTGGACGCTGTCGTGGGAGAATATGCCTCCGGGGCGGCCCTGCCGTGCGAGCCTATCTACAACAATGTCGGCCTGCCCTACCTGCTGCCGGATGCTAATGCTTCCAGCCTTACGTCGCAGGGCTTTAACAATGTCTTTCTGATCAACTGCGGCGGCGCGATCCAGGCGCAAACAGCGGCCGACTTCATGGTCAAGACCCTGGGAGCGAAAGCGGTCGCGATGATTGACGACCAGTCCGCCTTTGCGACTAACCTGGCGCAGCTTACCGATCAGGATGTGGTCGCGGACGGAGGCACGGTTGCTGATAAGGAATCGGTTCCCGCTACCCAGGTCGATCTGTCGTCTCTGATCAGCAAGCTCAAATCCGTGAACGTGGGAGCGATCTACTTCACGGGGTATTACTCCCAAGGCGGCCTCCTGATCAAACAGGCGCGGCAGGCGGGACTGAAGAGTCAGATCGTGGTCGGTGACGGCTCCTGGGATCAAAAGCTGATCGACATCGCCGGAGCGCAGAATGCCGAAGGTGTGTTCGTGACCTGTACACCCACTGCCGATCTCTTGCCCAACGCCAAGGACTGGATCGCGCAGTACAAGTCACTGTACAATCAGGACCCGGGCCCGTATGCGGCCGACGCCTACGACGCCATTATGTTGCTCCACCACGTCATCACTGCGATCAACTCGACGGACAAGACCAAAGTCATCCAGGCCCTGCACCAGACCAATGATTACCAGGGGTTGACCGGAACCTTGGGGTTTGCTCAAGACGGCACGAGAGAACACGGTACGGAAGTCGTCCTTGTTGTCAAAGGTGGTCAATACGTTCTGAACCCGCAGCAGCCAAACCGGCCACAATAAAAAGTAACGAGTGATGAGTAACGAGTGACGAGTGACGAGCCGGAAAGACTTATCGCTCGTTGCTCGTTACTCAGCGCTCAGCACTATATTACGGGAAGGGAGACTTCATGGGTTCATGCACTTTTTTACGCAGATACTCATCAAAAAGNNTAGGGTCCTTTTACGCCTTGGTCGCCCTCGGTTATTCCATGGTCTACGGCATCATCAGGCTCATTAATTTCGCCCACGGTGACCTGTACATGATGGGCGCCTTTATTGGATTCACAGTGCTCTCCCTGCTTTTCGGCAAGGGAGGCGGTACAGCCCTCGGACTGGTGCTCGCCTTCGTCCTGGCCATGATCGTGGTCGGTGTTCTGGGTGCCGGGGTGGAAAGGATCGCCTACAAACCCCTGCGCAAGGCGCCCATCCTCAGTTTGCTGATCAGCGCCCTGGGTATGTCCCTGATCCTGGAAAACGGCGTGCTGGCGACTCCGGGCTGGGGTTCCCAGTTCCTGGTCTACCCCTTCACCTCGTCACCTGCCGGTTTTTCTGTTTTCGGCGCCAGCATCACTTACATGCAGGTGTTGATATTTGCGGCGTCCCTGGTGTTGATGGCCAGCCTGCAGATTTTCGTGCAGAAATCGATTTTCGGCAAGGCCATGCGTGCCATCGCCCTGGACAAGGATGCGGCTCAACTCATGGGCATTAACATCAGCCAGATCATAACCCTGACCTTTCTCCTGGGCTCCATCCTGGCAGGGGCCGCGGGGGTGATGGCCGGCCTGTATTATAAAGAGATCGACTTTATGATGGGTTTTGACATTGGACTCAAGGCCTTTACGGCGGCCGTGCTCGGCGGCATCGGGAATATTCCGGGAGCGGTGGTGGGCGGTTTTGTCCTGGGGGTCTTGGAAGCTGTTGGGAGCGCCTACCTGGGCTCCCAGTGGGAAAACATCTTTACTTTTGGCGTGCTCATTCTGTTGCTCGTTTTCAAGCCGACAGGAATTCTGGGTGAAAAAATCGGGGGTCGGATGTGATGGCTAAGGGTAGGCACTCTTTAACAGCAGGAAGTGTGGCTCTGATTGCCGGCCTCCTGGTCCCGCTGCTGGTCCGGAATCCCTACTATATCGAGTTGGGGGTGCAGATCGAGTTCTACATGGTGCTGGCCATCGGCTTGAACATGGTGGTCGGTTATTGCGGCCTGCTGGATCTGGGCTATGCAGCTTTCTTCGCCATCGGCGCCTACACAACCGGGATCCTGATGACCCACCTGCATTTCTCGTTCTGGTTCTGTATCCCCTTCTGTATCCTCGGCGCCGCCCTGGCCGGGGTGATCATCGGAGGGCCGACTCTGCGCCTCCGGAGCGACTACCTGGCCGTCGTCACCCTGGGGTTCGGGGAGATCGTCCAGCTCCTGGCCACGAACCTGAAAATTACCGGTGGGGCGACCGGAATTTTCGGAATTCATCCACTCAGGCTGGGGGCGCATGCCTTCTCCATGACTGACTACTATTATATGATGATCATCCTGGTCGTGCTCGGCGTGGTGGGCGCCTATTCCCTGCGGTACTCGCGGGTGGGCAGGGCCTGGCATTATATCCGCGAAGACGAGGACGCCGCCATGGCCATGGGGGTCAATACCGCCCTGTTCAAGCTCTACGCCTACATTACCGGAGCGATGTGGGGGAGCATGGTCGGCGCTGTGTATGCAGTCAGCATGACGGCCATTGCTCCGGAAAGTTTCAGCTACAGCCAGTCGGTGCTGATCCTGATCGCTGTTATCCTGGGAGGCTTGGGGAGCATTCCGGGGGTTCTTGTCGGGGCGGTGCTGGTCGTCGTGCTGCCTGAGTTGCTGAGGGGTGTGGCCCTCTTCCGGCTGCTCGTTTTCGGTTTGCTGATGGTCGTTTTCATGATCCTGCGGCCACAGGGTATGTGGCCGGAGAATATCCGGGGCGTGTTCAAACCATTGGTCGGGAAGACGGCCGGGAAGAAGCCCGGCAACGGGTCTGCGCTTTCTTTGGGGGGTGGGGGAGAATGAACATCCTGACGGTGGAAAACCTGACCCTCACCTTTGGCGGCCTGATGGCGATTTCGGACCTCTCTTTTTCGGTGGCTAAGGGACAGGTCACCAGCCTGATTGGTCCCAACGGGGCTGGCAAAACCTGTGTCTTCAACTGCATCACCGGTTTTTACAGGCCGACCGGCGGACGAATCCTTTTCGGAGGGGAAAATCTCGTGGGGCGCCCCCCGTATCAGATTACCGAACGCGGTATCTGCCGGACATTTCAAAACATCAGGCTTTTCAACGCCCTAACCGCGGTCGAGAACGTGGCGGCCGGACAGCATACCCGGACCGGGTGCGGCCTCTTGCGATGTCTATTCAGAACCGGAAGATCGCGGCGCGACGAAAGGAATGTCCGGGAAAAAAGTTTTCGGTGGCTGGAATTCGTCGGTTTGACCGATTTTTACGATTACCAGGCCCGGCAACTACCCTACGGGGATCAGCGCCGCCTGGAAATAGCCAGGGCACTTGCCTCCGAGCCGAAGCTCCTTTTGCTGGACGAACCGGCGGCGGGCATGAACCACAACGAGCAGGAAAGACTGCTGGCTCTGATCCGGGAGATTGTACAACTGGGGATCACCGTCGTGATGATCGACCACAATATGGGCATGGTCATGCAGATATCCAACCACATCGTGGTGCTGGATTACGGCCGGAAGATCGCCGAAGGACCGCCGGAAACGGTGAGGAATGACGAGCAGGTGATCAATGCCTATCTGGGAGAGGATTTCGATGCCGCTTCTTGAACTGGACGGAGTGAGCGTTTCATACGGTAAGATCCAGGCTGTCAGCGATATCTCCCTTACTGTGGAGGAAAAGGAGATCGTGGTGATCCTGGGCAACAACGGGGCTGGCAAAACCACCACCCTGCGTGCCATTTCCGGCTTGAATCCTCCCCATCACGGTCGCATTCTGTTTGATGGGCGGGAAATTCATCATCTGCCCCCCGACAAGATAGTCTCCCTGGGAATCACGCATGTTCCCGAGGGCAGGCGCGTCTTTCGCGACATGACCGTGCTGGAGAACCTCGACCTGGGAGGGTTTTCCCGGCGCCGGGAAAAGAGCTATCTCAAGTCCCGCCTGGAGATGATCCTGGATCTGTTCCCCCGCCTGGCCGAAAGAAAAAACCAACTGGCGGGCACTCTTTCCGGCGGCGAGCAGCAGATGCTGGCCATGGGCCGGGCGATGATGGTCGAACCGCGGCTCCTGATGCTGGATGAGCCGTCGCTGGGTCTGGCCCCCCTGTTTGTCCAACTGATCTTCAATATCCTGAAGGAGACCGCCGCCTCCGGAACAACGGTCTTGCTGGTGGAGCAAAACGCCCGCCTGGCTCTCAAAATGGCAGACAAAGGCTACGTTCTGGAAACCGGTTCGGTCAAACTGTCCGGCCCGGCCGGAGAACTGGCCGGCCACGACGAAGTGGTCAAGGCCTATCTCGGGGGATGACCTGCCGCAGTTCACGTTTTCACGTACAGGCCAATTGATTCGAATCTTTCTTTGATGTACTTTATTTTTGACGGCGCAGGAGCCTGTCGCACAGGCATTTGATACTCCATGCCCAGCCTGTGGTACTTTTCGCTTACATCATGAAAAAGGAGCAGGTCGATCTCATTGATGCCTTTCAGTGTGGAGATAAATTCCACAAGAGCGTCTACATTCTTTTGTGTATCGGTGATACCGGGGATCACGGGAAAGCGCAGGATAACATCCCGGCCCCTGCCCCTGTCCGCCAGCATCCGCAGATTTTCTTTGATGGGGTTGTTGGAAACACCGGTGTATTTTCTGTGTTCCTCCTCATCGGCCAGCTTCAGGTCGTAGAGAATCACGTCGACACGATCCAGGACCGATGACAATACTGCTTCGGAAGCATACCCTGACGTATCCAGCACAGTTCGAAGGTCCCTGTTCTTGCATTCCGTAAGCGCTTCGTTCAAGAAGAGATGCTGCAACAGCGGTTCCCCGCCTGAAAAAGTCACTCCTCCTCCTGAATTATCATACAGTAAGACATCTTTCTCGATCTCTTGCATCAGCTCTGTAACCGCGATCATTCTCCCGGCATGGCTCAAGGCCTCCGTGGGGCAGGTTTCGGAACAAAGGCCGCAATTATTGCAGCTTGTGCGGTCAAGATGATGAAGGTTATTTGCAAACGAGAACGCCCCTGCCGGGCAAACACCGGCACAGGTTTTGCACAGGATGCACTTATACTCGAAAAACATCAGTGATCTTTCTTGAGAAACACCCTCGGGGTTGTGACACCACCAGCATCTTAAAGGACATCCTTTGAGAAATACCGTTGTCCTGATCCCGGGTCCGTCGTGCACGGCATATCTTGAGATGTTGAAGATCGATCCGGAGGCCATCTGTCAGCACATCCCAACCTTATACTGCTTTATGCTCAGTCCTGGCAATAATCTCGTCCTGCAAGCCTTTTGGCAGATTGACAAAGTAATCGCTGTAGCCGGCCACCCTGACCATCAGGTCCTGGAAGTCTTGCGGCCGCTGCTGGGCCTCCCGGAGCAGAGCCACGCTTACCACATTAAACTGGACATGATGCCCTCCCATGTTGAAGAAGGTTTTGATAAGCTGGGCAAGCTTCTCCAGGTTTTCCTCACCTTCAAGCAGGTCCGGGGTCAGTTTCTGGTTGAGGAGCGCTCCGCCGGTCTTGTCCCAGTCGCACTTGGAAACGGACCTGAAAACCGCGGCAATTCCTTTTTTGTCGCTGCCTTGAACCGGGGAAATGCCTTCAGAGACCGGGATGCCGGCTTTTCTTCCGTCAGGGGTGGCGCCCGTAACTTTGCCAAAATAGACGTGGGCGGTGGTAGGCAGGAAGTAAGCCCTTTTTGATGCCCTTCTGACCGGAGACGGCGGGTAGCTTTCAATCATCTCCACTATATCGTTAACTATTTTCTTGGCGATGGCGTCGGTGTAATCATCGTCTTCTCCGTACCTGGGGGTTTTGTTCAAGATGATCTGCCTCATCACTTCATACTTTTCTGCAAAGTTTTGTCTCAAGGCGGCAAGCAATTCGGGCATGGAAAAGGTCTTCTTGTCAAAAACGTGGTACTTGATGGCGGTCAAACCGTACGCCAGGGTGCCCAGGCCAACTATTTGCACATATTGGGTATTGTATCTGGCGCCCCCGGCGTTGTAATCCCTGGCTCTGGCAACGCAGTCGTCAGTCCAGAGCGACAGGAAGGGAACGGGCATGTACTTGGCAAAAAGCGCTTCGATGAGGTCGTTGCCTTGCATTTTGATATCCAGGAAATATTTGACCTGTTTGATAAAAGCCTCACCGAGTTCGTCGTAGGTCTGAAAGCCTGCCGGATTTCCCGTCTCCAGGCCGAGTCTTTTTCCGCTCTGCGGGTCAATACCGTTGTTCAAGGTAATTTCGAGGATTTTGGGCAGGTTGAAATATCCCGTCAGGATATAGGCTTCCTTTCCAAACGCCCCCGTTTCCACGCATCCGCTGACCCCGGCGGTGCGGGCGTCTTCAAGCTTTTTACCCTGTCTTAGCATTTTGATGATGACGCCGTCAAAATTGAAGAAGGGCGGCTCCCCAAATCCGGGGCGGACTACTTTCAACGCTTTCCGGATGAAGCGTTCGGGGTTTTTATCGCTTACCAGCACTGCGGTGTTGGGCTGCATTGTCCTGATCCCGTCAAGGACATCCAGCAGCAGGTAGGAGATTTCATTGACGCCATCGGCGCCGTCTTTTTTCAGCCCGCCAATATTGATCTTGGTAAAGTCGGTGTAGGTGAAGCTTTCTTCGGCCGTGACCCCGACTTTCGGTACCGACGGCTGGTTGTTGAACTTGATCCAGAAAGCCTCCAGGAGTTCTTTTGCCCTTTCCCTGGTTAGCTTCCCCTCCGCCAGATCTTTTTCGTAAAACGGATATAGATGCTGGTCCAGCCGGCCAGGGTTGTAAGAGTCCCAGGGGTTTGTTTCATAAACTACGCCGAGGTGGACAAACCAGTAATGCTGAAGCGCCTCCCAGAAATCTTGCGGGGCGTGGGCGGGGACGCGGCGGCAGATTCTTGCCATTTCAGTTAATTCCTTTTTTCTCTCGTCATCCTCTTCTTCCCCGGCCATTTTTTCGAGTATTTCCACATAGCGCCCGGCATAGGTCAGCATGGCGTCTGCCGCGATATCCATCGCCTTGAGCTCTTCGATCTTATCAAAGTACTCCGGTTCGCTCGTCTTTTGCTCCAGCATTTTTGCTCTGATTTCTTTTTTCACATCAAGAAGGCCGCTGGCAAAAATTCTTTCGCCGCCGGCGGTGTGACCGGGGGCCCTTTGTTCCATAAATTCCGTCCAGATCCCCGCTTGATAAGCATCCAGCCACTCGCCGGAAAGGTTGTCAAAGATTATGTCTCTCAAGGCATTGCCTTTCCAGGCCGGAATTACCTTGGTTTTATATAATTCCGCGGTTTGATCATCCACCCTGTAAGGCATGTTTGCCCTGGAATTTAAGATTTCCAGGTCCTTCAGGCTGTGCGTGCACATTTCGGGATACGTGGGAACCTCCTGCGGCCCGGTCCCTCTCAATCCGATGATCAACTGACCGTCTTCAACCGGCAGGCTGACATGCTCCATCAGGTATTTGAAAGCCAGTGCCCGCTGAACGGGAAACGATTTTCCGGCGGCGATTCCACTCTGATAAAAATTGGTGATTAATGCCGCCCTTTCGCCGGATATTCGGACTTCAGCCCGCATGCTCCGCTCCCGGAGTCTGGCGATCCTTTCATTCATCGGACTGACGGCAGCCCTCTTTTTCTGCATCTCTTTTAAAGCAGCAACGCATCCTGAGGAATCGTTCACAGTTTCTGCCTCCCGGAAAATGATCTCTTGCTGAGCCGTTGAACGGGCGTGTTTTTCATCCGCTGGACTGTTCAAACTTTCTAATGAGATCATATCATAATAGCCGCCTTCGAGGCTATGTCTCATTTTTATAGATCCTTGCCTCTGAAAACCTACCCCCTTGTGGGGTAGGATGAAAGNNAGAGCGGGTAGTCATCTGTGGTAAAATTGGATCATGAGAAACAGTCGGAGAGCGATGGGAACATGGATAATTTTATCAGAGAGACGATTGTCGATGTCGTCGGCGGCTACCGGGGTCGGACCGCCTACCGTACGCCGCTGGTAGGCTTTGCAGCAGCAAGTGATCAAGGCTTCGCCGGATTGCGTGATGTTGTCGGTCCAGGCCACCTGATTCCGCATGACCTGCTGCCCGGCGCCCGAACGGTGGTGGCCTTTTTTGTGCCCTTTGACAGCGAACTGGTATGTTTGCAGCGGGAGGATTCCTATGTCAGCCGGGCCTGGGCTGAGGCTTACATCGAGACCAACCGGCTGATCGAATCCGTCTGTGGCGCCTTGGGGGACGCATTGGCTGAAAAAGGAATCATGGCTGCCTGGCAGCAGCCCACCCATAACTTTGATCCGGTCGAGTTGGTGTCCATCTGGTCGCACAAGCACGTGGCCTATTTATGTGGTCTGGGCAGCTTCGGCAGACACCGGATGCTGATCACCAGGGCCGGTTGCGCCGGACGCCTGGGGAGTCTGGTGACCGATGCAGCCCTGCCGGAAGAGACTCTGGCTCCACATAAGAGAACTGCTGATCCGACTGGGGAGATCTGCCTGACCTGGAGGGGCGGCCCCTGCGATGCCTGTATCAGGCGCTGCCCCAGCGGGGCACTCACTACGGACGGGTTCGATAGGCAGAGGTGCTATCGCTATCTACTCGAAGTCAACGATCACTTCCCGGACCTGGGTCTCTGTCACGTCTGCGGCAAGTGTGCCACCGGCCCATGCGCCCTAAGTATTCCGAGCGTAGAATAAGATTTTAGCCTTGATGCGGCTTATCAGTCTCCGGGAAGCTGCTGCAATCTGAGGGAAAAGACACAGACGGTCCGGTATATCCGGGCCACCATTTTTATGGAATAATAGGTGGCAGGAGGTGGCTTGACGTGGACACTGCGGACACTGCGGACACTGCTATTATGAATACTATTCCCCGTTGGAAGGACCGGGCTCGATGGTGGGGACTGCCGATCATCTTTGAGTGGTATGAGATCGTGCATGAAAAACTGATCATCAAGAGAGGGGTGCTCTTACAGCAGGAGGAACAACTGCCGCTATACAGGATAATGGACGTCAAGATGGAGCGCTCCCTGCTGGACCTGATTTTCAAAACTGGCAGGATACTGCTCTTCTCGGTCGATGCTGCCGAGCCCATATTTGTCTTGAGGGGTATAAAGAATCCCCGTGAGACGGCAGAGTTGCTGCTGGACTATGCCGAGCAGCTCAAAGCGGCTCTCGGGGTGAAGGGCAGCGAGCTTTACGGGGCATCTCTGGCAGAAAACAATATTCGAAATCGTCGCAGGCTTTAACACCCGTAAACAGCGGTTAGGAGGTGTACGATGTTACCTAAATGTACCTATTTTTTTAAAACCCTTGTATTATAGGTATTCGAGTGCCTAAATTGACTTCACTGGTAAATTATAATATAATAACTTCGCATTGATGCCCCCCATATATGCAGGTGATGGGTTTAGGGTAAATCAGTAGGAGTTCAATCCACCGCATCCGGGCTTGCCGCCCGGCCTGAAAGAATGCGGTGTACATCCTTCTGATGAGCGAAGTTATTATGGATTATTGTGCCGTGCCATTTGTTTGCTTCGCAAACAGGCACATGGCTAATTCAAACGAAGCGAAGCGGAGTTTGAATCCTGCAGTGTATTTGCAGTTTTTTGCAAAAAGACGTCCTGTGCGGCGTATTTTCGCGTTTTACCTAATAAGGAATGGGGATGCGCCTCAGCGAGGAATGTCCCCCAATGAGGAGGGAAAGCTGCCTTGAAAGTCTACGAAACAGACCGCTTGCGCAATCTGGCCATCATCGGACACGGAGGCGCCGGAAAGACGTCACTGGTGGAGGCGATGCTGTTTAACGCCGGTCACACCACGCGGCTGGGCCGGGTTGACGAGGGCAACGCCACTACTGACTATCTGCCCGAGGAGATTAAAAGAAAGATCTCGGTCAGCACGACGATGGCTCCTTGCGAATGGAAGGAGTGCAAGATAAATATTCTGGATACTC
Source organism: Peptococcaceae bacterium (assembly GCA_003160265.1). Taxonomy (GTDB): domain Bacteria; phylum Bacillota; class DSM-12270; order Thermacetogeniales; family Thermacetogeniaceae; genus Palsa-1188. The sequence goes on along the minus strand of PLQY01000055.1, from coordinate 3,262 downwards.
CCGGATATGCTGACTTTTTCAGCGAGGTCAAGAGCGCCCTGAGAGTGGTGGACAGTATCATGACAGTGGTCGAGGCCGTCGCCGGTGTGGAGGTGCAGACGGAGATCGGCTGGCAGGAAGCCAACCGGGTGAAACTTCCTAAAATGATCTTTATCAATAAGATGGACCGGGAAAACGCCAACTTTGACCGGGTATTGGACCAGGTCAAGGATATCCTGAAGTGCAACGCTGTACCGGTCGAACTGCCGATCGGGTCGGAGACGCAATTCTCCGGAATTGTCGATCTGTTGACGATGAAAGCTTACCGGTACAACAAGGATGGTTCCTACCAGGAGCAGGAGATCCCCGGCGATCTCCTCAGCGCCGCCCAGGAGGCCCACCAGAACCTTATGGAGGCAGCAGCCGAGGGTGATGATGAGCTGTTGATGCGCTACCTGGACGGTGAGACCCTGACGGGTGAGGAGATCTTCACCGGATTGAAGAAGGCCTTCCAGTCCCAGAGCCTGGTTCCCGTGCTCTGCGGTTCGTCCCTGAACAATATCGGCATCAGGCACCTGATGGACTTTATAGTCAACGTGATACCCTCGCCGGCCGACCTGGCCGAGCCGGGCGCCAACCCGCAGCAGGAGCCGTTGGCAGCGCTCGTCTACAAGACCATGGCGGATCCCTACGTGGGCAAAGTGAGCTTTTTCCGGGTCTTTGGCGGCGTTCTGAAATCCGATAGCCAGGTATACAACGCCAACAAGGAGAAGGAAGAGAAGATCGCCCAGTTGTTCGTGATGCGCGGCAAGCAGCAGGAAAACGTCACCGAAGTCAAGGCCGGGGACCTGGCCGCAGTAGCCAAGCTCCAGGAGACTGGCACGGGCAATACTCTGTGCCGCAAGGATAAGGTGATAATCCTGCCCGGTATCGATTTTCCCGAACCCAACCTCTCCTTTGCCATCGAGCCCAAGAGCAAGGTAGACGAGGACAAGCTCGGCAGCGCCATGGCCAAGCTGGTGGAGGCCGACCCCACCATCCGTCTCTCCAAGAACACGGAGACGAAGGAAACGATTCTCACCGGAATGGGGGATACCCACCTGGAGATCGTTCTGGAGCGCTTGCAGCAGAAGTTTGGCGTGGAGGTAACCTCGAAGAAACCGAAGATTCCCTACCGGGAGACTATTCGTTCCACGGTTCAGTCTGAAGGCAGGCACAAGAAACAGACCGGCGGCCGCGGCCAGTTCGGCCACGTCTGGATGACCCTGGAGCCCATGCCCGAAGGCGACTTTGAATTCGCAGAGAAGGTCTTTGGCGGGGCGGTCCCCCGGCAGTACTACCCGGCTGTGGAAAAGGGCGTGCGCGAGGCCTTGAACGAAGGGGTGCTGGCGGGCTATCCGGTCACCGGACTCAGGGCAACCCTCTACGACGGGTCCTTCCACCCGGTGGACTCCTCGGAGCTGGCTTTCAAGCTGGCCGCGATCCTGAGCTTCAAGAACGGTATGGAGAAGGCGAACCCGGTGCTGCTGGAACCGGTCATGAATGTGGAGGTGACGGTTCCGGAGCAGTTCATGGGTGATATCATGGGAGACTTCAACAGCAGGCGCGGCCGGATTCTGGGGATGGAATCCCGGGACGGCGGCGTCCAGGTAATCAGGGCCACGGCTCCCCTGGCCGAATTGGCGGATTACGCCATCGTCCTGAAATCCATCACCCAGGGGCGCGGCACCTTTAAAATGGAGTTTTTCCAGTATGACGAGACTCCTGCCAGGCTGGCTGAGGAGATCATCGAAAAGCACAAGGCGGAACTGGAGAAGGAAAGAGAAAAATAGAGCCGGTTTCAGATAGGCAAGCGGCCTCTCCGGCCGGGATCAGTCAAGCGCCGCAACTGGATGGTTGCGGCTTTTTGCTGTTCCAAAAACTGCTCAGCTTAACGCGTGAGGAATCAATGCAGGAATCCCGACTCTGTTGGAGAACACTTATGACGCACATGTAATGGGGGGGGGTGACTTATTGGCATGAGCGACGTGTACGGTATCGTCCTGGAGGGCGGCGGGGCCAGGGGCGCCTACCAGGTGGGTGCCTGGCAGGCCATAAGAGAATTGGGACTGGAATATGGGGGGGTGGCCGGAACCTCGGTGGGCGCCCTGAACGGGGCGATGATGGTACAGGGGGACCTCGACCGCGCCCTGGAGATCTGGAGCGAGATCAGGCTATCCCGGATCTTGAGCATCGACGAGGCTCTATATGAGCGGCTGAAGCGGCTGGAGATCTCGCCGAATGATGCCTCCAGCCTGCTGCAGCGGTTCAAGAGCATCTTCAGGGACGGGATTGACACGGCCCCCCTGCGCCTTCTGATGGGTGAGGTTATCGACGAGGCCAGGGTCAGGGCCGCCGGCCTGGAGTTCGGATTTGTCACCGTCTCCCTGTCTACCTGGAGCCCCCTGAAAATTTATATCGACGCTGTGCCCACGGGGCAGTTGATCGACTATCTCCTGGCCAGCGCCAGGCTACCCGTCTTCAAGAGACAGCATATCGACGGCAGGTTGGTCCTGGACGGCGGATTCTATGACAATCTGCCGATCGACCTCCTGGCGGCCCGGGGTTTTACCCGGATCGTCGCTGTCAGGCTGGGTGGGTTCAGCCGCGCCAGGTGGCAGGAAACGAAGGATGTCGAGGTGACCTATATCAAGCCCAGCGAGAGCCTAGGCGGGATGCTGGATTTTTCCCGGGAACGGGCCGCAAAAAACATCAAGCTGGGCCATTTTGACACTCTCAAAGTTTTCAAGGGCTACCAGGGCCGCAGGTACTACCTCGAGGTAGGCCGGGATGAGGAGTATTTTCTACATCTGCTGCTCGGGATCGGGGATGACCGGTTGACCACTATCAGGGAGGAGATCGGCCTTCCTGCCGAAATGCCCGTGAGGAGAATGCTCCTGGAGCGGCTGGTGCCCCTGGCGGCCGAATTGCTAGGGGTGGGTGGCGCCGCCTCCTACCGGGAGATCGTGATCGCCTTGCTGGAGCGGGTGGCGGCGGCATCAGGCGTGGAGCGCTTCCAGATTTACTCCTGGGATGAATTCCTGCAACAGGTGGTCTGGTGCTACCGGGCAAAGCGCCTACAACTGGGGCCTGTCAGCGCCAGGTTGCCCAAGATCATGCATGGGAACGAACTGCTACTGCGCGCCATGCGGGAGCCGGTGCTGGACCGGTTAACCGCAGCCCTGGTGGCTTGCTTGCATTCAACTGGGTCTTAGCTTCAGGTGGGTTCAACTGGGTCTTAGCT
>PLQY01000107.1 GCA_003160265.1 Peptococcaceae bacterium | reverse complement strand
CTTGACACGGTAGGGGTCATAAGTTCAATCCTTATCACGCCCACCATGAATATCAAGCCTTTCGGGGATCGGAAGGCTTTTATTTTTTCCTTTGTACTGCTTATGTACTGCTTAGAGAGTGAGAAAAGCTCAAAAAAGATGGGAATGGATGAGATTACCATTCCCCTTAAGCATTGCAGTTAAGCCATTTTGATAAAAGATGAAAATCGATAAGATGACCGTCCCGTACTTGACACGGTAGGGGTCATAAGTTCAATCCTTATCACGCCCACCATTTTAGTTTTCTGAAGTGCTTGCAAGACAAGGCTTACAGCCTTTAATAACAAAGACCCAGGCCGATAACCTAAGTTCCTAAGAACCCGCTAAATTCCGGTAAGACCCTTAAGAACTTAGATGAAAACTTAGATGAATATGAAAGCAAGATGCAGGCTCATCGCCTGCATTTCTTTATAGAGCTACCATGCCGGAGATCCCGGCTTTTTTTATGGAGGCGATGCAGGCTATGCCAGAAAATATCGCGGAAGGTTCGACCCGCATCCTGGCCATCGCCGACGCCTATGACGTGATGACCGACGGACGGCCTTACAAAAAGGCCATCACTCGTAGAGAGGCTGTGAAAGAGATCGAAAAGTGCGCCGGCACCCAGTTTGATCCCGAACTGGCGGCGCTTTTCGTAGAAATCTTTAACATATGAATTATTGACATATGGGAAACCGAGCGCAAGTTGGCAGAAGAGGCACTGAAACAATCTGAAGAGAAGTATCGCTCCCTTGTCGAGAACCTCAACGATGTCATATTTACGTTAAATGCTGAAGGCTGCATCACCTATATCAGCCCTGCTGTGGAGCTGAGGGCGAGGTAGGTAAAGGGGTTTTCTGCCGAGAATTTAAGTAGTCCAGGTTAGCCCCGAGGAGTCGAAATCGGAATAGGTGGTCGGTCAGCTCGGAATAGGTGGTCAGGCTGGAATATGCAGAACCGGCGCCCACAAGCCACAGGCGCTCGCCGTTATCTCGCTCGTTCTCTCTTTCTCTCGCCAAGGTTCGACAAGATCTCCAATAAAGTTTTGACTCCATCAAGTGGACAATATATTATTATATAAGAGATAGATTAGCCATTATGCCCAGAATGATGGAAAAGAGGTTTGGAGATGGATCATGAGGAAAAAGCCGCTTCCGAGTCAAGCTTGACCATGCCCCAGATGGTGCTGCCCTTCCATGCCAATGCGGCTGGAAGGATGCACGGGGGCGAAGTGATGAAGTTGATGGATTCGGCCGCCTATGTTGTGGCAACCCGCCACTGCCACCACAACGTTGTTACAGCCAGTGTCACACAGTTATCTTTTCTCGAACCGGTCTTCATTGGCGATCTTGTAATTTGCTATGCTAAAATTAACTATACAGGAAGGACGTCCTTGGAAGTGTATGTGAACGTCAAGGCGGAGCACCTAGAAAGCGGAACGATTAAGAAAATTTCAGAAGCTTACTTCTCTATGGTTGCCCTGGATCGTAATGGGCGTCCCACCATTGTTCCCTCCTTGAAACTGGAAACAGATGAAGACCGGCGATATTTCGAAGAAGCCCGGCAGCGCATTGCCAAGGTTAAAAGCTCAGTTGCTTGAATTGATAGTTTCCTCAGGAGCCGTCTGGAGGGACTGCGCCGATCTGAACCGTTACCCGTGGAGACCGGTAGGCCTCCACCGGGAGAGAAGGGGGCAAGAGTTATGGCAAGCGATGTCTACTTTGCCAATCTACGTGCCAGGAACGTGGAAGAGAGCAAGAGCGCCAAGATCAGAAAACTGTTCGATCGGGCGGGTTTTGGCGACCTGATCGCCGAGGGCGGCCTGACTGCCGTCAAGATTCATTTTGGCGAATCCGGGGGCGACGGATTCATCAACCCTGTCTTTGTCAGGCAGGTGGTCGATAAGATCAAGGAACATTCGGGCAAGCCCTTCTTGACGGATTCTAACGGAGTCTATTCCGGTACCAGGCATAACGCGGTGGATCACCTGGAAACGGCCATTCTGCATGGCTTCGCCTACGCGGTGGCCGGTGCCCCGGTGGTGATCGCCGACGGTATCTTTGGAGAGAACGTCAAGGATGTCGAGATCAATCTCAAACATTTTCAAACCGCCCAAATTGCCGGAAGCATCGCCAGGGCTGACAGCATGATCGTGCTCACCCACTTTAAGGGGCACATGATGGCCGGGTTCGGGGGAGCCATCAAAAACCTGGCTATGGGCTGCGCCACCGCCGCGGGAAAACGGGCACAGCATGCCATGAAGTTCGAGGTCGACCGGGAAAAATGCGAGGGTTGCGAGTCCTGCGTGGAAGTATGTCCCCAGCAGGCAGTCTCCCTGAAAGAGGAAAAGTCCGTGATCGACAGAGAGAAGTGCATTGGCTGCGGGGAGTGCGCCACGGTTTGTCCTGAAGGAGCGATCGCCCCGGTCTTTGGCGACGGTGATGTCTTGGGATTCACCGAGAGGCTGACCGAATATGCTTTGGCGGCAGTTAAGGACAAGCATGGCCGGGTCGGCTACATCAACTTTGTGCTGAACGTGACTCCGGATTGTGACTGTGTTCCTTGGACCGATGCGCCAATTGTGCCCGACATCGGTATTTTGGCGGCAAAGGATCCGGTAGCCATTGATCGGGCGGCGCTGGATCTGGTTAACCAGGCGCCCTCTGTCAACAATACCTTATTGGGTGAAAGCTGTCGGCAGCATGCCGGCGCTCCGGACAAGTTCAAGGCCATCTGGAAGGACAGCCGCGGGGAACACCAATTGTCGTACGGAGAGTCGATCGGCCTAGGGAGCAGGGAGTATCGTCTGATTGAAATCTGAGCATTGAAGTACGAACAAACGGAGGGTTGAACGATGGAGAGCAAGGTAGTTTATTTCGAAGGTCTGGACCCCGCCAATACGGAGATCGTCTTCACGCTGGCCCAGGAGAGGGCAAAAGCATTGGGAATCAAGAAGATCGTACTGGCTTCCACTACCGGCGCCACCGCCAGGAAGGCCATGGATTTTTTCAAGCATGACGGCATCCAGTTGATCGTGGTGCCCCACCAGTGGGATTTTTACCGGCCCGTCAATCCCTTCCCTCAGGAACTGGTAACAACGCTGAGAGAATCCGGACATGAGGTGCATTTCGGCACCATGCTGTTCCATACGGACAATCTCTATGGGTCAGCGGCGCCCACTTTGATGGCCAACCTGCTGCGCTGCTTCAGCCAGGGTTTCAAGGTGTGCTTCGAGATCGTGATGATGACCACGGATGCGGGATTGTTGAAAAGCCAGGAAAGCGTGATCGCCATCGCCGGGACCGGCCGGGGATCTGATACCGCCCTGGTGATGCAGGCGGCCTCTTCCCAACACTTCAACAAGATCCGGGTCAACGAGATCCTCTGCAAGCCCCTTAACCCGTTGACTATTGAAGAGGTGCACGAAAAGATGGCTCAGGAGAAGAGCGGCAGTTAGTCAGTGATCAGTGAGCCGATCATAAAAAATGTCCACCAGCTTGCAGTGGACATTTCTAGATTTAGTGCGCCCGGCATGGGCGCTTTTTCTATTCCTACCGGTTTTGCGCCGCGACTTTCTAACTGCGGCCTGGAATGTCCGGGCAAGGGTGGCAGCGCCAAGCAGACGGTCACAACTACGGGGGTCTCGGTCACAACTCAGAGCACCACTAATTCCTCCCAGAGCACGGGCGTGGTGGTGGTGCTCGTGAACGGGCGGCCTCAGATCAAAAGTGTCGAGACAGGCCTGTCTGATGATGTGAACATCGAGATCATATCCGGTCTGTCCGAGGGTGACACTATAATCACCGGCAGTCTCACGACGACGACATCGTCCAGTTCTTCTTCCTCAAGTAGTTCCAGCAGTTCCAAGAGCAGCAGCTCTCAAAGTGGCGCTGGAAGCGGACCTCCGGGCATGTTTTAAGACAGGGGTAAGATAGTAGCCGTAGCTTGGTGATGCGGGACGGCAGGATCGTCGACCACTACCAGGCGCCCGACTAGCACGATGTATAGGGATGTATGAAGTTTTGGCGGTTAAATTCAGCGTATTAAGCGATTTCGCAATACGGGCATTGACGGCTAATAAGATGCGCTCTTTCTTAACCATGCTGGGGATCATCATCGGCGTGGGAACGGTGGTCTTGATGATGTCTATCGGGCAGGGCTCCTCGGCGCAGATGATGGCCAGGATCAATGAACATTACAGTTTTACCCCCATCGGAGTGACATAGTATTTATGCTTAGGCATATAATAACCGGGAACGAATGCCGGAAGCATTAGTATTGCTGCTCTTGACGCAACTTGGATATTTCTTTGCTTATTAAATTTCCAGATCATGTATTGACGCGGTTTTATCACAGATGACTACCCNNCTTCAGTGGGGGAAAAGCAATCACCCACTGAAGCCAAGACCCAGTTGAACGCCACGGAGGGGGTGTATTCTTTGGCCTCTGAGATCGTTATAGGCTCTATCGCTTATGTTGATGAAATACGGGAAAGGTTGAACGCGGAACTGAACTTTTTGACCGGTGAAGGCCTGGCCTTGGAGTTGGAAGAAGCGGTAAATCCTCCTTGGTCTTTTTTTATTCTGCACGTGCCGCGGGGTAAACGGCAGGGGGAAAAGGGGGTTGCCTGCCGCTTCGCGGTTGCGAAGGCGGTCTCCGACCTGTTGGTCAATCATGTGGAATCGAACTTCGTCAAAGAGTTTATTTCCAGAAGCTACAACTACTGGTCGGCAGGCGACCGGGAGGACCTGATCGAACGCAACGCCGAAAACATGAACAAGCTCCGGATCGTCCGGAGAAACCGGATCTTGCAGAGCCTTTACGACTACCTGGCCGACTCCCAGGTGCTGATGATCGAGGGATTTGCCAGGTTCCGCCTCAAAGACTACTGGAAGCAGTTGCAGCGTATGGTCAAGCGCACCAGCCAGGAGTTCATGGCGGCCAAGGATTACCTGGAGTTCGTGAGGCTGTTGCGCTGTTTTATTGACATGCAGGAGCCCAAGATCGGTGAGGTGCATATCTTTATCAACGCCGAGGGGACGTTCTTCCTCTGCGACGAGGCCGGAGAGGTGATCCGTAGCGAGCACCTGCGTACGCCTTCGTTTACCGTGAGCGACGGTGAATTCAACTACAAGGACTATCTGCTCAGCATGCTGATCACCCTGGTGCCACAGTCGATCACCTTTCACGTCTCGGACCTGATCTGGGACTGCGACCCACTGCAGACGATCCAGCAGGTATTCGGGGAGCGGATCACCCGCTGCCCGGGATGCGCCAGGTGCAAGCAACTGCATGCTCACAAGAAGTGAGGGGGACGATCGTCCCCCTTGAAAGGCTGCAACCGAGACTGAAAGAAACACGCCCGTTATTTCAACGAGCGTGTTTCTTTTAATATCCGCCTGCGGGAATATTCTCGAAGAGACGTGCTCACATTCGTTCGAGATGATGGCATGCCCTCTGAGCGCGGGGGTGTCCCCACAAGTCCCGCTCGAGAGAGTATGGCGGAACCGGGCTGGGGCTGTCCATAGCAGACAGTATAGTAAAGGAACATAAAGGGGCCATAGGCGTATCAAGTTCAGCCGGCAAAGGCGCTGTTTTTAGCATCACACTTCCCAAACCCAAACATGAATCATGATAGTCGGCGCAAGCCAGGTCGTTGCGCGTGCGGTTGACAGCATCCTCGCAGCATCGTATAATCTGCCTTAGATACATAGAGTCAAGGCGATGATAGGAAGAGTACCCTTGAACCAGGTTGCAGAGAAGGGACGCCGCGGCTGCAAGCGTCTCTACCGGAAGGCAAGGGGAAGACCACCCTGGAGCATTCTCCGGCCAAGGAGAGCGGCGGCACACCGGTAGCAGTGCGGGCGAGAGGACGAATACAGCATTCGTCAACAGGGGTGGAAGCGCGGGAAAATCTCGTCCCCGTAAGGGGGAGGGGATTTTTTATTTTTGCGGTTGCGATTATCCTCAGGAGGTGCGGCAGTATGAGTAAAATTACAGTGGTGTTGAAGGACGGGACCAGGCGCCAGGTCGAAGATGGCAGTGTCTGGGGCCAGGTGGCGGCTGAGATCGGCAGGAAGCTGGGCAAGGAGGCCCTGGCGGCCAGGGTGGACGGTGAGACGGAGGATCTTCAGAGCCCGGTTCAGGCCGACCGTCAGGTGGAGTTCCTGACCTTCGGGGACGAGGAGGGCCGGGCGGTGTTCCGGCATACCTCCTCCCACATTCTGGCCCAGGCGGTGCAGCGGCTGTTCCCGGGGACGAAGCTGGCCATCGGCCCTGCTATCGCCGACGGCTTTTATTACGACCTGGACTCGAACCATGTTTTCATTGCCGAAGACCTGGCGGCGATCGAGGCGGAAATGCAGAAGATCGTCAAGGAGGATTACCCGCTGGCGCGTCGGGAGGCCTCCCGCGAGGAGGCCATCGAGTATTTCACCCTGCGGCAGGAACCTTACAAGATGGAACTGATCCAGGACCTGCCGCCGGAGGTCCAGGTCAGCCTGTACAAGCAGGGAGAGTTCATCGATCTCTGTCGGGGGCCGCACCTGCCCAGCACCGGAATGGTGGGCGCCATCAAGATGCTCAGCATCGCCGGGGCCTACTGGCGGGGCAGCGAAAAGAACAAGATGCTGCAGCGGATCTATGGCACCTCCTTCCCGAAGCAGAAGGATTTGGACGAATACCTGGAGCGGATCGAGGAGGCCAAGCGCCGCGACCACCGCAAACTGGGGCAGGAACTGGACCTGTTCGGCATCGCCGACGAGGGCCCCGGTTTCCCCTTCTTCTACCCCAAGGGAATGATCATCAGGAACGAGCTGGAGGATTTCTGGCGCCAACTGCACCGCCAGTGGGGTTACCAGGAGATCAAGACACCGATGATCCTCAGCCGGGAGTTGTGGGAGCGCTCCGGGCACTGGGACCACTACGAGGAGAACATGTACTTCTTGAAGATCGACGAGGAAGACTACGCAGTCAAGCCGATGAACTGCCCCGGCGGCATCATCTGTTACAAGAGGAGACCCCACTCCTACCGGGAACTCCCGATCCGCTACGGCGAACTGGGGCTGGTGCACCGCCACGAGCGTTCGGGTGTGTTGCACGGCCTGATGCGGGTGCGCTGCTTCACCCAGGACGATGCCCACATCTTCATGCTGCCGGATCAGATCACGGAGGAGATCATCAAGGTCTTCGACCTGATCGATGTCGTCTACAAGACATTCGGCTTTCCCTACCGGGTGGAGTTGTCGACCAAACCGGAGAACGCCATGGGCTCGGATGAGATCTGGGACCTGGCCACCGATGCCCTGAAACGGGCCCTGGAGCAGAAGGGTATGGACTACCAGATAAATGAGGGGGACGGGGCCTTCTACGGTCCCAAGATCGACTTCCATCTGGTCGACGCCCTCGGCCGAGACTGGCAGTGCGGCACGATCCAGTTGGACTTCACGATGCCGGAGTGCTTCGATCTCACCTACATCGGGGAGGACGGCGAGAAGCACCGCCCGGTGATGATCCACCGGGTGGCCTTCGGGAGCATCGAGCGCTTCCTGGGCATCCTCACCGAGCACTATGCCGGGGCGTTTCCGGTCTGGCTGGCGCCGGTGCAGGCCCGGGTGATCACCGTCGCCGACCGGCATCTGCCTTTTGCCACGGAGGTGGCTGCCGGTTTAGAGGAAAAAGGATTCCGCGTCGAAGTCGATGATCGTAACGAACGGGTTGGTTACAAGATCCGGGACGGCGAGTTGGAGAAGGTCCCCTACCTGCTGGTCGTGGGCGACAAGGAGACGGAGGCCCGGGCGGTCAGCGTGCGCAAGCGCGGCCAGGGTGACCTGGGCCGGATTCCAATGGCGGAATTTGCCGGGCAACTGGCCGGGGAGGTCGCCCAGAAGAAGTGATACCGGCCCGGATGAAACCGGTAGGACCCCAGTGTAAAATGTTAATTAACCGACGACAAAACGTTGACAGCGGTAGCGGGTTATGCTAAGCTTAATTCCAGTTTTAGCTAAACAGCAGGCACGAAAGCAGAAGCCACTCGCTTCTCACCCTAGGGCTCATAATGCCGCTAGGGTTGCGCCGAAAAGCATCTTTTGGCCAATAGCGGGTGGAACGCCCGCTTTTGCTATTTCATGCCGAATACTGTTTAAACCGAACGTGCCAGGAGGTGGCAAATAATTACTAAAGATTTGCGGATCAATGAGGAGATTCGTGTCCGGGAAATTCGCCTGGTTGGCAACGACAGCCAGCAACTCGGTGTCGTGCCGATCAAGGAGGGACTCCGGATCGCGGTGGAGCAGGGTCTCGACCTGGTCGAGGTGGCCCCACAGGCCAAGCCCCCGGTGTGCCGGATCATGGACTACGGCAAGCACAAGTATGAGCAGAGCAAGCGCGACCGGGATGCGCGCAAGAAGCAGAAGGTCATTAACATCAAGGAACTGAAACTGAGGCCGAAAATCGAGGAACACGACTTTCAGGTCAAGGTAAAGAACGCCCAGCGCTTTTTGTTGGATGGGGACAAGGTTAAGGTTACCATGATGTTCCGTGGACGCGAGATCTCTCATTCCGAATTGGGGCGCTCTCTCAGCCTCAAGTTGTTCAAGACGCTGGAGGACCAGGCGATCATGGAGAAAGAGCCCAAGATCGAAGGACGCAACATGATCATGGTCCTGGCCCCGAAAAACCAGGAGCAGCCGAAAGGGGGGTAGCACAGATGCCGAAAATGAAGACGCACCGGGCAACAGCCAAGCGGGTCACCCGCACGGGCAGCGGTCTTTGGAAACGGGCGAAGGCATGCAAGAGTCACCTGCTGGCGCATAAGACCAGCAAGCGCAAGCGTCACCTCCGTCAGCCGACCATCCTGAGTGCCGCTGACAGCGGACGGATGGCACGGTTGCTGCCCTATTTATAAACCAAAAATGGTGGCTGATGGTCGGAAGCCCGGCGCTTTAAGCAATCAGATTTGCCTCAACTTACTTCCGCATATTTGACAATGACGAGATCAGGAGAGGCGTTTCAGCAGTGCCGGGCGCGTTGGTGGTTGGGGGCCATGCATGCAGACTGACAGGCGTCCGACGACAGACGACCAACAGCCAATAGCTAAAATAGGAGGTTGGAGTTATGCCTAGAGTGAAAGGCGGAACGGTTAGCAGAAACCGCCACAAGAAGATATTGAAACTGGCCCGCGGTTATTTCGGCGCCAAGAGCAAGCTCTTCCGCCCAGCCCATGAACAGGTGATGAAATCGCTGCATTACGCCTATGTTCACCGGAGACTGCGCAAAAGAGATTTCCGCAAGCTGTGGATTACCAGGATCAACGCTGCCGCCCATCTGAACGGCATATCATACAGCAAGCTGATGAATGGTCTGAAAAAGGCTGGCGTGGGCGTCAACCGGAAGATACTGGCCGAACTGGCCGTCAACAACGGGACTGCCTTTACGCAACTGGTCGATATGGCCAAAGAACACGTCTAGTCTATTCAGAGGTAAGAGATCTGGTTGAGCGAGCGAACATCAGGGGTACCGGGTAAAAGTATGGCAGCAATGACCATACTTTTTTTGTGCAGGAGGGCCATAGCGTATGGCAGTCAAAACAGCCAGGCAGGCTGTGCAACTCGCCCGCAGGCTAGGCCGTCGCAAGGTGAGGGACGTGGAGCGGCGTTTCGTGATCGAGGGGATCACCTTCGTGGAGGAGGCTCTGCGTAGCGAGTCCGTGCTCGACTGCCTGGTTTATACCGCAAAGATGCTGCAGCACCGGAAGGGGTGGGCGCTGCTGGGCCGTGTCCGGGAGCGGGGGGTGCCTACCTTTTTAGTGGATGAGCGCCTCTACGAGGATCTGACCGCTACCGAGACTCCTCAGGGGGTCCTGGCGGTGGCGCTACAGCCGGCCTGGCGGCAGTCAGACCTGCTTCAGCGGCCTTCCAGCCTCTTGTTGGCCCTGGACGGGCTGCAAGATCCGGGCAATCTGGGCACCATCCTGCGCACCGGTGACGGAGCCGGGGTGGATGGGGTTTGGCTCGGCCAGGGTACGGTTGACCTGTATAATCCCAAGGTGCTGCGGGCGACTATGGGGTCCGTCTTTCGCCTGCCGGTTTTTCCCGGAGTCGACCTGGCCATGCTGCTGCCGGAGTTGAAGGCGGATGGTGTGCAGGTTGTGGCTGCTGCCCCCCACGCCGGTCAGAGCTATTTTCAGACGGGCCTGAAACACCCCCGGTTGCTGCTCCTGATCGGAAACGAGGCTCATGGCATCAGCCGCAGTCTGCTCGACTTGGCTGACCAGGTGGTGAGAATACCGCTGCGTCCGGAGGTGGAGTCGCTGAACGCGGCAGTGGCTGCCTCCCTGCTCATCTATGAGGTCCGGCGGCAGCGGCTGGAGAGATAGAATGGAACCCGCTAGCCATTTAACTGGGTCTTGGCTTCAGAGGGGGAAAAGCAATCCCCCTCTGAAGCCAAGAGCCAGTTAATACAGTGATGTAGNNCCCACCGCTTCGGATGTACTCCCGCGGGGGCATTAGAGCGGGTAGTCATCTGTGGGCAACTATTATCAGATTGCTGGGTACCATAAGAACGGCACGATCATGCATGATACACGGGTGACAAGGATGCAGCAGGAGAGCGGGCAACAGGTAATCATCATTGGCGGCGGGGCCTCGGGCATGATCGCCGCCATCGCCGCCAGGCGGAGCGGGGCTGAGGTCACGCTGCTGGAGCGGAACCCGCGTATCGGGAAGAAGCTTCTGGCAACCGGCAACGGGCGCTGCAATTTTACCAATCTCTACGCCGATGTGCGCCACTACCAAGGCACCAACCCCAAGTTTGTCTACAGCGCTCTGTCCCAGTTCGGGGTGGCGGAGACGATCGCCTTTTTCCGGCAACTGGGGATCGACCACAAGGTGGAGGACTGCGGCAAGGTCTTCCCCATGTCTGATCAGGCATCCAGTGTTCTGGACGTGCTCCGCTACGAGATGGAGGACCTGGGGGTGGCCGTCCGGTGCGATGCCCGGGTCCGGGAGATCCGGCGTGGCACTGGCGTATTTCGCCTACAGTTGGATGACGGCTCCACTGTTAGCGGCGACCGGGTGATCCTGGCTGCCGGCGGCAAGGCCATGCCTGCCACAGGTTCCGACGGCAGCGGTTTTGATCTGGCCAGGCAGTTGGGACATACTGTCGTCGATCCCTTTCCCGCCCTGGTGCAGTTGAAGTTGGAAGGCGACTTCTTCAAGCAGGTGGAGGGCCTGAAGTTCACCGGGACGGCGGAGATCCTCCGTGAGCAGAGCCAGGGCGGTTTCAGGATGGTTGCCGGGGAGCGGGGTGAGATCCTCTTTACATCCTACGGGGTATCCGGCCCGCCGATTCTGCAGATCAGCAGGAAGGCGGGGGAGTTGCTCCAGGCAGGGGAGCGACCCTGGCTGAGGCTGGTGGTGTTTGACGCCAGGACCCCCGACGATATGAACCGGCTGCTCAGCGAGCGCTTTCAGAATATGCCCAGAAAAACTCTGGAGATCAGCCTGGTAGGTCTGATCTCCAAACGGCTGATCCCGGTGCTGCTCAGAGAGGCCGGAGTTGCCGACCCGCGCTGCCGGGTGGCCAACCTGCCTGGAGGAGAACGGGAGAAGATTGCCGGCATCCTGACCGACTGGAAGTTGCCGGTCCGGGGAACGATGTCCTGGCAGAGCGCCCAGGTGACCGCAGGGGGCGTGTCCACCGCCGAGGTCGAACCCCGCACCATGGAGTCCAGGCTGGCGCCGGGGCTGTATCTGTGCGGTGAGGTGCTGGATATCGACGGGGCCTGTGGCGGCTATAACCTCCAGTGGGCATGGTCCTCCGGCTACATCGCCGGGAGCAGTGCGGCATCAGGGGATGCATAGTGGCGGGGCCTCTTACTTCTGACTTCTTTCATAGGTGGGGAAACGCGTGTTGAAGTTGCCCCCGATCAGGCTGGAACTGCAAGAGGACGAGCTTGTCCTGCGCCGGAAGATCGCCCGGCTGTTGGGGATCAGGGATGGGGACCTGACCGGCTACGAGTTGCTGCGCCAGTCGGTCGATGCCCGCCGGCGCGGGCGGGTGTCTATTGCCTATACCGTGGCTGCCGAAGTGCGCCACGAGGACCGGGTGCTCCGAGCGGGGCGCCCGGGCGTGGCCGGGTTTGTGCCGGAGTCATATGACTATGTGCAGCCGGGGACGGAGCCGCTGGTGGACCCGCCGGTGATCGTCGGCATGGGTCCAGCCGGCCTGTTCGCCGGGCTGGTGCTGTCCCAGATGGGCTACCGGCCACTGCTCCTGGAGCGGGGAGAGGACGTGGAATCCCGGAGGCGGCAGGTGTCTGCCTTCTGGAGCAGCGGCCAACTGGACGGGGAGAGCAACGTCCAGTTCGGCGAGGGCGGGGCCGGGACGTTCTCGGATGGCAAGCTGACGACCCTGATCCGCAACCCCAGGTGCCGCAAGGTGCTGGAGGAGTTCGTGGCGGCTGGCGCCCCGGAGCAGATCCTCTACCTGAATAAGCCCCACATCGGCACCGATCGCCTGCAGGCGGTGGTCAAGAACCTCAGATCATTGATCATGAGCAACGGCGGTACCGTGCGATTCGGGGCGCGGGTCACCGGCCTGGCGCTCGCCGGGGCCGAGGTCCGGGGCGTCATGGTCAACGGTTCCGGGCGCATCGACGCCCGGGTGGTATTGCTGGCTACCGGGCACAGCGCCAGGGATACCTATGCCATGCTGATGGAGCACGGTGTCGCTCTCCACCGGAAGCCCTTCTCCGTCGGGGTGCGGATCGAGCATCCCCAGCAGTTCATCGACGCTGCCCAGTATGGTTCCCAGGCCGGCCATCCCCGCCTGGGGCCTGCAGATTACAAGCTCGCCTACCACGCGCCCGGCGGGCGTTCCGCCTATACCTTCTGCATGTGCCCGGGCGGGCAGGTGATCGCTGCCGCCTCCGAGGCTGGCGGGGTGGTCACCAACGGGATGAGCAACTACCTGAGGGATGGCTCGAACGCCAACAGCGCCCTGCTGGTGGGGGTGACACCGGATGATTACGGCGGCGATCACCCGCTGGCCGGCATCGACTGGCAGAGGCGCTGGGAGCGGCTGGCCTTCGAAACTGGCGGCGGTGGCTACCGGGCGCCGGTGCAGTTGCTCGGGGACTTCCTGGCCGGCCGGGCGAGCCGCGCCTTTGGGCAAGTGACACCCAGCTACAGGCCGGGGACGACCTTTGCAGAGCTGGACGGCTGCCTGCCGCCTTATGTGACGGCCACCATCAGGGAGGCCATCCCCTTTTTCGAGGCCCGGGTGCAGGGCTTCGCCAGGCCTGAAGCGCTGCTGACCGGGGTGGAGACCAGAAGTTCCTCACCGGTGCGGATCGACCGGGACGAGCAGTTGGAGGCCAGTGTCCGCGGCCTCTACCCGGTGGGAGAGGGGGCCGGCTATGCTGGCGGGATCATCTCCTCGGCGGTGGACGGCATCAAGGCGGCGGAGCAAGTTGCCAGCCGGTATAAGCCGTTTTGATGAAGTGCGGGATTAGAGACGGGACGCGTCCAGCAGGGTTGTGCCAGCAGGGTTGTTGTTGTAGGGGTACCTGGCCTTATGATATAATGCTGATGGAGTTCTAAATCTGCCCCGCAAAGGTGTGTGACGCAAGTGTCCCTGCCGGCTCGCCTGTGTTGGCTGATTTTTGAACGCACTGGTTCTGTTTTCGCTTTTATCATGTACCGCAGATTTATGATCCAGTAACCTGTTCGAACTTGGCGCTCGATGAAACAAACTGGAAGAGATAAAATGGCTTGATTGACGATCAATATACTGGAAGGCCGGGGCAAGGCGAGGCCGTTTCGGTTATTGACCAGACAAAAGGCGGCCGAAAGCAAATAAAGAAAGTAAACAATGATGCACAGGAGAGTAAGAACCTGGGGGTTCTAGCAGGGAGGCCGTGCCGTGACTGGGAGCTGGCCAGGATCCGGGTTCTGAAGTTCACCTGGAAGTTGCTGCGCTGAAGGCTGGGATTGGCTGTCGGTAGGCGTGGCCGGGATATCCCGTTACAGATCGATACCCCGAAGTGGGCCCAGGTGGCCAAGAAGGGTGGTACCGCGCAGGTTGCAGCAGGCCTCCGTCCCTTGAATGACGGGGGCTTTTTATGTGCAAGAAGTGAGATGCGGCAAAATGGGAAGGAAGGCATTGGCAGGCTTCGCAGATCCCAAAAGTGAGGTGCTCTGTAAGTGGAACAGGAGATTGCCAAGATCAGAGAGGAAGCGCTTAAAGACCTATCAGCGGCAAATACTATGGAGGCGCTGCAGGAAGTCAGGCTGAAGTACCTCGGCAAAAAGGGCGCCCTGACCAGGGTGCTGCGGGGTATGGGAGGCCTCTCTCCGGAAGAGCGGCCGCGGCTCGGTCAACTGGCCAACGAGGTGCGGGTGCTGCTGGAGAATGGGATCGAGCGGATGCTCGAGGACCTGTCCAGACAGGAGCAGATGCGGCAGTTGGCGACGGAGTCGGTGGACGTCACCCTGCCGGGACGCCCGGCGCCCCGCGGTCACCAGCACCCGCTGACCACGGTGCTGCGGGAGATCGAAAGGATCTTCGCGTCCATGGGCTTTGAGGTGGCCGAGGGCCCGGAGGTGGAGTGGGACTACTACAACTTCGAGGCCCTGAACATCCCCAAAGGGCACCCGGCCCGGGACATGCAGGACTCTTTCTACATTACCGACGAGATGCTGCTGCGTACCCATACATCGCCGATGCAGGTGCGCACTATGGAGAAGACGGTGCCCCGCCTGCCGGTGCGGGTGATCGTTCCGGGCAAGGTCTACCGGCGGGATGATGACGCCACCCATTCCCCCATGTTCCACCAGGTGGAGGGTCTGCTGGTCGACCAACGGTGCACTCTGGGCGACCTCAAGGGGGTGCTGCTGGCCTTCGCCAGACAGATGTTCGGGCCCGACCGGGAGATCCGGATGCGCCCGAGCTTCTTCCCCTTCACCGAGCCCAGCGCCGAGGTGGATATATCCTGCATCAACTGCGGGGGAGAGGGTTGCCGGGTCTGCTCCGGCACCGGCTGGCTGGAGATCCTCGGGTCTGGTATGGTGCACCCCCGGGTGCTGGCCAACGTGGGCTACGATCCGGAGACGGCGGTCGGCTTTGCCTTTGGCATGGGAGTGGAGCGGGTGGCCATGCTCAAGTATGGGATCAACGATCTCCGTCTGTTCTTCGACAACGATGTGCGGTTTCTGCATCAATTCTAGACGAACCCCTACCTTGAAAAACATTCATGGCCGGGTGACTTCTTGCTTTCGGATAATAAAGGTCGTTCGCTGCTTCCTTAACGGCCAGTGAGTCGACCCCGGGTATCCTCCGGGGTGGGTTCAACATCATGGAGCGGACATTGAGGAGGAATTGTTGTGCGGGTTTCTTACCGGTGGTTGCAGGAATATGTGAAGGTAGACCTGCCGGCGAAGGTGCTGGCGGACAAGCTGACCATGTCCGGGTTGGCGGTGGAAGGGATTATCGAGCCGGCGCCCGGCCTTGATGGTATAGTCGTGGGGCGGATCGTCGAGATGAGGCTTCATCCAAATTCGGGGCGCCTCCGGATCTGCCGGGTGGACACCGGCCGGGAGGTGGTGCAGGTAGTGAGCGGTGCTCCCAACCTGGCCCCTGGCGCCAATGTTCCCTACGCCAGGCCGGGAACGGTGCTGCCTTCCGGCGGGCACGACACGGTAGGCGTACGACAGATCCTGGGAGAGCGGTCAGAGGGGGTGCTCTGCTCCGGGGCGGAACTCTGCACCGAGGAGTGGGGCTTCGGGGATGCCCTGGGGGTGCTGATCCTCGATCCCGGATTGCAGCCGGGGGCCGGCATGGTTGAAGCCCTAGGGCTGCATGACCGGATCCTGGAGTTCGAGCTGACCCCGAACCGGGGCGATTGTCTGGCAGTGCTCAACATCGCCCGTGAGGTCCGCGCCCTGACCGGAGGCGGGCTCACCCTGCCGGAGACCTCGGTCCGGGAGTCCGGGGAGCGCACCGAGGGCCTGATCAGTGTCCAGATAGAGGAGCCGGAACTGTGTCGCCGCTATGCCTGCCGGATCGTCCGCAACGTTAAACCGGCCGCCTCCCCCGAATGGCTCTGCTACCGGCTGCGGGCTGCGGGCGTCAGGCCGATCAACAACATCGTCGATGTGACCAACTACGTGATGCTGGAACTGGGACAACCCCTCCATGCCTTCAATTACGACCGCCTGCAGGGCCGGCGGATCATCGTACGCCGGGCGCGCCCGGGGGAAGAGTTGGTCTCCCTGGACGGAGACAGGCGTGAACTGGATGAGGAGATGCTGGTCATCGCCGATGCCGGGGAACCGGTGGCCCTGGCCGGGGTGATGGGCGGCCTGGCCAGCGAGGTGACAGAGGAGACCCGGACGGTGCTTCTGGAGTCAGCCTATTTCAACCCCCAGAGCATCAGGCGGACCGCCCAGAAGCTGGGGATGCGCACGGAATCCGGGCAGCGGTTCGAGAAGGGGATCGACCTGGATGGGGCGGTGCGCGCTGTGAACCGGGCGGCGCACCTGATCAACGAACTGGGGGCCGGGGAGATCACCTGCGGCGTGGTCGACCAGTATGTGCGCCCGGCGGCGCCGCTGGCCATCCGGGTGCGCGCCCCCCGGGTCAATCAGGTCCTGGGGACACATCTGAACCGGGCGGAGGTGCAGGAGATCCTCTGCCGCCTGGATTTCGTCTGCGAGCTCTGCGGGCAGGACAACCTGCTGGTCAATATCCCGCCGTACCGCCATGACCTCCTGGAGGAGATCGACCTGATTGAAGAGGTGGCGCGCCTCTACGGCTATGATCAGATTGCCGCCACCGCCCCGGTGGGGGCGCTTACCCAGTCAGTGCGGCGCCCGGCATTGTCCCGGGTCCGGGAACTAACCGGCAGTGCCATGCTGGCAGCCGGCCTGGACGAGGTGATCACCTACAGCTTCATCGGCGAGAGCGATCTCGACAGGCTGAACATCCCCGGGAACAGTCCTCTCCGTCGGGTGACGCCGATCCAGAACCCACTGCGGGAGGAGCAGGGGATCTTGCGGCCGCTGCTGCTGGCCTCCCTGATGGAGGTCCTGAACACCAACTACAAACGCAAACAGACCAGGGTTGGACTGTTCGAGCTGGGAACAGTATTCAACCCGTCGCCCCGCCCCGCGCTTGCTGAAGAGGCGGTGCCGGGTCCAGCGGACGCCCGCTTGCAGGAGCGCGGGCGGGTGCCCGGTGATAGCGGCGCCCTGCCTGAGGAGCGGCTGCATCTGGGGTTCGTGGCCTGCGGTGAGGTTGACCGGGGCTGGCAGGAGCCGGCCCAAGCCAGAGACTTTTTCTATGCCAAGGGAATTGCGGAGCAGGTCCTGGGTGCGCTGGGGATCAGCGGCGCCTCCTGGGAACCGGTGACCGGCAACCCGATGCTGCACCCGGGCCGGGCCGCCAGGGTCCTGGTAGCGGAAGAGCCAATCGGCATGGTGGGCGAGGTGCACCCGGAGGTGCTGCAGAACTATGAACTGCCCACCAGGGTGGTGGCCTGCGAGATCGACCTGACTTCCTTATTACCCATGGTGCGATTGGATCCCAGGGCTCAGGCGCTGCCCCGCTATCCTGGCAGTGCCCGTGACCTGGCGATCATCGTTCCCCTGGAAACGCCAGCTGGACACGTCCGGGATGTCATCATGGCAGCAGGGGGGGGCCTGCTCCGGGAGTGCCGCCTGTTTGACGTCTACCAGGGCGCCCAGGTGCCTGCAGGCTGCCGCAGCCTGGGTTACAGCCTGCTGTTCCAGTCCCTGGAGCGCACCCTGAACGACGAAGAGGTGACCGGGGCGTACGACCGCATCCTCAAGGCTCTGTCAACCCAGGTGGGGGCGCGCTTGAGATAGCAAACCGGCAGGGAAGGTGCCTGCCGCTCGATGCTTTAAAACTGGAGGGGAAGCCCTCTGGCAAACCGCGGCAGGATTTCCACAACCGGTAGAGAACACTGTAGGAACAGGAAATCCATGGCTTGATGTCCGGAGAGGAGACCGCTGATGAGCGAGCCAGAAGAAAAAACCAAAGTCACAGTGAAGATCTATGGCGAGGATTACGTGGTCAAGGGCTACGCCAAACCTGGCTACATCGAGGGGATTGGCGCGTACGTGGACAAGAAGATGCATCTCATCGGGCAGAGGAACCCGCACCTGTCGCTTACCAAGGTGGCCGTGCTGGCTGCCCTGAACATCTCCGATGAGCTGTACAAACTGCAGGAGGACTACGACAGCCTGGCCAAACTGTTGGAGGAAGAGAAGCTGATCAAGTGAAGCGAGGCATCATCGCTGCATGACCAACCTGGAAGTCTGCGAGATTTTCCAAGAGATTGCAGAAATCCTCGAAATACTTGGGGAAAACCCCTTCAAGTCCAGGGCTTACCGGAACGCGGCCCGGGTTCTGGAAAGTGCTAATGTTGACGTCCATGACCTGGTCCGGGAGGGTCGTCTGGAGGAGGTCCCGGGCATCGGTAGCGCCCTGGCGGCCAAGATCAGAGAACTGGTGACCACCGGCAGGCTGGCATACTATGAGGACTTGAAACAGAAGGCGCCGCGGGATGTCCTGGAGATGTTGAAGATCCCCGGCGTTGGGGCGAAAACGGTGCAGGTCTTCATGCACCACAACATCACTTCCCTCCAGGAGCTGGAGGCGGCTGCCCGGGACCAGCACCTGCGGGAACT
Source organism: Peptococcaceae bacterium (assembly GCA_003160265.1). Classification (GTDB taxonomy): domain Bacteria; phylum Bacillota; class DSM-12270; order Thermacetogeniales; family Thermacetogeniaceae; genus Palsa-1188. The sequence goes on along the minus strand of PLQY01000107.1, from coordinate 12,326 downwards.
GCCGGGTATCGGCAAGAAGACTGAAGAGGAGATCCTGCACGGGCTGGCTGCCATGCAGGAGCGACAGAAGCGTTGGTTGCTGAGCGTGGCTACCATGGCGGTCAAGGAGATCGGGGGCTACCTGGCAGGCCTGGACAAAGCTGCCAGGGTGGAGGCGGCGGGGAGCTACCGCAGGGGCCGGGAGACCGTGGGCGACCTGGACCTGCTGGTGGCTTCCGATGACGCCCCGGCGGTGATCGCCCGGTTTGTAGATGCCCCCTGGGTGCGGGAGGTAGTGGCGGAAGGCGATCTGAAGGCCACTGTCATCACTGTGTGGGGGATTCAGGCAGACCTCTATGTGGTAGCGCCGTCCCTCTTTGCTTCTACCTGGCACCACTTCACCGGTTCCAAGGAACATAACGTCGCCCTGCGGGAGCGGGCGCGGCAGCACGGATGGAAGATCAGCGAATACGGGATCGTCAAGGAAGAGGAGACTCTTACCCCGGCCACCGAGGAGGAGTTTTTTCAGTTGATCGGCCTGTCCTATATCCCGCCGGAGATGCGGGAGGGCTGGGGCGAGATTGAGGCGGCGGAACGGGGGGAACTGCCCAGACTGGTGGAAACCGGCGACATCAGGGGTGACCTGCACGTGCACAGCCGCGCCAGTGACGGCGCCAACACCCTGGAGGAACTGGCTGAGGCGGCCATGGCCAGGGGCTACCGGTACCTGGCGGTTACGGATCACTCCCGCTCACTGGCCTTCACCAACGGCCTGACCGAGGAGAGGCTGAAAGAGCAGCGGGAGGAGATCGACAGGCTGAACCGGGAGTTCCAAAACTTCCGGCTGCTGGCGGGAACCGAGGTGGACATCCTGTCCGACGGAAGGCTGGATTTCGACGACCGGATGCTCTCCCAACTGGACGTGGTGGTGGCCTCGGTGCACTCCAGGTTCCGGCAGGACCAGGAGACCCTGAACCGGCGTTTCGAGGCAGTTCTGAAGAACGAGCACGTGGACATCATCGGGCATCCCACCGGGCGCCTGATCGGCAGGAGGGATCCCTACGCCCTGGATGTGGGCAGGGTGCTGGAACTGGCGGCAGACACCGGGACCGCCCTGGAGATCAACGCCAACCCGGACCGGCTCGACCTGAATGACGCCTACGTCCGCCAGGGCATTGACCTGGGGGTCAGGTTTGCCATCGATACCGACGCCCACCACGTGAACTCCCTGGATGACATGCGATACGGGATGCTCACCGCCCGGCGGGGCTGGGCGCAGAGGCAGGACGTGATCAACACCCTGCCCCTGGATGAACTGGAAAAGTGGCTGCAAAGACACGGACGTTAATATTTGGGGCTGGAGATCGAGATGGGCGATCTGCCGGCAAGCGCCCTTCTTGGCTAGCCACCGTCGGGAACGCTCTTACGTCTCCGCAATTCTTTTGGCGCCCAGATAGCGTGGCGCCCAATAGTTATTCGTGATGTTGTCGATAATCACTCCGGATACTTCAGAATCCACCATCAGGTCATTGCCGATGTAGATTCCGACGTGACTGGCCCCGGAGGCATAGGTGCTGAAAAATACCAGGTCACCGGGTTCAAGAGCGTTTTCCGATATGGGCGTGCCTTCGAGATATTGCTCCTCGGAGGTCCTTTTCAGGTCAATTCCCAGGCGACGAAAGACGTACTGGGTAAAACCCGAGCAATCAAAGCCCGGACTGGGGGTGGTTCCGCCCCAGACATAGGGCGTCCCGATGTAGCCCTCGGCATGACTGATCAGGGAGGAGATCCCGGCCGACCCCACCGACACAGGGTGGGTGATGGAGGTTATGCCGCCCTCGCTCCTGATCGGACCGTTTTTGGCGGCGATCTTGGCCTCCTCTTCCTGGTCAAGCAATTCCTGTTGAATATCGTTGATGGCGTTCAGTTGACCCAGCTTCTGTTCCTCTAACTGGCGCTGTTTGCTGCTCAGGCCGGAGAGGACGACCTGCTCATTGGAGGCGGTCTGCTTTTTCAAAGAGACCAACTGGTTTTCCTGATCGATCGCGGCCTGTAAACCAGCCATATCTTGGCCAATCGTCGCCTCCTGCCCCTTAATGATCTGGTTTTGGCTGATGATATTCTGTTGGAGGGCCTGATTATGTTTAAGGATGGCTGCTACGGCGTCCAGACGCCAGAGAAAGTCTTGCCAGTTCGCGGCCTGTAGCAATATGGTTAAATATTCCGCACCCCCTCCGTTCTCGTATGTAGAGACGAGAACTTCGTTAAAACTCTGCACGAGGCTCTCTCTCACCGCTTCTTCTTCGGACTCTCGAGTCTGTAGCCCCTGTAAGGTTGTGCTCTCTTTGGAAACCTCCGCCTGGTTTTTGGAAATGGATTGGTCAAGCTCGTCTAACGACGTTTTTAAAGAAACGAGTTGGGCCTCTGTCCTGTTCATTCTGGAGGAATTCGTTTCAATCTGGTTTTGGGTCTGCTTTTCCAAATGCTTCGCCGCATTGAGCTGAGCATAGCTTGCGGCGTCAATTTCCCAGGGCGATAAAGTCAGCAAAAAGGATACGATCAGCAGATAGATGCAGCACTTGGCGTAAAACCTCAAGACATTCTCCCTCCACATAACCCGGCACCGTGTATTCGGTGTTTTATCTTTCATAATTCATTTATTTGATATTTTTCGACACATAGCCATCTTTTTCCTTCTCGTTGCAAGAAAATTCACCGATGGCTACCCGCTCTAATGCGAAATGGTATATATCGACAAGGTTGAGAACTTGCTCGTAATGATGTATTCTCAGGTTGGTCGCAGGTATTGACAGTGGAAGGAGCTATAGTCATGGAGCCATTGGCACAGGGCGAACTGAGCCAACTGAACAAGAGGATACGTCAGGATATCATCAGAATGATCGGTACGGCGAAATCCGGGCATCCAGGCGGGTCGTTATCTTGTGTGGAGATTCTGTCAACCCTGTATTTTAGGGTGATGAACGTGGATCCGGAACATCCCCGCTGGGAAGGGAGGGATCGTTTCGTGCTCAGCAAGGGGCACGCCGCACCGGCTCTATATGCCGTTCTGGCGCACCGGGGCTATTTTCCTCCGGAGGAGTTGTTGAGCCTGCGTCAGTTTGGCTCCCGTCTGCAGGGACATCCGGATATGAAAAAAACCCCGGGTGTCGATGCCTCGACAGGGTCTCTGGGGCAAGGCCTGTCCATTGCGGTTGGTCTGGCTCTGGGCGGCAGACTGGGCGGTAAGACTTACCGGGTGTTTGTCGTGGTGGGGGACGGCGAAATTCAAGAAGGCCAGTTTTGGGAGGCAGCGATGGCGGCTGCTCATTACAAACTGAGCGCGGTCACGCTGGTGCTGGACTACAATGGGCTGCAAATTGACGGAACTTGCGAGGAAGTAATGTCACTCGGCAATGTTGGGGATAAATTAGCAGCGTTTGGCTTTGCGGTTTCTGAAGTGGACGGTCACTCGATTGCCCAATTAGAATCAGCTTTCAGGCTGCCGGCACAGGACCGGCCGAAATGCATCATTGCCCATACCCATAAGGGATGTGGTGTTTCCTTTATGGAAGACCAGGTTGGTTGGCACGGTAAGGCGCCCAACGCTGAGGAAGTGGCCAGGGCGTTATCTGAACTAGGGGGAGGTTCGTCATGAACGCCAAAGAGATCAGGGCTCCACGCCTTGCTTATGGTGAAACGCTGGTAAAACTCGGTGCAGAGCTTGACAACCTGGTGGTACTCGATGCCGACCTGGCGCATGCCACGATGACGACTTTGTTCAGGGGGCAGTTTCCGGAGCGGTTTTTCAACGTCGGGATTGCCGAACAGAACATGATGGGAATTGCCAGTGGTCTGGCGCTGGCCGGTTTTATGCCCTTCGCCAGTACTTTTGCAGTCTTCGGGGCCGGCCGGGCGTTTGAACAGGTGAGAAATACCATCTGTTACCCGCGCCTCAACGTGAAAATAGCGGTGACCCACGCTGGTATTACTGTTGGCGAGGATGGCGGCAGCCACCAGTCAGTCGAAGATATCTCCCTGATGCGGAGCATTCCCAACATGACGGTCATGGTGCCTGCTGATGCCGTGGAAACGGAAAAAGCTGTCCGGGCGGCGGCGGCTTTCGACGGTCCGGTTTATCTGCGGATTCCCCGGCCGCCGGCGCCGGTATTTATCGAAGCCGGCACCAAGTTCGAAATAGGCAAGGCCGACATCCTGAGGGATGGCCGGGATGTCTGCCTGTGTGCGACGGGACTGATGGTTTTTCAGGCCGTGCAAGCTGCCGAGCAGCTCCATGCCGCAGGCATTGAAGCCACGGTGGTCAATTTCCATACCATCAAGCCGATCGACGAGCGGTTGATCATCGAGCTGGCCCAAAGGGTCGGTAAGATGATCACGGTGGAAGAACATTCGATCATCGGCGGTCTGGGCTCGGCGGTGGCCGAAGTCCTAAGTGAGCATCGGCCTGTTTATTTGAAGAGAATCGGCATCCAGGACCGCTTCGGCCAGTCCGGCGCCCCGGACCAGTTGCTCGAAGCCTACGGACTGACTGCGGCAAACATTGTGGGGGCTGCCAAGACCCTGCTGGCGCGCCAAGCTGAATGATTTCCGTTCCGTCAACGGTCTTAATGCATTTCAGACGAAAATTGAACTGATCCTCAGAGAGGTCGGAGTGACCTTTAGCGGCGTTTGCCTGATGGCGCCGGTAGAATGGCGCCAACGGGTTTGAACATGAGAAGTTGGACTTGGCTGAAGAGGCTGTCCAACTTTTTTGCTTGATCCAATAAAAAAATGTTAAAATCCTGGACCAGGTTGAAGATTGCCTGCAGTCTGGAAAGCAGGCTTTTAGCCTGTGAAATCTGGTATAATAAGGTTGCTAAGAAGCGGTAGAAGGAGCGGGAGTGACCGGCGCCGCCACGGGTGCGGCGCGGCACGGTGGGCCTAACATAGGGATTATTGAAGGCAAACGGGGGAGAACTATAGAGACAGACACTTGTGGAGGTGGATTTGATGAAATTCCGGGAGATCTACGAGCTGGCGGTGCAAAAGGGGATTGCGGCCGACCTCAGGGGCGAGGCCGAGATTGCCAGGCTGCTGGAGAGGCTGCGTAAGGAATACGAGGAGATGAAGGAGAGCGAGAAGGCGGAGTTTGATCAGGAGAGGCTGCACAACCCCTTCAGCGACACCCGCATGCTCTACGGCGATGAGAACCTGGAGATCGAGAGCGTCCTGTGCGGGATCGACATGGAGGTCGGGGAGGTGCTGCTGGCCGACCGCCTGCGGGACAAGGGTCAGACGATCGACCTGATCCTCGCCCACCACCCTGAGGGCAAGGCGTTGGCCGCCCTGTACCAGGTGATGCATCTCCAGGAGGATCTGCTGGCCCAGTTAGGGGTGCCGATCAACGTGGCAGAAGGCATCCTGTCGGGGAGGATCGCCGAAGTGGGGCGCAACCTGATGCCGCTCAACCACAACCGGGCGGTGGATGTGGCCCGGCTGCTGGATATCCCCATGATGTGCGTGCACACACCGGCGGATAACCTGGTCACCAATTTCCTGACCAGGCTGTTCGAGGAGAAGAAGCCGGAGACGGTGAGAGAGGTCGTGAAGATCCTCAAGGAACTCCCCGAGTATGCTGCTGCTGTCAAGTTGAACTCCGGGCCCACGATTGTAGTCGGCAGTGAGAAGCGGCGGCCCGGGAAGATCTTCGTGGACATGACCGGGGGCACCGGAGGCGCCAAGGAGGCCTACGAGAAGATGGCCATCGCCGGAGTTGGCACCCTGGTCGGGATGCACATCGCCGAGGGGCACCGCAAGGAGGCGGAAAAGTACAACATCAACGTGGTGATCGCCGGGCACATCGCCAGCGACTCCCTGGGTATGAACCTGTTCCTGGACGAGATGGAACAGCGCAAGGTGGCCATCCTGCCCACGTCCGGGCTGATCCGGGTCAACCGCCTGACCAAAACCCATAAAAGAAGTGATCGGGGATGATGTCGCCATAGAACCCAATACAGCGGTCAGCCGGCCGGAGCTGCTGGCGCCGGCGGGGAATCCCCAGGCACTGAGGGCGGCCGTGGAGAACGGGGCGGACGCCGTCTACCTGGGAGGCAAGTCTTTCGGTGCCCGCGCCTCTGCTGAAAACTTCGACCGGCAGGAGTTGATGGATGCTCTGACCTACGCCCACCTGCGCGGGGTCAAGGTGTACGTGACTGTCAACACGCTGGTAGACAACGGGGAATTCGGAGAACTGTCCGAGTTCCTGCTTTTTTTGTACCGGGAGGGGGCCGATGCCCTGCTGGTTCAGGACCTGGGGGCGGTTGCGTGGGCGCGGCGGGTGCTCCCGGAGCTTCCCCTGCACGGCAGCACCCAGATGACCGTCCATAACGCCGCCGGGGTGCAGTTCCTGGCAGGCCTGGGACTGCGCCGGGTGGTGCTGGCCCGGGAGACCTCATACCAGGAGTTGCTGGAGATCAAGCGGCAGTCTGCCCTGGAGTTGGAGGTGTTCGTCCACGGAGCCCTCTGCATCAGCTACTCCGGCCAGTGCCTGTTCAGCAGCATGGTCGGCGGGCGCAGCGGCAACCGGGGCAGTTGCGCCCAACCGTGCAGGATGGCCTACACCCTGGTGGATGACCGCGGGCGTGACCTGGGTGGCGCCTGCCCGGGCCAGCACCTGCTGAGCACCAGGGACCTGATGCTGCTGGAGAAGCTGCCGCAGTTGGTGCAGGGCGGGGTGGCCGCCCTGAAGATCGAAGGGCGTATGAAGCGGCCGGAATACGTGGCGACAGTGGTCCGAATCTACCGGAACGCCCTGGACCGGGCCTGGCGTGACCCGGAGCGCTATCAGGTCTCCGAAGAAGAAGTCCGCGACCTGGCCCAGGTCTTCAACCGGGGCTTTACTACCGGCTACTTCGACGGCCGGCCGGGCCGTCTCCTGATGAGCTATGCCAGACCGAACAACCGCGGCCTGTTCCTGGGGCGCGTGCTGAGAACGACTCCCGGCAAGGGAGTGGTCTTCAAGACGCTCCTGCCGCTCCGGGTGGGGGACGGCATCGAGTTCTGGATGCAGAAGGGCGACCAGGNNCGGGTGACCGCCCTGGCGGGCGCGGAAGTGGGGAGCGCATCTCACCTCTCACATCCCAAGAAGCGGCGCCGGGCAGCGAGGTGGAGATCGCCGTGCCTTTTGTAGTCAGGCCCGGGGACCGGGTGTTCAAGACCCATGATGAACGGCTGATCAGTGAGGCCCGGCTCAGTTTCACGGGGACGGGGCGGCTCAAGATGCCAATCCGGGTCATCATCCGGGCGCGCCAGGGAGAGCCCCTGGAGCTGGAGGCCGTAGATCCGGAAGGTATCCGGGCGGCGGTAAGGGGGACGCTCCCTGGCGAGATCGCTCTGAAGCACCCCCTCACCCCGGAGGTGGCGCGGGCGCAAATAGAACGCCTGGGCAACACTCCCTTTACCTTGGCTGGCCTGGACTGCGAAATGGACGGGGTGGCCATGTACCCGCTAAGCGAACTCAACACAGTGCGGCGCGACCTTACCACAGCCCTGGAGTCCGCCCGCCTCGACCGGTTCCGGCGGGTGCTTCCGGACGGAGTTGAAGAGACAACTGCGGTGCTCTGGTCGTCCCTGCGGCAGGATGCGGTACAGGCCTCCCGCCGGCCTCCCGCCGGCCCGCTGCTGGCGGTGGCGGTAGCCGACTACGACAGCCTGGAGGCGGCCATCGACGGGGGTGCCTCTGCCGTCTATTTTGGCGGCCTCTCGTACCGGGGGCGGGAGACCTGGAACCCGGGCACGCTTGACCGGTCGGTGGGCCTTTGCCGGGCGGATAATGTCCGGGCCTACCTGATCATTCCCCGGATCTGGAAGGATGGCGAGCCCTCCGGCGCCGCCGAATGGCTCGATAGAGCCGTGAGGTTGCGGGTTGCCGGGGTGGTGGCCGGCGACTTGGGAGGTCTGGAGTTGGCCCTCCAGTCCGGCCTGGAGACGGTCACCGATCTCTCCGTCCCCGTCTTCAATGACCTGGCGATCCAGTTGCTGCTGCAGCGGGGCGCGGCCAGGATGACCCTGTCACCGGAGTTGAACCGGGAGCAGTTGCGGGACCTCCGCTTCCGGGGGGCGCCGTGCCTGGAAATGGTGGTGCACGGAACATTGCCCCTGATGGTCAGCGAGCACTGTCTGGTGGGAGCGGTGACCGGGACCGGCGACCGCTGTCCGCAGACCTGCCGCAGGACGCCCTGCTTCCTGGAAGACCGTCAGGGCTACCGGTTTCCCCTGCAGCTCGACGAGCACTGCCGGATGACTCTGTACAACGCCAGGGAACTGTGTCTGATCGAGCACCTTGGTGATATAATACAGGACGGATATAGTTCCCTGAGGCTGGACCTCCGCAGCCACGAGGCGAAAGCGGTGCGGGAGATCACCGGGATCTACGGTCACGCCCTGAGGGACCTGCTGGCCGGCGCCTGGAACGGAAACGCTGCCAGGCCTGCCTGGCAGCGGCTGGACCGGCTTTCCATCAGGGGCATGACCCGCGGCCACTACTTGCGCGGCGTTATAGAGAAGTGAGATGCGAGAAGGGCAGGATAAGTTTGGACCGGTATTCCCTCAAGAAGCTCGAATTCCACAAGATCAAAGAGATGCTGCAGGCCTGCTGCCATACCCCCCTGAGCGTTCCCCACGTGCAGGGCCTGGAGCCGTCGGCGGATGCCATTGACATCAAGCGCTGGCAGGAGGAGACCTCCGAGGCGGCAACGCTGCTCAGGATCCTGCCGGACCTGGGTTTCGAGGGGATCGCCGACTTGGCGCCGATACTGAGGCGTGCCGCCATTGGCGGGGTGCTCGAACCCAGGGAGTTGTTGCTCTGCTGCCAGACCCTGGTGGCTGCCGGGCGCATCAGGCATGAACTGGCCCGGGTTCAGTATGATCTGCCCCACCTGCAGGGGTATGCGGCGAGGATCCAGGACTGCCAGCCGTTGCAGGAAAAAATCAGTTCTTGCATCCTTCCCGAGGGGGAGATCGCCGACAGCGCCTCCCCGGACCTGGCCCGGCTGCGCCAGCAGATCCGGAGCCTGGAGAACCGGGCGCGCAGCCAATTGGACGATGTCCTGACCAGGGCGGAGTGGCAAAAATACCTGCAAGAACCGATCTACACCGTGCGGGGCGACCGCTATGTGGTGCCGGTGAAGCAGGAGTACCGCAACCAGTTTCCAGGCATCGTCTACGACCAGTCCGGCAGCGGGGCGACGGTTTTCATGGAGCCGCTGCCCCGGGTGTCGGTGATGAACGACCTGGCAGCTTCCCGCAGTCAGACACACCAGGAGGAGTTGCGGATCCTGGAGCAGTTGACCAGGCTGCTGGCGGCCTATCTTGACGAGATCCGCACCGACCAGGAGATCCTTGGACTGCTGGACTTCGCTTTTGCCAAGGCCCGCCTGAGCATCAAGATGAAGGGGCGCCAGCCGGAATTCAGCGACGAGGGCTGCGTGGTCCTGCGCGGCGGGCGTCACCCTTTGCTCAAGGGGAATGTGGTACCGATTGACCTCAGGCTGGGCAGGGAGTTTGATTGCCTGGTGATCACCGGGCCGAACACCGGTGGCAAATCCGTGAGCCTGAAGACGCTCGGCCTGCTGGGAGTGATGGCCCAGGCTGGCCTCCACATCCCCGCCGGCGATGGCACTGTCCTTCCGGTCTTCACCGACATCTATGCGGACATCGGGGATGAGCAGAGCATCGAGCAATCCCTGAGCACCTTCTCCGGGCATATGTCGAACATTGCCCGCATCCTCAGAGAGGCTGCGGACGCTTGCTCCGGCGGGCGCGGCTGCCTGGTGCTGCTGGACGAGTTGGGCGCCGGAACCGACCCGGAGCAGGGGGCGGCCCTGGGCATGGCGATCCTCCGGCATCTGATGCGCAGCGGCGCCCTGGTCGTAATCACCACCCATTACAGCGAGCTGAAGGTCTTTGCCCATACTGAAGAGCGGGCGGAGAACGCCTCGGTGGAGTTTGACAGTGAGACGCTGCGGCCCACCTACAAGCTGGCCATCGGGACGCCGGGTGAGAGCAACGCCTTCGAGATTGCCGGGCGCCTGGATCTGCTGCCGGAGGTCATCGAGCAGGCCCGGGCCTTCTTGAGGCCGGAACAGCGGCAGTTGGCCGACCTGATCAGGCACCTGAAAGAGGACCAGGCAGCCGCCTTCGAGGCCCGACGGGAGGCCGAGCACCTGAATACCGATGCCCGGCAAGTGCAGGCCAGGATCAGGGATGAGGAGGGGCGGTTGCGCCAGAAGGAGCGGGATGTCCTGGCCAGGGCCGCCCGGGAGGCCCAGGAACTGGTGCGGACCGCCCGGAGTGAGGCCGAGCAACTGATCCGGACGCTCAGGGATGAACAGCGCAAGGCCGGCCTGGAAGAGAGGCGGCAGGTNNGACCGAGGTGTCCGACCGGATCGAGGAGCAGATCGCCTCCGTCCTGCCGCAACCTGCGGGTGAGGTGGTGGATAGCGTGAAGAGCGGCGACCTGGTGGTGATACCCCGCTTCAACGCCGAGGGGTACGTGCTGGAGGGGTCGAACGGCGGCAGCGACGTTCTGGTCCAGGTGGGGGCGCTGAAGGTGAACCTCCCGCTGCACGAACTGCGCAGGGGGGCCAAACAGAAAAAGGCGCGCACTTTCTCAATCAAAGCCCCGTCCCTGGAGCAAAAGGCCGAGGTGTCACCTGAACTGCACCTGCGCGGTCTGCGGGTTGATGAGGCCCTGGAGAAGGTGGACAAGTACCTGGACAGCGCCTATCTGGCCGGCCTGCCCAACGTCAACCTGATTCACGGCAAGGGGACCGGCGCTTTGAGGGACGCCCTCAGGCAATACTTGACCCAGCATCCCTTTGTCGGTTCATACCGCACCGGCGGTTATTACGAAGGGGGTACCGGGGTGACTGTGGTCACCTTCAAGTAGTTAATATGTCTGGTTGATGATGTTGGTCAGATTCTGAAGCACGTTAATTTTCTTTACCTGGTGGTCGGGGAGCGGGTCGTACAGGTCGGGTACCTGATCGGCCGGGAACTGCTCTTCTTGAATAAATTGTGGTGGGGTGCCACCTTCCTCTAAAAAGCCGGGGACGTTGGCCAGGTAGGGTATGCCGTGGTTCCGGGGATCGGTGGAGATCTTGACGGTCACCATCTGGTTCGCCAAGCCGGCAGGTATCGGAGAGTACTGCGTGGGCAGCGCCTCTTTCATGTCCAAGGGCTGGTACGGGCCGCTGACCGGCGGGCGTTTCAGGAACACTTTGGTGGCCGTATGCTGTGAGTAGGGGGTGGCCAGCAGTCCGGTATCAGTGTCGATGATGGCCTCGACGTAGACGTCGCAGATATCGGTCGGCACCGTGCCCTGGACGAAGAGATCGCTTTCCAGTTCGTCTTGCGGGCAGAAGGCGTTGGGCAGCAGCCCCGACTTGCCGCAGACAGTAGCCCGGACCAGGCCGGCGGGCATCGGGAAGTCGGACACCGGCATATTTTCGACCGCCTTCTGCATGACCTGCTTCCAGATCCGGGCCGGGTAGGTCGCCCCGAACACGTCAGGCAGGTTTTCCATGCTCTCCTCTTTGTCGAACCCCATCCAGACGGCCCCGACAAACTCCGGGGTATAACCCATGAACCAGGCATCGACTTTATTGGTAGTGGTTCCGGTCTTGCCCGCTACCGGACGATCCAACTGGGCGTTGGCGCCGGTGCCCACCTTCACCACGCTCTCCAGCAGGTCGGTCATGATGTAGGCTGTTTGCTCCGAGATCACTACCTTCTGCTGGGGTTGGGCCTGGTACAGGATGTTTCCATTGTCATCCACGATCTCGCGCACAGTGTACGGCTGGATATAGACGCCCTGGTTGGCAATGGCGCAATAACCTCCCGCCATCTCCAACGGGGAGATGCCGTTGGTGATCCCGCCCAGGGCCAGGGATAGGTTCTTGTCCTTGTCGGGGTCCAGGCTGGTGATGCCAAACTTGGTGGCGAAGTCGTAGCCGTAGTCGACCCCAATCAGGTTGAGCAGCTTGACGGCATAGGTGTTGACCGAGTACTCGAGAGCGGTGCGCATGGTGATCAGGCCGCGGTACTGGTCATCGTCGTTATAAAAGGTTTTGGAGCCGAAGGTGGCCGGGACATCATCCTGGACAAAGGCTTCGGTGTAGCCCTTCTCGAGGGCCGGACAGTAGACCGCCAGCGGTTTGATGGCGGATCCGGGCTGGCGCTTGGCCTGAGTGGCCCTATTGAAACCCATGGTCGAGTATTTGCGGCCGCCGACCAGAGCCTGGATCTGCCCGTTGTGCTGGTCGACGAGCACCATTGCCCCCTGCACCTGC
>PLQY01000119.1:24292-24499 GCA_003160265.1 Peptococcaceae bacterium | reverse complement strand
GTCGTCAGTCGTCAGTCGTCAGGAAAAGATGGCATTGGCGAGGCCAAAGCTGACCAGAATCCGACGTCCGACGTCCGAAGTCCGATGACTGAAGCGGAGCGCCAGCTCCGCTATGCGACCCACCGCACCATCTTGAAGGTGACCGAGGATGTCAGCATCCGCTTCAACTTCAACACGGCGGTGAGCGCCATCATGGAACTGGTCAAC
>PLQY01000119.1:17195-24282 GCA_003160265.1 Peptococcaceae bacterium | reverse complement strand
CATCACTCATCACTCATCACTCCGGGGGATCTCAGCACTCAGCACTCATCACTCAGCACTCCAGTACTTCGGGAGAGCCTGGTCAGCCTGGCCATGCTGCTGGCTCCGTTTACCCCGCACCTGGCAGAGGAACTGTGGGAAATGTTGGGCGAGGCTGGGAGCATACACCAGCAGCGGTGGCCGGAGCACGATCCGGCGGCTCTGTTGGTAGACGAGATCGAGATCGTGGTGCAGGTAAACGGGCGGGTGCGCGACCACCTGAATGTTCCGGCGGGGATCGGTCAGGTGGAGATGGAGCAGGCAGTCCTGGCCCAGCAACGCGTCCAGGATCTGCTACGGGGTAAGGAATTGGTGCGCGCTGTCTGTGTCCCGGGCAAGCTGGTGAACTTTGTGGTCAGGGGTTAGTGTGGAGAAGGTTAGACCGGATCAAGGATTATGTTAGCAACGAGGGTTCCCGTCTTTGAAAGGCGGGAGATTTTTTTCGTGCCCAGTGAAGGAATTTTGCAAAAAAAACAGAAATAGAATTGTTACAAGGAGTTTATTTGTTGTGTTTTTTGCTGCTCCCTGCTGCAGTAGGGGTGGACAGGGCATATGAGGAGGTGGACCGTTAGAGACAAGCATAAGTGTGTTAAAGGGGTAAGCGTGAGCGTAGGTTTTGTGAGTGGGTAGTAAAGATTAAAGGTTTTAAGGGAGGGAAGAATACATGCTGCCTTACAACTGGATGATGGCAGTAGCGATTCTGCTTCCGGTAGTGGCGGCCGTCCTGGTCTACATCATCCGCCAATACCATGTAAGAGGCGTGATCGTCATCCTGGCGGCAATCGCACTGATCGTCAACAGCATCCTGTTCCTGTTGCATGGCAAAGACACGTTCTCGCCGGCAAACGCTCAGATGTGGAACATGGTAGTCACGGTACTCGATTATCTGATCCTGCTGTTCTACATCTACGTCGGTATTTCGCTCAAGAACTGGCTCGTCCTGATTTTTGCCCTGACCCAGATCATTCCGCTGGCGTGGCTTGAGTTCGGGATGGGCGGCAGCGCTGCTCTGGCGAATGTCAACCCGACCTTCGTGGTCGACCACCTGGCGATCGTGATGACCTTGGTGATCTCCATCGTCGGTTCGTTGATCTGTGTCTTCGCCATTCGTTACATGTACGACCATGAGCACCATCAGCACCTGGAGAAGTCGCGGCAGTCCCGCTTCCTCTTCTGGCTGGTGCTGTTCCTGGGCGCCATGAACGGACTCGTCTTCGCCAATAACCTGATCTACCTGTACTTCTTCTGGGAATTGACCACGCTGATCTGCTTCCAGTTGATCGCTCATGACCTGACCAAGGAAGCGATCGGCAATGCGGCAAGGGCGCTGTGGATGAACTCTATCGGCGGCACTGCCCTGATCATTGCCATGATCATCCTGTTTGCAAAGGATGTTCCGATGTCCCTCAACGGCATCCTCTCCGGCGGCGTCGCTTCTGCCGTGCTGTTGCTGCCGGTGGCTCTGATGTGTTTCACCGCTATGATCAAGGCTGCCCAACTGCCGTTCCAGTCCTGGCTGCTGGGAGCGATGGTGGCGCCGACTCCGGTCTCCGCCCTGCTCCATTCCAGCACCATGGTCAAAGCCGGTGTCTACCTGGTGCTCCGCCTGGCCCCGGCCTTTGCCGGAACGAGGCTGTCGGTTATGATTGCGCTGGTGGGCGCCTTCACCTTCATGGCTGCCTCCGGGCTGGCGATCAGCCAGACCACGGGCAAGCGGGTGCTGGCCTACTCGACCATCGCCAACCTCGGCCTGATCATCGCCTGCGCCGGGATCAACACCCCGCTGGCCATCACGGCGGCGATCCTGTTGATCATCTTCCACGCTGTCTCTAAGGGCCTCATGTTCCTCTGCGCCGGCACCATCGAGCACGTCATCTGGAGCCGGGAGATCGAGGACATGGAGGGCCTGGCGGCCAAGGCGCCGATGATCACCACCATCACCGCCATCGGCATGCTGTCCATGTTCCTACCGCCGTTCGGCATGCTGCTGGGCAAGTGGATGGCCCTGGAGTCCGCCTCCGTGATTCCGCTGGCCGCATGGCTGTTTGTGATCGCCAGCGCCGCTGGCATCGTCTTCTGGGCGAAGTGGCTCGGGCGCCTGTTGCAGGTATTGCCGAAGCTGGGCAGCAAGATCGAGAGCCTGTCGCTCAGCTACACCGTGCCGCTGTGGTTGCTCGTGCTGGGCATCTTCGGTGTGGGTATCGGCGTGGCCTCTGTCTACACGGGATTAGTCCAGAATGCCGTGGCCGACGTGATCTCCTCCGGGCAGGCTTTGGCCGTCCAGGGATGGGGTCTTACTGTCAACGGCGTTTCTGCTGTCTCCTCGACGGCGAACTTTGCGGTAGGAAACTATCCGGTCTGGCCGTTGTTCATAGTGTTCGCCATTGCCGTGCTGATCCCGTTCATCTTTGTCGCCATCAAGCCGGGTGAACTTCGTCCGGTGTACATGTGCGGCGAGCAGGCCGGCGGGACGGATACCGACGAGTGGTATTCCACTGCCGATGTCAAGACGAAGGTGCAACTCGGCGGCTACTACTTCCAGGGCGTCCTGGGTGAAGCGGCCTTGAATCCGTGGACCTACACGCTGTCCATCGTCCTGATGGTGATTATGTTCGCTGTGGCGCTCCTGGCGATAGGAGGTGCTCTATAATGAATGCATGGATTATCGCCATCGTTACGGTGATCGTAGCCCCGTTCATCGGTGGCTTCCTGGCCGGGATTGACCGGAGGATCACGGCGCGGTTGCAGGGACGCTTCGGCCCCCCGATTCTTCAGCCGTTCTACGACTTCTTCAAGCTGCTCGGCAAGTCCAAGATCGCCGCCAGCAGGCTGCAGTTGATGTGGATCTACGCCTACCTGGTGTTGATGATCACCGCCCTGCTGTTCCTGGTGCTGAGGCTCGACATCCTGCTGATGATGTTCATCCTCGGCTTCGCCGGCGTGTGCTTCGCCCTCGGTGGTTTCAGTTCCCGGTCGCCTTACAGCCACCTCGGAGCGAACCGCGAGCTGATGCAGATGCTGGCCTACGAGCCGGTGCTGCTGTTCCTGGCGCTCGGTGTTTACGCTCAGAACGGCAGCTTCCTGATCAGCCAGATCTACGCCAGCCCGACACCGCTGATATCCCGTCTGTGGCCGATCTTCATCGCCCTGCTGGTGATCCTGACCATCAAGCTCCGCAAGTCCCCGTTCGACCTGTCGACCTCGCACCATGCTCACCAAGAACTGGTCAAGGGGATCATGACCGAGTACTCAGGCCCCTACTACGCCCTGATCGAGCTCACTGAGTGGTACGAGATCGTGCTGGTGCTCGGTATCGTATCCCTCTTCGTGGCCAACCCGCTCTGGGTGGGCATCATCATCGCCCTGGCGGCCTACGTTCTGGAGTTGTTCGTCGACAACATCACCGCCCGTATGACCGTGGGCTGGATGGTGCGGTTCGTCTGGTCGGTGGGCGTAACACTGTGCATCCTGAACCTGATCTGGTTCTGGGTATTTGCTGCTTTTAAGGGGGTGTCTTAGATGGGGATCATTGCAACTTCGCGATTGAAATCGCCATGGATCATGCACTTTGACAACAGTTCCTGCAACGGCTGCGACATCGAAGTGCTGGCCAGCCTAACCCCCCTTTACGACATAGAACGCTTCGGCATCGTCAACATGGGCAATCCGAAGCATACTGACGTGCTCGTCGTCACCGGGCCGGTGAACAGAAGGACCGCCAGGGTGCTGAAGAACCTGTACGATCAGATTGCGGACCCCAAGATGGTGATCGCGGTAGGCACCTGCTCCATCTCGGGCGGGGTCTTCCACAACTGCTACAACGTACTCGGCGGTGTGGACAAGGTAGTCCCGGTAGACGTCTATGTACCTGGCTGTGCAGCCCGCCCCGAGGCGATCATCGACGGGGTTGTGATGGCGCTGCAGAAGTTGGCCAAACTGCAGGGGGTGGCATTATGATCGACAAGCTGAAAGAGATCAGCAAAGACCAACTGCTTGCAGAAGTGAAGAAGTACGCCGACTCCAAGGCAAAGTTCGTGACTGGTTCCTGCAACGACCTGGGCGATAAGCTGGAGGTTACCTACTACTTCAACGCCAGCCCCGGGATGGATATGTCGGCCCTGCGGTTTGTGGTCGGCAAGGGCGAGGAAGTGCCCAGCATGACCGGCATCTACCTGACCGCCGTGCTGATCGAGAACGAGATGAAAGAGCTGTTTGGACTGAAAGTGAAGGATCTTGCCATCGATTTCGGCGGCCACATGATGCTGGCGCAGGACAGCCCTGTGCTGCCGATGTTGAAGTCCGAGGATCAGAAGGCTGCCGCGCAGAAGGGGGGCAAATAAATGGCACCGCGTACGATAACGCCATTTGGCCCGCAACACCCGGTGCTCCCGGAACCGATCCAGTTGAAGTTGACGCTGGAGGACGAGAAGGTCGTAGACGTCCTGCCGGCTATCGGCTACGGACACCGGGGCATTGAAAAGGCGTGCGAACTGAACGAGTACCCCAAGAACATCTACCTCTGCGAGCGCATCTGCGGCATCTGCAGCGCCATCCACGGCATGACCTACTGCGACGTGGTAGAGAAGCTGTGGCCGCTGGAGATCCCACCGCGCGCCAAGTATCTGCGCACCATCTGGGCTGAGATGAGCAGAACGCACAGCCACCTGCTGTGGCTGGGGTTAGCGGTCGATGCTCTTGGTTTTGAGAGCATGTTCATGCAGTACTGGCGCATCCGGGAGAAGGTGCTCGACATCCTGGAGATGACCGCCGGGCACCGCGTCACCCAATCCGTCGCCGTCGTCGGCGGGGTGCGCCGGGATATCGACGACGATCAGAAGAAGCACTGCATCGAGGTTCTGAAGGATGTCCGCAAGGAGGCGGAGGCCCTCAACAACGTGCTGGTCAACGACTACACCGTCAAGGCCAGGACGGTCGGCAAGGGCGTTCTCTCCTACGACCAGGCGATCGCCTTGGGTTGTTGCGGGCCGCACCTGAGAGCGAGCGGCGTCAAGGAGGACTGCCGCCAACTCGGCTACTGGGCATACGGCGACCTCTCCTTCGAGCCGATTACCGCCCCCGGTGGCGACACATACTCCCGTGTGGCAGTCAGGTGCGGGGAACTGCTCCAGGCGATCGACCTGCAGCTTGAGGCCTTCGCCAAGATGCCGGAGGGCGATATTGCCGCCAAGCCGAAGGGTAGCCCCCCTGCTAACGAGGCTGCAACCAGAATAGAGCAGCCCCGCGGCGAGCTCTTCTACTACGCCAAGGGCAACGGCACCCGCAACCTGGAGCGCCTCCGGGTGCGGACACCGACTTATGCCAACATCCCGTCGCTGCTGGTGATGCTGCCCGGGTGCGAGATGGCGGACGTGGCGATCATCGTGCTCTCGATCGACCCGTGCATCAGTTGCACCGAGCGGTAGAAGGTTAAAAGGAGGTGGAGTAGGAATGAGCATGCTGTCAACAGTTGTCAGCAACCTGTTCGGGGGGCCGGCGACCTTGATGTATCCGGTCAAGCCGAGAGAGCCCCACGCCAGGACGCGTGGACAGATCGCATTGAACGAGAGCCTCTGCGACGGGTGCGGCAACTGCGCCCGGCGTTGCCCGGCCGTAGCCATCGAAATCGTCAAGGAGAAGAAGCAGTGGATCCTGTACCCTGACCGCTGCATCATCTGCGAGGTCTGCGCAGACGCCTGTAACCGCAATGCCATAGAGGTGCTGCCGAAGTGGCGGACGCCCTTCTACAAGAGGGAGCAGATCGTCTTCCAGTCCAAGGGAGGCAAAGAGGTAAAAGAAAAGGCCGGCGAGTGCCCAGTCGAAGAGGTGTGACCGGCCTGGAGTGAAGGTAACGCTCAAGAGAGCCCCCGTCCATGAGGATGGGGGCTCTCCAACTCGTCCCCAAAGGAGTCTCCCACTTNNCTAATTCAGTGGGGGTGCAGACCCCCACTGAATCCCCGAGCGAAGCGAGTTGCTTGGTGCGCCCGGCAGATGAAAAAAGCCCCGGTCAGGCCGGGGCTGGGGTTGGGACAGGGAACCGTCCCCTGTCCCGCTTCCTAATGGGGGGGGTTGCTATTCCTTGACGGGGTCATGCCCATGGGGGCAATCCTTGTCGACAGTCGGTGAGCAACCGGGGTTCTTCTTTTCCCATTCCTCTCTTGCTTTGAGGTCTTCAGCGCTTTCTTTCTTCTCTTCTTTGCAGTCGGGTTTACCGCAGGACATTGTCGATCCCTCCTTTAAAAGTGTTGTAGCTATACAGCAGCAGTATAAAATTCATACTGCAACCCCGATCACATGGGGATACTGACCCAGCACGCACCAGGGGTTATTAACTGAACAGCAGGGTGCGGCATATAGAACTCGCCATTATGGTCTCTTTGTCGCATTGAGTGCCGGGCTGCTTCTGCTGCCTGTCGCATCATGCGGCAGGGCACTGGCGCCCATCTGGTTTAAGGCTGCCAGGGGTCTAACAGATCAGTTGTTTACAGGGCTTGGCTGAAGCTGCTTGAATCATTCTCGGAAGGAGTTAAAGAATGGTTATAATTAAAGTAACAGACAAGATACAAGATTGCAACTTGTAAAAAGGTGCAAAAAGAATGGATTACCTGATGCCTTGTCCCTCTCTATTTGTTAATCTATATGTTGATCATAATTGATCCGTTTTCTACCGTTACTGGGTAGACGACAATCGGCTTGGTGGCCGGCCCCTGGATAACCTTGCCGGAAATGATGTTGAAGCGTGCCAAGTGGCAGGGACATTCGATGTTATTGTCGGTCAGTTTCCCCTTGAGAAGCGAGCAGCCCCGGTGGGTACACTTCTCGTCGAAGGCCAGGATCTTGCCGTCGTTATTTAGCAAGATCAGGCTCTTGCCGGACACCGTGATATTTATCCGGCTGCCGGACGGGATCTCTTGCAGCTTGGCAGCTTGTACAGACACGATAATTCCTCCCTGAACATAAATTTTTCTCATAATAGATTCTTCTTCATAGGCTGTAGAAATCCTTTTATTCAACTAGTTCTTGGCTTCCGTGGGTTCAACTGGGTCTTGGC
>PLQY01000119.1:526-17160 GCA_003160265.1 Peptococcaceae bacterium | reverse complement strand
GAGCGGGTAGTCATCTGTGGGATTATCCGGGGTTTGCGGTTACCGGCAAGTGTCCGTGGTACATAGGTGGGGCGGTTGTCCCCGGGGGGGAAGCGGGTTATAATATTTTGGGGGTGATCAGTTGTTTGGAGTTGAAGAAGTGCTTCTGCTCTCTGTGATCGTCCTGGTCGTATTTGGACCCGATAAGCTGCCTGAAGTGGCGAGAGTACTGGGGAAGGCAGTCAAGGAATTCCGTAAGGTGACCTATACCGCTCACCGCGCCTGGGATGAGATCGGCCGGGAGATTGATCTTCAAGAGGCCCAAACAATGGCTGTGCAGCTTGAGGAAAAGCGGAAGACCGAGGCTGGAAGCCAGGCTGACGAAGACCGGAGCGCGAGCTCGGGGGATTCGCCTCAGGCAGATAGCGCGCCCGTACTAGAGAATGCCGGAGGCGGGCAGGGGGAAGCGCCGGANNTTGTTGTCCACTGCATCCGGGCTTACCCACGAGGACTACCCACTCTAATGCCCCCGTGCGGAGTACATCTGAAGCGGTGGGATAAGAGCCGGGTGCCCTCCTCCGCATCCAGGCCTTTGGCCTGGCCTTGTACTCCGTATTCTTCAGGCCGGGCGTAGCCCGGATGCGGAGGAAAGAATGCGGAGTACAAGGGCGTGTTCCTGCGCGGTAATGGCCAACGGCCAACTACTAATGACTATTTTGCAGGGAGGGAATTAACATTATGGACATCAGAAACAGACGTTGGCTGATAGGAGTGGTCCTGGCCGCCTTTTTTGCCGGGATAGCCTTTTCGGGAGGGGTTCTATTCGCCTCCAGCCATAGCAAGTGGATGAACCCGGTGCTGGCCGCCTTGAATCAGTCGCCGGCCAGCCAGAGCGATGCTGATAGCGGCAGCCCCGTGCTGGGCGTCGGTCCCTCTACCATTGCCGACATGGTTGCCAGCGCAGGACCTGCCGTGGTCAGGATCGATACCACGGCCACCACTCAAGTGCAAAATCCGTTTTTCAACGATCCCTTTTTCCAACAGTTCTTCGGGCAGAACTCTCAGCCTCAAACCGAGACGCAGCAGGCGCTGGGCTCTGGCTTTCTGATCTCGGTCGACGGCTACCTGCTGACGAACGAGCACGTGATCGACGGCGCCCAGACGATCGAGGTCACGATCATGGGTCAATCCAAGCCGGTTGCTGCCCAAGTGGTGGGCAGCGATAAGGACCTCGACCTGGCGGTGCTGAAGATCAATGACGGCAGCAACCTGCCCTACCTGAAGCTGGGTGATTCCGACAAGATCCGGTTGGGCGACTGGGCGATCGCTATCGGCAATCCCTACGGACTGGACCATACCGTAACGGTGGGGGTGATCAGCGCCAAGGGGCGATCGATGACCATTGAGAGCCGGAGTTACCGCAACCTGCTCCAGACCGATGCTTCCATCAACCCGGGCAACAGCGGGGGTCCGTTGCTGGACCTGGCCGGTGATGTGATCGGGATCAACACCGCGGTCAACGAACAGGCGCAGGGGATCGGCTTTGCCATCCCCAGCAACACCGTCAATGATGTCTTGGGTGACCTGATGAAGGGTGAGCACATCAGCCATCCCTGGCTGGGGGTGTACATTCAGGATCTGACCCAGGACGTGGCCACTGCTTACGGCTATAACGGTACCAGCGGGGTGGTTGTCAGGTCTGTGATCAGTGGCGGACCGGCTGCCGCGGCGGGCCTCCAGGAAGGAGACATCATCACGGGCTGGAACGGGACGCCCGTAGCCGACATGGATGACCTGCTCCTGAAGGTCCAGCAGGCTGGTGTCGGGGCCAAGATCAACCTGACGATCTGGCGCGACAAGCAATCGGTCACGGCGAGTGTGACCCTGACCGATCAGCCATCCTCTTAGGCTTGGCGCCCCAGCCCGCGAGCTTTGCGGATTGTAAAAACCAAGAGGCTGCCCGATTTTTCGGGCAGCCTCTTGGTTCATCATTCCTTTTTAATGCTTTTGAGATAATTGAGCACATCTTCAGAAGAGTTCAGACGTCCTGTGCTCCTGTCCATCATGCCCTTGAATTGCTGGCGGGTACGGCTGTCCATGCCCGATGACAACTGGTCGAACATGGACATCAGATCCCCCTGGTCAGGCATCTCCTCTGGCGGGCTGTTATAGCGAATCCCCATCTGCTCCAGCATCCCATAAGCAGCGCGCAGTTTTTCAGCGGACACACCCCTGGCCTGCAGAAACGCCTCCACTCTGGACAGGTCCGGAGTGTCCATGGACTCCAGAAACCGGAGGATCTCCGCCATGTCGTTTTCTCCCAATATTAATCCCTCCTGTCGTTCTTCAAAGTGGAAAAACTTTCTCTTTCAGACTATGATCCAGGACAGTAAATGGGAACCCGTCCGGGGGGAGCCGGGTTGAACCGGGGTTCGAATTCAGAGGTTCTACAGGCGGCCAGAGTTTTTTTTCGGACAGTGCCGCGCATGGAAGGAAAAATGGAGCAACAAATCTAATTCTGTATGCAATACCATAAGCGGAGGAGGTTGTTTATGCCTGTATACAAGTACAAGGTGATCGCCGAGGTTGTGGAGATCAGGGGCGATGGGAAGTGCAGTTATGGCCACAAGGTGGGGGACAGGTTCGAGTTCACACACCTGCTGCCCGGCGGGCTCTGCCACTTTGCCTACGCCTCGCTGGACCTGGCGGTGTCGACCCTGTTGTTTGGCGGGGAGTTCCCCTGGGCCAAGGGAGATAGATCCACCAACTGGTCCTGCTCCGACCCGGACCGGCCGGTTATCTTCAAGCTGACCAGGGAGCCTGCTTAACCGATGGCTACCCGCTCTAATGCCCCCGCTTCCGAAGCGGTGGGATAAGAGCGGGTAGATATCGGTGATAACAAAGGAGGAGTAATTAGATGCGCATGGGGATCCTGACCGGGGGAGGAGACTGCCCCGGTCTGAATGCGGTGATCCGGGCGGCCACGAAGACGCTCCTGTCTCAAGGCGTCGAGGTATGGGGTTTCAAGGATGGCTATCGGGGCATCTACTTGAGGGATTGCCAACCGTTAGACAGGAAGGCGGTATCCGGGCTTTTGCACCTGGGAGGCACCATCCTGGGCAGCAACAACCGCGACAATCCGTTCCATTTCCCGGTGTTGGCGGCATCCGGCGAGATCGAGTACCGGGATATCAGCGCTACCCTGCTGGAGAACTTGAACAGCTTGCAAATGCAGTGCCTGATCGCCATCGGCGGCGACGGCACGCTCAGTATCGCCAACGAGTTGTGCTCGCGGGGGGGGTCGATCGTTGGCGTGCCCAAGACCATCGACAACGACCTGGCGGCTACCGACCAGACCTTCGGCTTCGTCACGGCGGTGCACACTGCCACCGAGGCTCTGGATAAGTTGCACACCACTGCGGAGTCCCACCACCGGGTGATGATCCTGGAGGTGATGGGGCGATACGCCGGCTGGATCGCCCTCTGGTGCGGGATGGCCGGAGGCGCCGACGTGATCCTGATCCCTGAGATTCCCTGGCAGATCGACAGGGTGGTGGAGAAGATCAGGGGAAGACAACGGGAGGGCAAGCCGTTCAGCATCATTGTGGTGGCCGAAGGGGCGCCTGCTCCCGGTGGGAAACAGGTGGTACGGGAGCAGATCGTGGGCAGCGGCGACCCCCTGCGGCTGGGAGGCATCGGCGAGGTAGTTCGCATACTGGTGGAGAAGGAGACAGGCATGGAGTCCAGGGTGACGGTGCTGGGACACATTCAGCGGGGCGGCTCTCCGCTGACCACCGACCGCATCCTGGCCACCCGCTTCGGGGTGGCTGCCGCCGAGCTGGCCCTGGAGGGCCGTTCCGGTTACATGGTCGCCCTGAAGGGCACCCAGATAGTTGCCATATCGCTCAAGGATGCGCTCAAGCCGTCCAACGTCCATCCGGACGGGCAACTGGTGCATGCAGCCCGGGCAGTCGGGATCAGCTTCGGAGACTGATCGAGCGAGCGCGAGACGGGAAAACGAGAGGAGAACAGGAGTGCCAGTTTTGAGCCTGTTTGAGACCGGCCAGCGGTTGCGGCGGGGCGAAGCGCCCTCCCTGCTGCTGATCCATGGAGAGGAGCGGTATCTGGCCCGTAGGTTGCTCCGCTCTCTCAGGGCCACGTTGGAGAGCAGTGATACCGTCGACTACCTGGAATGGGATCAGGATGCCGGAGCATCAGAGCTGATTGTGGCCCTGACCACTCTGCCTCTGGGAGTGTCCCGGCGCCTGGTGGTGGCCCGCAACCCCGCTGCCGGCCTCTGTCTGCCTTATCTGAAGCTGACCGGCGACCCCTCCCTGGTGTTCGTGCTACTCTTTGATACCGGACTGAAAACCAATGATAAGCTGTACCGGGCGGTGGCAGATCTGGGATGGGTGGTGGACTGTCCTCCCTTGAAGGGCAAGAGCCTCATCGCCTGGGCGCAGGAGGAGGCGCGCCTGCGTGGCAAGCAGTTGCCGGAGCGGGCGGCGGAGTACCTGCACTTCCTGTGCGGTGACAACCCCGGCCTGATCAGCCAGGAACTGGACAAAGCCGTCCTGTACCTGGGGGAGACGCCGCCACAGGTCACGGAGGCGGTGCTCCGGAAAACGGGCAGCCACACCGCCGGCCGGAGCATCTTCGAGCTGGTGGACGCGGTGGCGGCCCGGAAGAGCGAGGCCGTCCGGGGGATTCTGGACAGTCTGCTGAGCGGGGGGCAGGCCCCGGTCTACATTGCTACCATGCTTGCCCGGCATTATCTGCAGATGCTGGAGGCATCACTCCTGAAACGGGACGGCACTTCTCCCCAGGCGATCTCCCGGCTGATGGGCATCCATCCCTATGTGGCCCAGAAGCTGTGTCAGCAGATGGCGTCCTTTCCACTGCCGGAGATCGAGGCTATCCTGTCCATGCTGCTGGAACTGGACCTGGCCCTCAAGCAGGGGCGTGGAGAACCGGGGCTGTTGCTGGCAGCGGCTGTAGGGGAGATCTGCGGTGGCGCCAAAGCAGGGTAGAGTTTTCAGGTCAGTTGTTTCAGGGATGATCAAAAAACCTCCCGCCTTGTAGGGGAGGTTGGCTGTTGTGGCCAGGGTGTGCTCAGGCGGTCGTTGACGCATTCGTTTTGGACTGGAATTTTCTGGCCAACTGCGCTTTTTTGTGATCCCTGGTGTTGGGGTGCACGGTTCCCTTGGCTGCTGCCTTGTCGACGAGGCGGGTCGCCTTGTTGAAAGCGGCATCCAGGGTTGCCTGGTCGCTTTTCAGCGCCTCTTCGAACTTCCTGATTGCCGTCTTCATGGCGGACCGCTGTGATGCATTGCGAACCGCACGCTCTTTGGATAGCTCTGCGCGTTTAATTGCTGAACGATTTTTTGCCATATTGTCCCCTTTCCTTAATTGTGACCCAGCACTCAACAGATCTTTTAGTCTCAAGATAAATGTCAAGCGGACAATCGCCCTGAGTGCCTTGCCCGCGCTCGCGAGCGGGCGCCCGGCATGCACGGTGTTTAACATGCCTCCCGGCCAAAATTAGACAGATTATATGTTACCATGACTCCCCGGAAAATGCAACTATTTCTCTTGTTTCGTTATGCCCGGTGTTTCAGATCCAAAATTACATTAATAAGGTTGGCATAAAGTGCCCGGCCTGTTACGTATATGTGATTGTAAAGGGATGAGGCGACGCCGCATGGGGTATGACATCACTTGTTCCCACAATATGGTAAATGGGGGTTTAGTTTAATGTCGGAAGATGTCAAGAACGAAGAAGCCAAGCAGGATGTATTGGAAGGCCTGCTTGGAGGCAGGGAGCGCCCGATTCTGACCGAATTCAGTGCCAGTGTTTTGCAATCGAACAATTTCAGCGGGGTGATCGCTCTTCCTCTTGCAGGAACGCCGATGGTTCTGGCCGCCCTCACAGGCGCCCAGGCCCTGGGTCTGGATGCGGGTGGCCGGGTCTGGCTTACCGGCGCCGTTGGTTGGGTGGCAGTTACGAACGGTACAGGTGTAAGCAAGGTGGACGTGATTTTCAGGATTTTCCGCAATACCCCGGTGGCCGGCCCACAGATCTTCAGCGCTCGTGAAAGCGCCGAGTCTGGATTTGACAACTTCAAGACCACCAACTTTGTCCATGTGGATATTAACCCTGCCTCTAACGGCACTACGCTTGTTTCTTATTTTCTGACTGCTGAACTTCCGTTAGCTGGCAGCGCCGCAACGGTTATCGGGCCGATCACCCTTACGGCTGCAGAGCTGGAGCCAAATCCCAAGCCACCCTGCTACAGTTAAACTGTGGGTAAAAAAAACAATTTTTCGGGAGGTGATTGCACACCGTCAGTCTTACTGTCATATCATGGATCTAGGATAATCCCAATAATCAAGGAGGGTTTAAAATGGTTGAGGAAAAAGCGCTCGACATTTTTGGTGAAACCTTTGTGTATGAGCTTAAAGAGGAATTCCTCAATAAACAAGTCAACGTGGAGTTTTGCTGTGGCGCTCATGTCAAAAAGGCTATCGGGGGCCGTCTCGTCGAGGCTGGCAAGGACTTTATCGAATTAGCCAGGACGGATGATCAGGCTATAGTCGTCGTCCTCTTCGGTGATGACAATCAGAAGTACAGGGAACTCGATGAAAAAATCATCATCCCGCTCGATCATGTTTGCAGCGTGGAAGATCCTTGCAAGCCGTGCAAGCCGTGCAAGGATCCCTGCCATGATCCATACGCCGCCGGAGCAGAAGAAGTAGAAGAGGAGGTAAAGGAGTAGCAGGGTTCCTTGCTATCGCCTGCAAGATAGCCAAGTTAACAACAGGCTGTTGATGGACAGATCCCGTCAGCAGCCTGTTAAATTATTGCGAAAAACAGCACAAGCCAGTGTTGGTATATTTATGCCTCCGTGGGAGATAATATTCAACTGGGTCTTGGCTTCAGCTTTTCCCCCGCTGAAGCTTANNGCTCTTATCCGACCGCTTCGGAGAAGCGGGGGCATTAGAGCGGGTAGCCATCGGTAAATAAAAACGGAGGCTGAACCGGATTGGGAAAGTGGCAGCAACTGGCCGTCATCCTTGTTTTCATGTTGCTTTTGACAGCGGGGTTGGACTATACTGGACGCAACATGTATCACGCCTTGGGGGGAGGCAGGAAATACTATGCCTTCCTGCTTCCGGACCCTGGCGACAGCCAGGTGGTCTTCTGCGGGCACGCCTATACTGAGTACCAGGTGGAGAACCTTTGGGACCGCCGGAAGGCTGTTTTGAATGATCTCTCGCCGGCCGTGCCGCTGAATTTGTTGAAAAAGGTCTTTCATACCCTTGAGGGTCGCCTGCGACAGTGATGAAACAACTATTCGCCCAAGCTTTTCTTAAATGGCTCAACGTGATAATATCTATACGTTGAATGCCTTTATATTTTTATGAGGAGAACCCGATGCCTGAAACAAGCCCCAGGGGGCGGCTAGCCAGGGCCGCCCTGCTGCTCGCTGTTGCCACCATCACCTCACGGTTGCTTGGCTATGTGGAGATCGCCCTGCTCTACGCCCAGGTCGGGCAAAACAGGTATACC
Source organism: Peptococcaceae bacterium (assembly GCA_003160265.1). Lineage (GTDB taxonomy): Bacteria > Bacillota > DSM-12270 > Thermacetogeniales > Thermacetogeniaceae > Palsa-1188. The sequence continues at coordinate 9,611 of PLQY01000119.1, read as the reverse complement.
GACGCCTTTCAGGTCGCCTTCTCGGTACCGGACTTTACCTACAATCTTCTGGTCGGGGGCATCCTGGCGTCAGCCTTCATCCCGGTCTTCGGCGGCTACCTGGCCAAAGGGGAGGATGATGAGGGCTGGCACGTAGCCAGCATCCTGTTCAACCTGATCTGCCTGCTGCTGGTGGTGATGATTGCTTTCGGAATGCTCTACGCTCCACAGTTCGTACGCATCCTGGCACCGGGTTTCGACGCCAACACTGTCGCCCTGACCGCCCACCTGATGCGGATCATGTTTTTCCAGGCCCTGTTTCTAGGGATGGCCGGGCTGATGATCGGGGTCCTGAACTCCCACAACCGGTTTACCGGCAACGCCTTGAGCATCATGTTCTACAACGTCCCGGTGGTCCTAGTCGGCCTCTACTTCATCCGCTACCCGGCCTTGCTCGCCAACCCGGGGCGCATCGTCGCCTATTACTCCATCGGGGTGATGGCAGGGGCGGCGGTCAGCCTGGTGGTCCAGTTGTCGGAAATGTTGAAGCTTGGCGTACGCTACCGACCGGTGCTGGACCTGCGCAACCCCGGAGTGAAGCTGTTCGGCATCCTGGTATTTCCGGTGCTGATCAGCCAGTCGGTCGCCTACTTCAACACCTTTGTCACCCAGTACCTGGCCTCCAGCCTGCCCGGCGGCGAGCTGGCGGCCTCCAAGCTGGCCCTGCGCATCATGATGATCCCGCTCGGCCTGTTTGCCACCTCTATCGGCGTTGCCATCTTTCCCACCATGACCGAGCAGGTTGCCCAGGGGCGGTGGGATGACTTCCGGCGCTCGATCTCCCTGGGACTGAGGACCACCAATTTCCTGACCTTTCCGGCGGCGGCGGGGCTGGTCGCCATCGGCCTGCCGATCACCCGGCTGTTCTTCCAGTTCGGGAATGTTACCTCCCAGGACGCCGCCCTGACCTCGGCCGCCCTGTTCTGGTACTCCTTCGGGATCATAGGCTACTCCGCAGAGATCATGTTGACCAGGGCGTTTTACGCCATCAGGGATACCCTGACCCCGGTACTGGTCACGTTTGGGATGATTGCCCTGAGCGTTGTGCTGAGCTTCCTGCTGGTGAAGCCGATGGGAGTGGCCGGCCTCGCCCTGGCCTACTCCGCGGCTGGGGTAGTCGAGATGTTCGCCCTGCTGACGATCCTCAGGATCAGGATCGGACGCATAGACGGACGGCGCATCTTGTCCTCGGGGATCGGGACGATCACCGCCAGCGTGGCCCTGGGCATCGCCAGCTACTATACGGCAGACAGGTTGCAGCGGCTGCTTGGAGTAACCCACAAGCTGCCCCAGTTGGCCGCGGTGAGTGGCAGCATCGCCGTGGGTATCCTGGTTTACTTTGTGGTCGCCTACCTGCTGCGAATGGAGGAGATGCAATTCACTCTGGAGATGCTGGGGCGGCGCTTCCATATCCGCCGGGCGAAAGCAGAAGCCTGAACCGCTTGCTTCTAACTTCTGAAATAAATGGGGTACATCATGATCGACCAGCAACTGATCCGCAACTTCTGCATCATTGCCCATATCGACCACGGCAAGTCCACGCTGGCCGACCGCTTCCTGGAGGTCACCGGCACAGTGGATCCGCGCCAGATGATGGACCAAGTGCTCGACCAGATGGATCTGGAACGCGAGCGGGGGATCACCATCAAGCTGCAGCCGGTACGCATGCACTACCGAGCCCGGGACGGCCGGGAGTATATCCTGAACCTGATCGACACCCCGGGCCACGTGGACTTCAGCTACGAGGTCTCCCGGAGCCTGGCTGCCTGCGAGGGGGCGATCCTGGTGGTGGACGCCACGCAGGGGGTGGAGGCCCAGACCATCGCCAACGCCTACCTGGCGGTGGATGCCGGGCTGGAGATCATTCCGGTGATCAACAAGATTGACATCCCGGCGGCCGAGCCGGACCGGGTTGCCCAGGAGATCGAGGATGTGCTCGGACTCAAGGCAAGCAGCGCCCTGCGGGTCTCCGCCAAGGAGGGCTGGGGGATTGATGACCTGCTGGAGGCGGTGATCAAACAGGTCCCTCCGCCTGGCGGTGATGCCGATAAGCCGCTGCAGGCGCTGATCTTCGACTCGCAATTCGACTCCTACAAAGGGGCGATCTCCTACGTCCGGGTCTTCAACGGCAGCGTCAGGCGCGCCCTGGAGATCCAGATGATGTACTCGGGCAAGAACTTCGAGATCGGCGAGGTAGGCATCTTCACTCCGGCCATGCAGCCGGTGGCGGAGCTCGGACCCGGCGAGGTCGGCTACCTGGCTGCCAGCCTGAAGAATGTCGAGGACACCCGCGTCGGCGATACCATCACCGGGGCCGCCAAGCCGGCCTCGGAACCACTGCCCGGCTACCGCCAGGTGCACCCGGTGGTTTACTGCGGCATGTACCCGGTGGAACCGGAAGACTACGAGAACCTGCGCACCGCCCTGGGCAAACTGAAACTGAACGACGCCTCTTTCCAGTACGAGCCGGAGACCTCCGCAGCCCTGGGTTTTGGTTTTCGCTGCGGATTTCTCGGACTGCTGCACATGGAGATCGTGCAGGAACGGCTGGAGCGGGAGTACGACCTGGACCTGGTGACTACGGCGCCGAATGTCATCTACCGGGTCACTCTATGCAACGGCGAGGTGACGACCATCGACAACCCTGCCAACTGGCCGGCGCTTGGCGAGGCCTTACAGATCGAGGAGCCTTTCGTAGAGGCCACGGTGATCACGCCGGCGGAGCACCTGGGGGCGGTGCTCAATTTGATGCAGGAGCGGCGGGGCGAGTATAAGACCTTGAACTACCTGTCTCCTCAGCGGGCACAGGTGGTCTACGAGATGCCTCTGGCGGAGATCATCTTCGACTTCTTCGACCGGTTGAAATCACGCACCAGAGGCTATGCGTCCCTGGCCAGCGAGGTGACCGGCTACCGGCCATCGGAGCTGGTGAAGCTGGATTGCCTGGTGCACGGCGAGCCGGTGGACGCCCTGTCGGTGATCGTGCACCGCGACCAGGCCCAGGCCAGGGCGCGGGTGCTGGTGGAGAAGCTTAAAGAGCTGATCCCCCGCCAACTGTTCGATGTCCCCATCCAGGCGTATACCGCCGGCCACATCATCGCCCGGGAGACGGTCAAGGCAATGCGCAAGAACGTGCTGGAGAAGTGCTACGGCGGCGACGTCACCCGCAAGCGCAAGCTGCTNNGCAAGCTGCTGGAGAAGCAGAAAAAAGGGAAGCGCCGCATGAAGCAGGTGGGCAAGGTGCAGATTCCCCAGGCCGCTTTCCTGGCGGTACTCCGGGTGGATAAGGAGCCGTAGGCCGGATGCCCGCCCTGTACCTGCACATCCCCTTCTGTCTGAGCAAGTGTCGCTATTGCGCCTTCAACTCGCAGCCGCTGCCTCCGGGCGGATGCGGGCGGGTGCCCGCTTCANNCAACTGGCCGCGCCAGCCATACCTGCCGGGGAGAGCCTGCGCTCCATCTATTTCGGCGGCGGCACCCCCACCATCCTCGACCCCTCATGCCTGTGCTCCCTGTTGTCATTATCGAAGCGTTTCTTCAAGTGGGATGAATCCATCGAGATCACCGTGGAAGCCAACCCGGCCACGGTCACCCGCGCCGGATTGGCAAAGCTGCGCCGGGCGGGTGTCAACCGGCTCTCCCTGGGCGCCCAGTCCTTTGCGGCGTCAGAGCTGCAGTTGCTGGGCCGCGTCCATGGGGCGGCAGACATCGACGCCGCTTGCCGGGACGCCCGGGCGGCGGGCTTTGCCAACCTCAGCCTTGACCTGATCTATGGCCTCCCGGGCCAGACCGTGGACGGTTGGCGGGAGAATCTACAGCGGGCTCTGGACCTGCACCCCGAACACCTGTCGGCCTACGGCCTGAAGCTGGAGGAGGGGACGCCTCTGGCGGAGGATGTGGCCGCCGGGAGGCTGCCGGAGGGCAACGAGGAAGAGGGTGTTGCCATGTGGTACGAGACGCAGCGGCTCACCTCCGCCGCCGGCTTCGAGCGCTACGAGATCTCCAACTATGCCCCGCCTGGCCGGGAGAGCCGGCACAACCTGGCCTACTGGTTGAACCAGCCTTACCTGGCTCTGGGAGCGGGAGCCTCCGGCCATGTGNNAGTAGTCAGGAGTCAGGAGCCAGGCGAAGGGATTGGCGGAGCCAATCCCAACCAGAATCCGACGACGGACGACGGACAACCGACGACCAAATGGCGCGCTACACCAATTATGAGGATGTAGCCAGCTACATTGCCTCGGTGGCCCGTGGGGAACTGCCCCGGGCCTGGGAGGAAAACCAGACTCCCGAACAGGAGCGGGCGGATACGGTGATGATGGGCCTGCGGCTCACCGGCGGCCTTGATCGCTCGGCCTTCCAGAGGCGGTTCGGACACCCCTTTGAGTTCTTCTACGGCAACCAATTGGCAATCATGGAGCGAGACGGGCTGATGGAGGAGAGCGACGCCGCTGTCTTCCTCACGGAGCGCGGCCTGCTGCTGTCCAACTGGGTGCTGGCGGAGTTCATCTAACCTCCCACCTCTCACATCCCAACTGGCCTGGTTCCTATTGACAAAAAAAGTGGCCGGTGGTATGTTGGTTATAGTATTTAGCACTCTGAACCATAGAGTGCTAACACTTGAGAGGAAGGGGCGCCGATGTCGCTGAATCTGAATCTGAGAAAGCAGCAAGTTCTGGAGGCAGTAGTAGAAGACCACATCATCACCGCCGAACCAGTCAGTTCCAGGACCATTGCCCGCAAGTACCAGCTCGGCGTCAGTCCGGCCACTATCCGCAACGAAATGGCAGACCTGGAGGAGATGGGCCTGATCGAACAGCTCCATACCTCTTCCGGTCGCATCCCATCCCAGCAGGGTTACCGCTACTACGTTGACTGGCTGATGCGCAAGAGTGGGCTCACCACCGATGAGGAGGGCCAGATCCATACGGTCTTTGCCCGGCAGGCGCGCGAGCTGGCCCTGGTTGTCCAGCACGCCATCAAGCTGGTGACCCAGCTCACGGATTACCTGGTCTTCTTCTCGGGGCCCCAGTTGGAGCACACCGCCCTGCAGCAGGTGCGGCTGATCCCGGTGGCGCCGGAGCGCGCCCTGATGGTAATCGTCAGCGAGACCGGATGGGTAGAGAATAAGTTCGTGGAATTCGACTTCCCGGTGACCGTGGATGATCTGGAGCAGGTGGCGGGAGTCCTCAACGATCACTTCCGGGGCCTGACCTTTTCGCAGATCACCCGCACGGTGCTGCGGAGCGTATACCAGGAGCTCACAGAGCAGCGCCTGCTGTTGGATTACGTGTTGGAGATCATGGAATCCCTGGCGAGGCGCGATTATGCGGACGGCCTATACCTTGGTGGCGCCCGCAACGTCCTGAAACAGCCGGAGTACCAGGATATCCAGCAGGTGCGCAAGCTGCTCGACCTGGTGGAAGGGGAGCAGACCCTGCGAGAGATCTTGCATGAGACCACGGGCGAGGGGATCACGGTCCGGATCGGCAGGGAGAACAGGCAGGACCAGGTGCAGGACTGCGGCGTGATCACCGCAGTATACCTGCTGGGCGGCAATATCGTGGGGGCAATGGGCCTCCTGGGCCCAGTGCGCATGGACTATGCCCGGGCCAGCTCGATCGTGGACTACATCGCCCAGTCTCTGTCTGGTTACCTGTCGGGTCATCCTTGAGGTTCGAGCGGGAAGGGCTGATTGAAGATTGAACATCAAGCAAGTTACCGACAGCAAGGAAGTTGACCAGCGCCTTGCTGCCTTGATGTCCAACGCCGGCGCCGTGCAGGCGGTGGTGGCGGCGGTCGAGGGCACCCTGGGCCCCAAGGGACTGGACACCATGCTGGTTGACCGTTTTGGAACGATCACCGTCACCAACGATGGGGTCACCATCTTAGAGGAGATGGAGGCCACCCATCCCGCTGCCAGGATGCTCATCAACACCGCCCGCGCCCAAGAGAAGGAGGTTGGCGATGGGACCACCACCGCCACCGTCTGGGCGGGGGCGCTGGTGAGCGAGGGCCTGAACCAGGTGCTGCGCGGGGTGCCGGTGGCCCGGGTGCTGGAGGGGATGCAGGTCGGGGTCAAACAGGCCCTGGCCTGTTTTGAGCAACGGGGGCGCCAATTGCAGGGACCGGACGACCCCCTGCTGCACCGGGTGGCCCTGGTCTCCGGGCGTGGCAACGAAGAGATCGCCGACCTGGTAGTGCAGGCGGCCCGGCTGGTGGGTTCCGGGAAACTGGCGGAGTCCGGATTCAAGCTGCGGGATGCGGTTTTTGCTGCTGCGGGAGCGGATAGCGCCGTTTTTGAGGGCGTGCTGGTGGGCCGTGGGCGCTGGCACAAGCAGATGCCGGTCAGTGTGGAGGCACCACGGGTGCTGATCATTGACGATGCCCTGGCCCCAGAGGAGCTGGAGGACGGCGCCCTGGCCACCGAGGCCGGGTTCAACCGCTACCTGACCCTGGAGGCGGAGTTTCACAGCAATATAGTGAAGATCATCGAGATGGGAGTCAACCTGGTCCTGGTGGACCGCAAGATCGACGACATTGCCGGAGAGATGCTGGCCGATGCCGGGGTGATTGCCCTCGCCCGGGTTTCCACCCGGGAATGGCAGCGGGCCGCGGAGCATACCGGGGCCTGGCCGGTCAAGCGCACCGCTCTGAAGAAAACTTCGGCGGAGTTGGCCAGATACTTGGGCAGTGCACGACGCGCCTTTGAGGATGAGAAGCGGGAACAGGTGCGGATCGAGGGCGGGGGCGGCAAGCCCTGCGCTACGGTGCTGGTGGGCGCCGCCACCGAGGAGGTGCTGGGCGAGCGGGAGCGGATCGCCAAGGACGCTGCCAGCGCCGTCCAGGCCGCTCTGAACGGGGGAGTCGTGCCCGGTGGCGGAGCGGTGGAACTGGCGGTGGGGCGAGATCTGGAGGCGGTGAAATCCGGGCTTAAAGGGATGACTGCCTACGGGGTGGAGTGTGTTGCCGCTGCTTTGAAGCGCACCTTCACCCAGATCGTCGCCAACGCCGGATTCAATCCTCTGGAGAAGCTGGGAGATGTGGTCTCCGCCCAGTTGGCGGACGGGAGCGACTGCCTGGGCATCGACTGCGACAGCGGAACAGTGGTCAATCTCTGGGAACGGGGCATCATCGACCCGCTGCCGGTAAAGACCAACGCCCTGCGAGCAGCCGCCGAACTGGCCGGGGCGATCATGCGCATCGATACTATTATCAAGAAGAGAGAGACAGACCCGGCATTGAAGTAGTTTTTGGGTTTCTTGGGATGGCTTCATATTTGATAAGCGATCAGGAGCCTTACATTAATGTCGGGCAAGGATGACACGTCGAAAAGAGGGATGAGTTTTGGGCCAGAAGACAGGGGGTACAGGCAAGGAAACAGAGAACATAGGCGACCGGCCAGTGGGTTCGCAACAGGTAGGGGCAGTGGCTGCGGCCGTTCCGGAGAACGATGGCACAGACCTGAACGAACAGTTCGAGGCCAAGCAGCAGGAACTGGAGGAAGCCCTGCAGCGCTATTTGCGGTTGGCAGCCGACTTTGACAACTTCCGACGCCGGACACGGCAGGAGATGGAGGACATCCGCAAAACTGCAGCCGCAGGGCTGATCGGCGAGTTGCTGCCGGTACTGGACAACTTCGAGCGCGCCCTGGCCACTGCACGGTCGCTTTTTCCGGAAAACGTGGTGACCGGAATCGAGATGATCTACCGTCAACTGTGGCACGTGCTGGCCCAATCGGGAGTGCAGCCGTTAGAGGCGGTGGGTAAGCCCTTCGATCCGGCCTTCCACGAAGCCTTCGAGCAGGTAGAGACTGATGATACACCCGAGGGAACGGTTATCGAAGAAGTCCGGAAGGGCTACCTGCTGCATGACAAAGTATCGCGCCCTGCCCTGGTGAAAGTGGCCAGGCGGCCATCGCTGGATGAATTCGCCGAGGTCTAAATGGTATATTCTCAGGGGCATTCTGAATGCCTGAGCAGATATGATACTGGTACTTTTAAGGAGGATGAAGCATTGAGCAAGGTAATCGGAATTGACCTGGGAACTACCAACTCCTGCGTGGCCATCATGGAAGGTGGCCAGGCGGTGGTGATTCCTAACGCCGAAGGGAACAGGACCACCCCATCGGTGGTGGCTTTTACGAAGAGCGGGGAGCGCCTGGTGGGGGAGATCGCCAAGCGTCAGGCGATCACTAACCCGGATCGCACTATCCGTTCGATCAAGAGGAAAATGGGGAGCGACTACCGCGTTCACATAGATGATAAGGACTACACGCCCCAGGAGATCTCCGCCATGATCTTGCAGAAGCTGAAGACGGATGCAGAGGCTTACCTGGGCGAGAAGGTCACCCAGGCGGTGATCACGACCCCCGCCTATTTTACCGACAGCCAGCGCCAGGCAACCAAGGATGCCGGGCGCATCGCCGGGCTGGATGTACTGCGGATCATCAACGAGCCGACTGCCGCCGCCCTGGCCTACGGCATCGATAAGAGCAACGACCACACCGTCCTGGTGTTCGACCTGGGCGGTGGTACCTTCGACGTCTCCATCCTGGAACTGGGGGAAGGGGTCTTCGAGGTAAAAGCCACCAACGGAAACAACTTCCTGGGCGGCGACGACTTCGACGAACGGATCATCAACTACCTGGTAGCCGAGTTCAAGAAGAGCAGCGGGATCGATCTGTCCAGGGACCGGATGGCCCTGCAGCGCTTGAAGGACGCGGCCGAAAAGGCCAAACACGAGCTGTCCGGGGTCATGCAGTCCGCTATCAGCCTGCCATTTATCACTGCCACCGCCGATGGACCCCAGCACATGGAAATAACCCTGACTAGGGCGAAGCTGGAGGAATTGATCGAGGACCTGGTCGACAAGACTGTCGGTCCTACCAAACAGGCGCTGGCCGATGCCGGGATGGAACCGGTGAATATCAACCGGGTGCTGCTGGTGGGCGGTTCCACCAGGATGCCGATGGTAGTGGAGAGGATCAGGAGTATTTTAGGCAAGGAGCCCCACAAGGGGATCAACCCGGACGAGGTGGTGGCCCTGGG
>PLQY01000119.1:0-481 GCA_003160265.1 Peptococcaceae bacterium | reverse complement strand
GCGCAACACCACCATCCCCACCTCCAAGAGCCAGATGTACACCACTGCCGCCGACATGCAGACCAGTGTGGACATTCACGTGCTCCAGGGTGAGCGGGGCATGGCCGGTGATAACAAGACTCTCGGCCGTTTCCAACTGACGGGTATACCGCCGGCGCCGCGGGGCGTACCCCAGATCGAGGTCAAATTTGACATCGACGTCAACGGCATCGTGCACGTNNCAGAAGATGGTGAAGGACGCCGAACTGTTTGCCGAGGAGGACAAGAAGAAGAAATCCGCGGCTGAGATCCGCAACCAGGCAGACAGCCTGATCTACCAGACGGAGAAAACCCTCAAGGACCTGGGCGACAAGGTTTCAGAGGGGGATGCCGGTAAGATCGACGCGGCCAGGGATGAGTTGAAGAAGGCCGTGGAGGGGCAGGACATGGACCTGATCAAGCAGAAGACTGAGGACCTGACCAAGGTGCTCTACGACTTGAC
>PLQY01000027.1 GCA_003160265.1 Peptococcaceae bacterium | reverse complement strand
TCATTACTCATCACTCATCACTTGTTTTTGGGGGAGGCGCAAACTGCTGCGATACCCCGATCTCTTCCAGGGTCTCCACCGTCAACTGTACTCCGACGACACCCATATCCGTATTAACTACTTTCGACTGACGATCAGTCACCACCGCCCCGGCGGGAAGTTGACTGGCCAGGGCTGTCTGAGCCTGCTGGACCGCCAGGCGCAGGGCCTCGTCGTAACTGCGGCGCAGTAAAAAGCGCCTGAGCTCCTCAACTCTTATTGTAATGAATTCGACAGGCAAAGCTATATTCCTCCACTGCGGCAATTTCCTTTTGTTCTCGGTCAGGTTGTACAGGGGATAGGGGATGGCAGGCGGCCCCTTTATGATTATTTCCTTGTTTGCCAATCTGATACTGACGATAGTGGTGACGCGTCCGGTCTTCTGCTCCACGACTTCTTCCCGGGGCACTTCAGCGTAGCAGCGGTACCAGACCCGCGCCCTGACGATCCCCTGGGCATCTACGTAGCGCGGCTCATATGGGACGAGTGGCGGCGGCGGGGCGCCTTCAGTCTCGGGTGGAGGCGGCGGGGCGATGATCCCCGAGATCAGGACCTGGCAGGCACGGACCAGATCTCCCTCCTTGACCTGGGGCGCCCCCGCCAGAACAAGGATGTCTCTGATCACCCCGTCCTTGACGGCCACAATATTGGCGGCCCCCAGGGATGGTTGCGGCGAGATCCTCTCGTAGATCCTGATGCTCGCCTGCGTCCCCCTGAAGTCCACTTCGGCAAAGGCGATCCCCGGCATTTCCAGCATCAGGCGGTCCGCCACATCCTTGCCGTCGACCAGGAAGCGCAGGTTTCCCGGGTACAGTCCGGCGGAGGCGGCCTCCCGGCGGACCTCGGCCGGGTCAAGCTGCCTGGTTCCGATCACATCGACAGTCCAGATCAGCGAGGAGAACAGGTACAACAGCAGGCAGAAGGTGATCGCCCCACCCGTCAGCATCCAGCGGCGCCGTAGGCGCTGCAGGACAAAGGGCAGCCCGCCCTTCACCCGGATGCGCACTTTGGCGTTGGTGCGCCGGGCAATATGCCGCAACGGCTTGAAGGAGCGCGCCGCCACCTTGACCAGGATGGTCTCCTGATTCACCCAGATCACATCCCAGAGCACCACACCCCTCATGGATGCCAAGTTGATAAACCGCTCCGGGTGCTCCCCCCTGACCACCAGGACTAGAAAACCCAGCATGTAAGCCCAAAAAACACGTATCAGCACGGCATCGGCACTCCTCCACCCCTCCCACTTCCCACTTCTCACATCTCACTTCTCACTCGCCAGGTCAATGCTGCGGATCTTACCATCAACGGCAATCTCCTCCGGAAAGATCGTCCTCAGAGTCAGGCCGGATCCGGTCACCCGCAGTTCCCCGATGCCGGTGCCGATCCTCACCCTCTCCGTGGTATACTCGATAATGCCCCGGTGGTTCTCCACGATCATCTGGATGTCGCCGAGCACGGTGATCCGGGGCAGGCCCATGACCAGTTCCTTGGGCAATTCCAGGAAGTGGGCAAGGAAATACTCGAGGCTCTTCATTTCCCTGGGCACAACAAATCCCACCTTTCCTTCCAATTTTATGCAGGTGGGGCGCCGAAGAGACCAATTTGGTGGTTGGTGGTTGGATGGAAGCCTTGCTTGTCGGTCGGAGGCCGTATCCAACGGCCCAAAATGAAAGCCGCCCCGGTTTAACCAGAGCAGCCTGCTTTCAATCTTTCATTTTGTGATATTGGAAGTTCGACGTTCGATGTTAATTATCTCTTCCGTTCGAACTTCGAACCTCGAGGAACCCTTAATTTCAGAGCTTTGGGGGAGTTAGAAGTGAACAAACAATCTCCTGAACGGCCCTGCCATCCGCACGCCCTTTCACCTGCGGCATCAGCGCCCCCATGACACTGCCGATCTGCCGCACATCCGTGGTACCGGTGGTGGCAATAGCCTGACTTGCCAGGTTCTGGATCTCCTCCCTGCTCAACTGGCGGGGCAGGTACTCCTCCAGGATGGCTATCTCCGCTTCCAGTTCTGCCACGACATCCATCCTGTTAACTCGGGTGTATTCCAGGATATCATCCCGGCGCATCCTGACCTCCCTGGCAAGAACGTCCAGCACATCCTGCTCGGTCAGGTCCGCCCCCTTGGCAATGGCGCGGTATTTTAACGACGCCCGGGCCAAACGAATCACCGATAGCCTCTGTTTCCCTGCCTGGCGAGCCTTTAACGCCTCTTTCATATCATTGAACAATCGTTCCTGCAGTGTCAAGAGAACCAACTCCCTAGGACCAGCGACGTTTGCGCGCTGCCTCGGACTTCTTCTTCCTTTTGACACTCGGTTTCAGATAATGCTCGTGCTTACGTGCTTCAACCAGTACCCCGGATTTTTGACAGGAACGTTTAAAACGCCTCAGGGCGCTATCCAGGGATTCGTTTTTTCCGACCCTAACCTCGGCCATACCCACTTCTTCCCTCCCCCCGGCTCAGTTCCGTACGACGACTCCTGCTGCTAAAAGACAGAATTAATATCCCCATTCTAAGAACAGATGCACTTACATTATACACTACTGGTCTCAAGAGCGTCAACCGCGGTAGTTGCAAAGCTTTCACAGTTGCCCCCGATGTAAGTTCGACATTTGAGGTTAGACTATCTTCGGTTGGATGTTCGATCAGCTTTTTACCTACGAACCTCGAATCTCAAGGCTGCCGCTCCCATACCACAGCACCGCCGCTGCAAGGACGCTGCCGACCGCCTCCACCCGGTGGTCAATGCCCAGCACGTGCACCTCCTGCAGCGTCAGGCCGCGCCTTTCAAACCCTTCCTCGACCATCTTCCGGACGCTGGACTCCGCCTCGTCCCTGGTGCAGTAACCCTCGAACTCCATGATCACGCCGAAACTGTCCGGGCTGCCGATCCCCACCCCGATGGCAGCGGCGATAACCTGGCCGGGCTGACTGCTCGTGATGAATCCGTAGGCGGTCGGTGTCAAAGATCCCGCCGGGATCTCCAGGTTCTTCGTTAACTGGGTTGACGGCGGCAGAATGCTGCTCACCCGCAGCAGGTTCAGATTGCCGATGCCTGCCTCGACGAGCGCAACGTCAAAGGCGTTCAGGGGCGTGCCACCCTCCCCGTGCCCGGCCACCAGGGTAAATTTGCACGGCGTTGCTAACAAGTGTTTCCCTCCTCACCAGCTTAGCTCTATAAATTATATGGAAGAAGGGCCTGAATGGTCCCCCCCGCATGATGGGTGCCCGCTTGCGGGCGCGGCGCGGGGTGGGCCCCGTTCCCCAGCACTTTCGTGCTGGGTCACAATCAAGGAAACCGCCTTTAAAATAGGCATTGGAACTTGAGATCTATTCAGTACATAACGGGGCTGGCGGTTTCATAATTATTAACAAACCCTTTTGAAGGCGGGACAAAATGTTCGCAGAGTTCATCCTGGCAGCGTTAGCCTGTCTGGGTACCCTGGCCGCCTCCCTGGCGGTGTTCTTTCATTACCAGGGGGACAGCGAGATTGCCTTTGACACCGCGGCCGCCCGGGATTCCCGGGTCACCAAAAACATGCCGCAGCGGACCATCCGCTGCCGCTGCCTGATCCCCCTGGCCAACCGCGGACGGCAGAATGGCACGGTGATCAACGCTTTCTGCCAGCCGATGTACTACGGAAAGATCATGGAGCAACTGGATATCACCGCCCGGTTGCGGCTCCTGGAGGCGCCGGTGCGGCGTAACGGCTACTGGGAGGCGGTGATCGTCAAGAAAAACACCGCTCACCTGGTGGAACTGGAGGTAACCATCCGTTCTCAGGTTGATCTGCACCGGCTCGCCAGGGAGATCCCCAGTCTGAAGGCGATCATCTACTATCAGGTGGTCGGACGCGACGGGATCCAGTGGCACCTGTCAGAAGCCCGGTTTGATCTGGCCGGATAATTGAGAAGTGTGATCTGGGAGGAGGTGCGGTATGACCCTGGATGTAATCCCCCTGCAAACCAAGATCATCACCCCGGAAGACCGGCTGCTTCAAATCGTCGCCGATTATGCCGGCCCGCATCTCCGATCCGGTGATACCTTGGTGCTGGCCGAGAGCGTGGTGGCTATCACCCAGGGACGGCTGATCCGGCCGGAACAGGTCAAGCCCACTCCCTGGGCACTGGCCCTGGCCCGTTTCGTCAGCCAGGACGGCAGCCTCTCCTCCCCTTATGCCATGCAGGTGATCATGAATGAGAGCGGCGCCCTGCGCACCCTGTTCGCCTTCTGCACCGCCGCTCTGACCCGCCTGGTATTCGGCCGCCGGGGAGATTTTTACCGGTTCGCGGGGCAGCAGGCTTCTCTGGTGGACGACGTCACCGGAAACATGCCCCCCTTCGACAAGCACATCATACTCGGCCCCAACCATCCGGAGCAAGTGGTTGCGGAGATCAAGGAGCGGTTCGGTGTGGAGGCCGCCATCATCGATGCCAACGACCTCGGACGCACCAAGATCCTGGCTGCCACGAACGGGGCCAGCCAGAAACTGCTCTTAAAAGTCTTCCGGGCCAACCCCGCCGGCAACTCCAACCAGCAGACCCCGATCGTCATCATCCGTAAAAAGTGATAAGTGCTGAGTGATGAGTCTTTCCACTCATCACTCAGCACTTATCA
>PLQY01000062.1 GCA_003160265.1 Peptococcaceae bacterium | reverse complement strand
ATTGCAATAAAGTGCTGGACGGAGGCCTCTGTTTGGCCCGGCGGGCGATCAGCGGTCAGTGGCCCCCTGTAGCTCCTGCTTTTTGGAAGAAACGGGGATTTTACGGGGCGATACTGGCTTTGGTAATCCTGGCGGGTGCCCTCTGGGCGCCGACAGGTTACCTGGAACAGATTCCCACGGCATTCGCCGTTCGTCACACCGGGGAGCAGACAGCAATGGAAAGCTCTCCACAACCGGCCGGACAGCAGAGCGCCGTAAACCAGATCACCATTACAAAGGCAGCTTACGAATTGCAGGTGACTGAAAATGTCGTCAACGTGCGGTCAGGACCCAGCAAGAATAAACCGGAGATCGGGCAGGCACGTTTTGGAGACGTCCTGCTGGCAAAGGGAAGAAGCAGTGATAACTGGTACCAGGTAGCTTTTCGGACGGGAACGGGCTGGATCGCCGGTTGGTGCGTTCAAACCTACCGTCCTTCTGGCAAAGCGTCAATCATGGTGGCGGACTCCAGCCTAGAAGGCCCGGGAACACAGGGGCTACCCGAGGCCAGCCGGGGTGTATCGTCCGATCTGATCGGCATTGCCAGGCGTTTTCTGGGCACCCCATACTGTTATGGTGCAAACGGGACTGCCAGTTTCGATTGTTCCGGTTATGTGCGTTATGTCTATTCCCGCCTCGGGATCAGCCTGCCGCGCGTCGCCAGCGATCAGGCCCTGGCAGGCAGAAGGGTGTCGTCTCCAGCCCCTGGCGACCTGGTATTCTTCTCCGATAGGAGAGACGGGTACATAACTCACGTCGGGATCTATATCGGCAACAATTCTTTCATCCATGCCAGCTTTCAGGGGGTCACCATCACGTCGCTCGACGATCCCTGGTATAAGTCGCATTATGTCATGGCGTGCAGTGTTAATTAGAAGACGGGCTGCCACAAGTTCGACGACCTTGTCTTCAAGAGAAAAAGGCCTTCCAGGCGCACATCCTGAAGGCCTTCATTTTTTGAGTAACTTTTTGCACAACCCTCTCGATATTGGAAGCCCGACATCCGATGCTCGTCTTTCCCACAGATGANNTACCCCTACTCATTCGTTTGCATCCGAGCCATCATTGGAGTGCTGCTTTGTTTGCTGCCCGTTTTGATAGGCGTTCTTGGGGGTAATGCTTTGAATCGCCTGCTTTAATTTAGAGAGCGTAAACTTCTGGCCATTCTCCTGTACTTTCGGGCCATTGTTCCTCTGGGCATCCAGGATTCCTCGTTGAATGTCGGGGTATTCGTCCTGCCGCGCCCGGTCCACTGACGCTTTTGCGGGCGCCGCCGGAACAGCCGGCTGCTGTTTGTGGGAGTTTGCCTGCTGGGTATCAGGTTGCCNNGCCCTTCTGATATTTTGGGGTATTCGTCCTGCTTGGCATCTTGGGGTGTCTCTCGCTTTTTAAGGAGGTTGCTCAATGATGCCAGAAATTCCTGCTGCGGTGCGGCTGTTGATTCGTCAGTGCCCTCCCCGTTCATGTTTGCTATCCGGGCATTCTCCGTGCCGGAGAATGCTTTCTCGCTTTCTCTGTTTTTGCTCTCCGGCCCTAATTCTTCAACATAATGTTTTGGGCCAGCGCTTAACTTGCCGACCCTCTCCTGTTCCTCATTCAAATACATATGCAAGAATGAACCCATCTCATCGGCCATGTCTGCTATACGATGGCTGAAGTGCGATAAATAGCGCATCAAGACGGGGCTGTCTATGTCGCGGGAATCTCTGATGACGTGGTCGATGGTGTTCCATCCCTCTTCGAATACGGTTCTGGAAAGTATCTCTATATAGTTTGTTGTTTTGTTATCGATGCTCGATATGGCCAAATAAGTGACCGAACGATAGCCGAGTTCGTGATACCGGAGATCGCATCCCTTGTCCTGGAATCTTGCCAGCAGATCCCTACCATCACTTTCGCGATCATCTCCTTCTCGCACGTAAGCGATCGGCTTCTCTTTCAAGACCCATTTATTGGTTATATATTCATGTACGTATTCCCAGTCTTCTTTGAATAGGTGGAGGACTCTGATCTCAATCAGATCAGTTACTATTTCATCATAATTCTTGCTGTTTATTTCTAATTCCCTATTTCCGATTTTTTTTCTGATCAGTGCTTCAATCAAGCGTTCCGGGTCTTTTAGCCTCGTTATTACTGAATGAACATTATCCACGGTTTTCAGGCAGTCTGAAAAGTAATTCTCCAGTGCCCTGTATTGGGGCATCTCTTTTAGGTATGCCTCAAAAATACCGCTCAATTGTTCCCACTTCAAGCCCGTACGGTTGTATTCCGTTTCATCGAGATGATACTTTTTTAAAAACGTCTCTTCATCGCTCAATACGTTCATGGCCATGTCCCCCGTAAGGCTATTTATTATTCTAATTGAAGACGTTCTTTTACGTATATCCTCTATATTACGAGCAATATTTAGCGAAGTTGGCTATTTTTTAAAATGTGAGGTGAAGAGATTGGTTTTGCCAGTCTCCTTCCCGGTGTTACTTCCTGCATCCTGTCTTACGCCGGGAGGTTTGCTGGATATCCTCTTTTTGAATACACTCCGGGCACAGGTTTTTAAAAACAAATTCGAAGATTCTACCACATTCGGGGCAGTTGCGGATGCTCATAGCTTATCTCCCCCAAATTTAATTTGTATCAAAATAGTACCATCATGATAATGCATTGTAAATTCAGTTTGGAAAAAAAGTCCTAGATGGGCAGCACCATCGACCTAGTGGAAAACTCGATCACCGGAGCAACATGGATAGCGACAAAAAAATCCCGTCATTGATCTTGAAGACTGCTTGCTATTCATCTTCCGAAAAGCAATCCCCGTCCTATCTCCGACATGGGATGTATGATGTGCAGCACGGCATCAACGCCAGAGATTGAAACAATCCTATGTTATTTCCTTTTTCATCGGCAACTTGTTTAATACTCACTGCATAATACTGATAATACTTCTCATTAACCACAGGTGACTACCCGCTCTTTTACCCCCGTGCGGAGTACATCCGAAGCGGTGGGANNCTACATCACTGTATTAACTGGCTCTTGGCTTCAGTGGGGGAAAGCAATCACGATGGCTACCCGCTCTAATGCCCCCGCTTGGAAGCGGTGGAATGTGCATTAAGGAGGAGAATTGCTGCAGGGGCGCAGTTAGTGGCGGTATTTATATATGTGGTAGCATATACCATTTTAATGGCATAGTATATCAGGTATGTTCGCTGAGAAAATACAGGAAAGTTGTCAATAGTTGGTGATCACAATGGCATCCCAAAAGAAGTCTTGTCATTTCATGAACGGGCACGATGAATACAAGTGCATTGCCGGCGAGTTCTTCAGAGGGGCGCCGCAGTGCTATCGCTGCATGTATGAGGATGGAAGGGAAGATTGTTACCTGCCCTCGTTTTTTCTGCGTTGTCCAATCTGCGGCAATGCCCGCAACCACGGTGAACTGGTTTGTTTTAACTGCCAGTTTGTGATCCTGTTTATTTATCAGTATATTATCATTGACCAAAAAGCTGAGTGAAACTATGTTGGTGTTGGCCGGTGAGCGACTATCTACTTTTTGGAACCTTGTCTTAACGGTGAGTTGAGCAAACATAGTTTACTTCACGTCGGTGACATTTCCGGGTAGTCCATGTCAGGTTACGGCGACTGGCGCACTACCGATAATGATGCGTAATAGGGCAACACCTTTTCGTAATCTTTGGCCGAGTTGTCCAGTTGCTGGCTCTGGTATTCTCCTCCGGTCAGCAGGGCGTCGTAAAACTCGAAGATGGAGTTTGCCAGGTAGAGGGTGTTCTGCTGGGCATTCCCCATGGCCTGCCGGTGATTGGGGCTGACCTTGAAAAGAGAGAGCCTCTTCCTGCCGGATGATATTTTTTTATACAGGGCTTCCGCCCGGGGGATGAATCTGCCGTTTCGGTTCTGCTGCTTGTCCCCCAGGTATTCCTGGCGAATATCCGAATACTCGCTCATCACTTCCAAAAAGGTATCGTTCAGTTGCTTGATGGCGGCTATCTGGGTACTTTCCGGAGGCAGATCGGTACTCGCAGGTGATCCGGCCCGCGCACCGATTTGGGGTTGGAGACCCGGTGCCATTCTGCTGATGGCCAGAGATCCGATCACCAATACCAGGATAATAATGACGGCAGAAGCCAATTTTTTACCCACTGCAATCTCCCCTTATTTTCAACCTCCATTTTCAGAATAGTATATTCCGGCGGAATAGGTCTTATCCTTGCCGGGATTTCCGCTAAACCGACCGTTCAACAAGTTCTTGGCTTCAGTGTGGGATTGCCCGGATGCGGAGGAAGCGGGGGCATTAGAGCGGGTAGCCATCGGTAAACAGGCCGTACGGGTGAGCCAGGTGATACTGCAAACTCATTTGAATATACAAAAGATGACATAATAGGGCTATATGTGACATATTATTTTTCATCCACAATTTAATCCACATTTGATCGTAAGCAAATACAAGGTTATGAACAGTTTTATCCACATTATCCACAGGAAATTCGCCATTTCGGGCCTTTTACCAAATTTTTTTCGACATTGTAAATTCGATCAGATCGGCTTCCTTGATCGTGACCCAGCACAAAATAGAAAAAGGCGATGCTGGGCATAAATTCAAACGAAGCGAAGCGAAGTTTGAATTAGCCATGTGCCTGTTCAGTGCTCATATTGCGTAGCATGCACAGCATGCGAAGCAATAGTATTTGAGCGCTGAACAAATGGCACGGCATGTACTCCGCATTCTTCAGGCCGGGCGTTAGCCCGGATGCGGAGGATTGAACTCCCACTGATTACCCTACCTTGAACCCACCGCCTAAAGAAGCGAGGGACTTCTAGGCGAAGTTAAAGGCAGTTATGACTAATGCTGCGCTGGATCGGGGTCTGCGCGTTTGCGGGACAGCGTTTGCGGGAATAATTTGACAGCGATCCATTCTTGTGCTAACATGTTGTCACTCGTAAGCCCCTTATATTCAGGAGGGCTATGGCGTTCAAAGGGCGGGGATCAATAATCTAGGAGGATGCAAGGGTAATGCAGGGCAAAGTCAAGTGGTTCAACAATGAGAAGGGCTACGGATTTATAGAAGGCGATGACGGTGGTGATGTCTTTGTACACTACTCGGCTATTAAGGAAGAGGGCTTCAAGGCTTTGGTCGAAGACCAGCGGGTGGAGTTCGAGATCACCGAGGGTACTCGTGGTCCCCAGGCCACGAATGTCGTCAAACTATAGATGGCCTCACCCGAAAGATCTCTTGGCCCGGATTTTTGAGGCGCACCTAAAAGAACCTCTGTTGACGGGGGTTCTTTTATCTATAATCAGGTAAATGGAGTGCGCCAAGGGATATTCTACAGAAAAAGGGAATATTAAATAAATACATGATAAGGGGGAGTGTTGCAGATGAAGATCACCATTCGTGGTGAGAACACCGAGATCACCGATGGCTTGAGGGATCACGTCGAGAAGAAACTGAGCAAGTTAACCCGCTACTTTGACCAGATCAATGAGGCGCAGGTGACGGCCATAACCCATCGTGGGAGCTACATCGTGGAGGCTACGATCCCCCTTAACAGCTTTATCCTGCGGGCCGAGGAAACCAGCGATGAGAACCTGTATGAAGCAGTGGACCTGGTGGCCGAAAAGCTGGAGAAGCAGATCCAGAAGCACCGCACCAGGCTTTACCGGCGGTTCCGGAACCAGGGTCTGAAAAACCTGATCACTACCATGGGAGACGAGAACACCGTGGGGATGCCGTCTGTGGTGCGCACCAAGCGGTTTGCCATCAAGCCGATGCAGGTGGAGGAGGCAATCTTACAGATGAGCTTGCTGGGGCATGACTTTTACGTCTTCAGCAACTCCGAGACGGAGCAGGTCAACGTGCTCTACCGGCGTAAGGACGGGAACTTCGGGCTGATCGAGCCGGAGTTCTAGACAGAAATTGCACCGAGACTGTCAGAAGGGGGCGCAGAGCCCCCTTCTTCGTGTTCGCCCAGCAGAACGGAACTGACCTCTGGCCTCTGTCATGGGCTTCTCTTGTATGCGCCGAGGTGCTACAATGAAGGTGGAAGTAAGTCGGCGCTTTCTGCCCATGTCTGAAGGCAGGGGCATGCACGATGAGAAGAGGGTGAGGAGATGCTGGATGTCCTGCGCAACCTGTTCGATGACAACGCCCGTGAGGTCAAGCGGCTACAGAAAACGGTCGATAACATAAACGAGTTTGAACCATACATCCGGAGTCTGTCCGATGACGAGTTGCGGGCCAAGACCCAGGAGTTCAAGGAACGCCTGGCGGAGGGCGAGACCTTGGATGATATCCTGCCGGAGGCCTTCGCCGTGGTCCGGGAGGCCGGTTGGCGCGTGGTGGGCCAGCGCCCCTTCGACGTGCAGTTGATGGGCGGTATCGTGCTGCACCAGGGCCGGATCGCCGAGATGAAAACCGGTGAAGGCAAGACCCTGGTGGCCACCATGCCGGCCTATCTGAATGCCCTGACAGGCAAAGGGGTTCACATCGTGACGGTGAACGACTACCTGGCCCGCCGGGACAGCGAGTGGATGGGCGGCATCTATCGCTTCCTCGGACTGAGCGTCGGCCTGATCGTCCACGGTCTGGAGACCGGCGACCGCCTGCTGTCTTATGCAGCGGATATCACCTACGGCACCAACAACGNNTCCTCATCGATGAGGCCCGCACGCCTCTGATCATTTCTGGGCAGGCGGAGAAACCGACCGATCTGTACCGGCGGATCGCCCGGATCGTACCCCGGATGCAGGTAGAGAAAGACTACCAGGTGGACGAGAAGCTGCACACCGTGGCGCTGACAGAAGACGGCACCCACAAGGTGGAGCAGTTGCTGGGGGTGAACAACCTCTCTGATGAGGCCAACCTGGAGCTGGCCCACCACGTCTACGCCGGTCTGCGAGCCCACACCCTGATGAGGCGAGACCGGGACTATGTGGTCAAGGACGGCAAGGTGATCATCGTCGACGAGTTCACNNCCACCATCACCTTCCAGAACTATTTCCGCATGTTCGATAAGCTGGCCGGCATGACCGGCACCGCCGCCACCGAGGAGGACGAGTTCCGGAAGATCTATGGCCTGGACGTGGTGGTGGTTCCTACCAACAAGACGATGATCCGCTTTGATGTTCCTGACATGATCTACCGTACCGAGCCAGGGAAGTTCAAGGCGGTGGTCGAGGAGATCGCCGGGATCAACCAGACCGGCCAACCGGTGCTGGTGGGTACCATCTCGATCGAGAAGTCGGAAGTATTGAGCGGCATGCTGAAGCGCCGGGGCATTCAGCACCAGGTGCTGAATGCCAAGTTCCACGAGCAGGAGGCAAAAATCATCGCCCAGGCCGGACGGATGGGGACGGTCACCCTGGCCACCAACATGGCCGGGCGCGGCACCGACATCGTCCTGGGGGGCAACCTGGAGCACCTGGCACGGGAGGAACTGCTGCGCCAGGGATACGAATCCGAGGCGGTAGCCGAGGCGGCCGAGCATAGCGTTCCCTCGACTTCGGAGGTGGCCGAGGCCCGGGAGGAGTATCAGCGTTTGGTCGAACGCTTCCGGAAGGAGACCGAGGCGGAGCACGAACAGGTGGTGGCCCTGGGCGGCCTGCACATCATCGGTACCGAGCGCCATGAGAGCCGGCGCATCGACAACCAGTTGCGCGGCCGTTCCGGGCGCCAGGGCGATCCCGGACTGTCCCGGTTCTACGTCTCCCTGGAGGATGACCTAATGCGCCTGTTCGGTGCTGACAATATCGCCGGCATCATGGACCGGCTGGGCATGGATGACTCCGTTCCCGTCGAGCACAACCTGGTCTCCCGCTCTATTGAAACCGCCCAGAAAAAGGTGGAGAGCCGCAACTTCGATACCCGTAAGCACGTGCTGGACTACGACGACGTCATGAACCAGCAGCGGGAGGTGATCTACGGCCAGCGGCACCGGGTGCTGCGGGGGGAGAACCTCTATGAGTCCCTGGAGGAGATGATCGACAGTGTGATCTCGGCCGCGGTCGCCCGTTCCACCGTCGAGGGCAAGTACCCGGAGGACTGGGACCTGGAGGGCCTGATCGCTTATGGGGAGCAGACTTTTCTGCCCCTGGAAGCCTTGACTGTGGAAGAACTGCAGTCTCTGGGCAGCCGGGAGGCGATCCGGGAGCGGCTTTCAGAGGAGGCCAAGTCTTTCTGGCAGGCGCGGGAAGAGGACTTTGGCGGCAGCGACGGCATGCGCAATTTCGAACGGTTCATCCTGCTGCGGGCGGTGGACGCGAAGTGGATGGAGCACCTGGATGCTATGCACCAGATGCGCCAGGGAATCGGCCTGCGTGCCTACGGCAATTCCGACCCCCTGGTGGAGTACAAGTTTGAGGCCCATAACATGTTCCAGGAGATGATCACCAGCGTTTATGAGGACGTGGTGCGCTACCTGTTCAAGCTGCGGCTGGTACAGGAACAGCAGCCGGCGGTGCGGGTGCGGCAGGTGGTGGAGAACCGGGGGGATGAAGAGGCGCCCGCTCAGCCGGTTAGAGTTAAGCAGACTATTGGCAGAAACGATCCCTGCCCTTGCGGGAGTGGGAAAAAATATAAGCGCTGCTGTGGCAAAGATGCTTAAACGAGGGAAGGTGGAGCTTTTGATTTTGGCTGAAGTTAAAAGAGGGGTTGAAAGGTCGAAAAAACGGCTCGAAGAATTGAGGGGTTCTCTTTGACGTAGCTCAGAAGCAGGAGCGCCTGGCCGGGATCGATGCCCGGGCAGCGGCGCCGGACTT
Source organism: Peptococcaceae bacterium (assembly GCA_003160265.1). Taxonomy (GTDB): domain Bacteria; phylum Bacillota; class DSM-12270; order Thermacetogeniales; family Thermacetogeniaceae; genus Palsa-1188. The sequence continues at coordinate 2,430 of PLQY01000062.1, read as the reverse complement.
CTGGTCCGACCCGGCTCAAGCCGGTCGGATGCTTCAGGATGCCGCCCAACTCAAGGAAGAGGTTGACCTCTACTCTGGCATGGAAAAGGATTTAGAAAATGCCGAACTCCTGTTGGAACTGTATGCAGAATCCGGGGACGCCGGACTCGGGGCGGAGTTGGAGAGCAGTGTCGGCATGCTGACGGTCGCCCTGGATCGTTGGGAGCAGGAGAACCTCTTCAGCGGCCCCTATGACCGCCGGAACGCCCTGGTCTCCCTGCATGCGGGGGCAGGCGGCACCGAGGCCCAGGACTGGGTGGAGATGCTGTTCCGGATGTATGGGCGCTGGGCCCAGGAGCATAACTGCAAAGTGGAGGTGCTCGACCTGCTGCCCGGGGATGAGGCCGGGGTCAAGAGCATCACCGCTCTGGTCAGTGGACCCATGGCCTATGGCAACCTGAAGGCAGAGCGGGGCGTGCACCGGCTGGTGCGCATCTCTCCCTTCGATGCCTCCGGACGGCGCCATACCTCTTTTGCCTCGGTGGACGTGATCCCGGAGGTGGAGGAGGATGCGGATCTGGAGATCGATCCGGATGACCTGAGGATCGACACCTACCGGGCCAGCGGGCACGGCGGCCAGTACATCAATAAGACAGATTCCGCGGTGCGCATCACCCACCTGCCCACCAACACCGTGGTGCAGTGCCAAAGCGAGCGCTCCCAACTGTCCAATCGCCTCCAGGCGATGAAGGTGTTGCGCTCGCGCCTGCATGAATTGAAGATGAGGGAGCAGGATGAGAAGATGGCCAACCTGCGCGGTGAGCAGCGCGAGATCGCCTGGGGCAGCCAGATCCGTTCCTACACCTTTGAACCTTACACCCTGGTCAAAGACCACCGCACCGGCGTGGAGATCGGCAATGTCCAGGCGGTCATGAACGGGGGGATCGACCCCTTCATCGAGGCCTACCTGCGATCTGTGATGTGAGAAGTGAGATGTGTGATGTGTGATAAATTCCGGTCAACGCTTCCCCGCAGGATTTTCGGCGGGGTTTTTAATTCTGGACACGGGGGAGAGCGTTGTGGGTGTGATGGTCAGGGGCAAGTTGTGGGTGAAATGTTGGGTTTTGTGCCAAACTAAGCGGGAAGGGGTGTTAGCCGGTGCCCTACCGCTGGATCAAACGGTTATTGCCGAAAAAGCTGCTGCTTGCCTGGATTGGCATTACCGTGGGCTCGCTGTTCATTGCGCTGGCCCTCGACATATTCCTGGTGCCCAACCGGATTGCCGCCGGCGGAGTCACCGGTATGGCGACCATCTTCTTCTATGTATTGAAGATTCCTATCAGTTGGACGATCATGATTGTGAACATTATCCTGCTCTTGTTGTCCTACCGGGAATTGGGGCTGCGGCTGGTGATCCGCAGCCTTTACGGGGCGGCTGTCACCTCGGTGTTTGTGGAGTTGCTGCAATACCGAGTTCCGGTGCCGACCCACGACCTCCTGCTGGCGTCCATTTTCGGCGGGATCATCGCCGGCCTGGGAACTGGGATCGTCCTACGGTCGGGGGGGACGACCGGGGGTACAGACCTGGTGGCGCGCCTGGTGAACAAGTTCCTGCCCATAACCCTGGGGCAGGCACTGCTGGGGGCTGATTCGGTGGTGATCGTCATGGCTGGCATCTTTTTCAACGCCGAACTGGCCCTCTATGCCCTGCTGGGTCTGTTGGCCACCAGCCAGGTGATCGACCTGGTGCAGGAGGGCATCGTCTTCGCCAAGGCGGCCTTCATCATTACCAGCCACAGCGAGGAGGTGGCCCAATCGATCTTTCAGGAACTGGGACGGGGGGTGACTTCCCTCGCCGGTACGGGAATGTACACCGGCGAACGGCGCCCGGTGTTGGTCAGCGTGGTGGCCAAGACCGAGGAGAGCCGTCTTAAAGACCTTGTTTACGGGGTGGATGCAAATGCCTTCGTGTTTTTCACCGACGCCCACGAGGTCATGGGAGAGGGATTCAAGAGCTACCGGTAACGTGATCTGAAAGCTTGAAAACTGTTCCCCTGTTTGCGAGCAGGTGCCTCCGGTCCGGTAGATAATATTTTACAATTCTTATCAGGAAGAAAAAAGAAAACAAAAAAAAGGGAAAATAAAATTTATGTCGAAACAGCTCCTAGATAAGGAGTTGTTTCTTTATTAAGACAGTACGCGGCTGTGAGCATGGTGACGGTTGTAGCCGTTAAATCGATTAAAAAGTGGCTGAAGATAGGATAGCCAGGTAGAACATGCTGCAGTCCCTGAAGTCCCAGGGAGCGTTGCGGTTGTTGGCCCGATCAGGAGGGGATGTCAGTCAACTCCTGTTGCTCCATTGGTATTGGGCTGAACTCTTTTTTCACAGATGGCTACCCGCTCTAATGCCCCCGTGCGGAGTACATCCAAAGCGGTGGGATAAGAGCGGCT
>PLQY01000016.1 GCA_003160265.1 Peptococcaceae bacterium | reverse complement strand
TCCCCGGCCCGCCGCCGAAGGGATAATCATCCACCTTGTGATGCCTGTCTTCGGAGAACTCTCTGAAGTCCACGATCTGGACGGAGAGCAGCATCCTGTCGCAGGCACGCTTGATGATGCTGTTCTGAAAGGGGCCCTCGAACATTTCCGGAAACAGAGTCAGAATCCTGATCTCCACGGGCAATTACTCCTTATCCAACAAACCCGGGTAGGGTTCGATGATCATCAATCCCGCTCCGGTATCGATTTTTTTGACAACCGAGCGGAGCGCAGGCACCAGGTATTCTTGCCCCAGCCCGCCCTTGACCACGTAGACATCATTGCCACCGGTGGTCAGGACCTCGGTAACCTCACCCAGGGCCGTTCCGTCAACGGTTACCACTTTCAGGCCAACGATTTCAAAGTGGTAATAGGCGCCATCCTGAAGCGGCCACAATTCCTGGCGCGACACCTGCAACAGGGCGCCGCGGAATTGCCTGGCCTGTTCCGGGGAATCGATGCCCTCCAGTTTCAGAACGATGCGGTTCTGCTGAATGACAGCGCTTTCCACGGCTTTTTTCAGGAGCGAGTTTCCCAGGCTTAAAAAAACCTGCTCCGTGGTCTTGAACCGCTCCGGAAAATCAGTAAGCGGGATCACCCGCACCTCACCGCGCAAGCCGTGGGGTGCGCCGATCTCTCCGATCGTGATGTACTGTTGATCCACTGACCTCACCAATACCTTATGAAAGTATCTCTACCGAGACCCTCTTGCCGGTTTTAGCTCCCTGCACCTTGGCCAGCGTCCTGATAGCCCTGGCGATCTTGCCCTGCTTGCCAATTATCTTGCCCATGTCCTCGCTGGCAACCCTGAGTTCGATCAGCACATTGTTATTGTCCTCTTGCATGTTGACCTGGACCGCGTCCGGGTTGTCGACTAGAGCCTTAGAAAGCAGTTCGACAAGCTCCTGCATGCTCATCCCTCCGGCGGCGTCTGTTGTTCTGTTGCTTCTTTTGCGGAGCGCTTCTGCCAAACACCGGCTTTCTTGAGCAACGATCTGACCGTATCGGACGGCTGAGCGCCCTTGGACAGCCAGTCCAAGGCCCTCTCTTCGTTGATCTTGATAACCACGGGGTTGGCTACCGGCTGGTAGAATCCAATCTCCTCAATAAACCGCCCGTCGCGGGGTGAACGGGAATCTGCCACCACCACCCTGTAGTACGGTTTCTTCTTTGCTCCGATCCTCTTCAACCTGATCCTAGTCGCCAATACTGTTGCCTCCTTAAAATAAGTTTTGAAAGGGTAATTTGAATGGTTTTTGCTTACGTCCGGACTTTCCTTGCGTATTTTCGCCAAGCTGTTTGAACAGCCGGCGGGTTTGCTCGTATTGCTTCAGCAGGCGGTTCACATCCTGTACCTTGGTACCGCTGCCCGCGGCAATCCGCTTGCGCCTGCTGCCGTTGATGAGGGTGATATTTTTCCTCTCTTCGGGAGTCATCGACCTGATGATCGCCTCGATATGCCCGAACTCTTTCTCATCGAAGCCTGCCTGGATCTGCTTCATTTGTTTGATGCCCCCCAGACCCGGGATCATTCCCAGGACCTCTTCCAGGGGGCCCATCGAGCGCACCTGGGTGATCTGCTCCAGAAAATCATCCAGACCGAATTCCTGTTTTCGCAGCTTGCGCTCGAGTTCACGCGCCTTATCCTGGTCGAACGACGCCTGGGCCTTTTCGATCAGGGTGAGAACGTCCCCCATCCCCAGGATCCGGGCCGCCATCCGGTCAGGATAGAAAGGTTCGAGGGCATCCGGCTTCTCTCCGGCTCCGACAAACTTGATGGGGCATCCAGTCACCGCTTTGACGGAAAGGGCAGCGCCGCCGCGGGTATCACCATCCAACTTGGTCATGATGATACCGGTCAGCCCCAGGCCCTCGTTAAAGCTTCTGGCCACGTTCACGGCATCCTGCCCGGTCATGGAGTCCACCACCAGGAAAGTCTCCTGGGGGTTCAGAATTCCCTTCAACTGCGCCAGTTCCTCCATCAAGACGGCATCGATATGCAGCCTGCCGGCGGTGTCGATGATGATCAGGTCACATCCCTGAGTCCTGGCTTGCAACCGGCATGCCCTAGCTGTATCCAGCGGGCTTACGTCTTGACCCAGGCTGAAAAAGGGGACGCTGATCTGCTTTGACAGGACCTCCAACTGCTGAATGGCCGCCGGGCGGTAGACATCCACGCCCACCAGCAAGGGGCGGCGCCCCTGTTTCCGGTAGTAGAGGGCCAGCTTTCCGGCGGTGGTGGTCTTGCCACTTCCCTGCAAACCCGCCAGCATAAACACGGTTGCGCCATCGGTAGCGCTGAGGTTGACCTTGGCCTGTTCGTCTCCCATCAGCCGGGTGAGTTCTTCATTGACGATCTTGATGATCTGCTGAGCAGGGGTGAGGCTTGACATCACCTCGGCCCCCATACTGCGCTCCTTGATGCGCTGGATGAAATCCTTGACTACAGGCAGGCTCACGTCCGCTTCCAGGAAAGCCAGCCTGACCTCCCGCATGGCCTCGTTGATGTCAGTCTCGGTCAGCTTGCCCTTGCCCTTCAACTTTTTAAAGGTGTTTTGCAGCTTTTCGGCCAGTCCTTCTAAAAACATCAGGACCCCTCTTTCTATAGAAGTCGAATGCACCTCTGACTTCTTGCCTCCTCCGCATCCGAACTAAGTCCGGCCTGAAGGAATGCGGAGCACATGACTCTTGTTCAGCAGACCGAGCTTTTGTTCGTATTTCTCCAGAGCCGCTTCAGAGCGCCTGAGCAGATCATGGATGGCCTGCCGGCTCACCTTGCACTCGGAGGCGATCTCCCCCAGCGACAGGTCCTGCTCGTAATAGAGGCGGACCGCTTCCTGCTGCTTGGGAGTAAGGAGTGGCCCGTAAAGATCGTACAGTTGTGCAATGCGTCCCAACTTCTGTAGAATCATTCATGTCACCAAGCTGTCAAGGAGTATGCCTTAACACCTATTGTAAAAAA
>PLQY01000046.1 GCA_003160265.1 Peptococcaceae bacterium | reverse complement strand
TTCAACAGCAAGCGGCAGGTAGTCATTAGACAACGACGGGGATGCGGGCGCCGCACCTGGAGCAGCAACCGTTCTCCAGTCCGCGGACACGTGTCTGGTAGCCGCTGCGCCAGATGAGCAGGTTGCGGCAGACCGGGCAGTAGGTGTTATCGTCGTCCAGTTCCGGGGCGTTGCCGATGTAAACATACTTCAGCTTGCGGCAGGCGATCTCCCGGGCGCGGCGCAGGCTCTCCAGGGGAGTCGGAGGCAGGTCCATCTGGTACTGGGGAAAGTAGCGTGAGAAGTGGATGGGGATCTCCGGGTTCAGGCCGGCCAACCAGTCCACCAGGGCGGCGACCTCCCCGTCGCTGTCGTTCAGGGTGGGTACCAGCAGGGTGGTGACCTCCAGATGGCAGCGATTGTGGACAAGCTCCACGGTGCGTTTGACCGGCGCCAGCCTACCGTGGCAGATCTTCCGGTAATATTCCCCGGTGAAGCCCTTGACATCGATGTTCATGGCATCGATGAGAGGGAGCAGCTCCATCAACGGCTCCTCCCGGATGGAGCCGTTGGTCACCAGAACGTTCTTCAACCCCTTCTCGTGGGACAGCCTGGCGGTGTCGTAGACATACTCGTACCAGACCAGGGGCTCCGAGTAGGTAAAGGCGATCCCGACGCTGTCAGCTTGTTCAGCGGCCAGCAGGGCGCTGGCAACCAGTTCCTGCGGCGCCATCTCCCGGGTGGAGGGATCGCCGTGGGCGATCTGCCAGTTCTGGCAGAAGCCACAGTGGAAGTTGCAGCCGTAAGTGCCAACCGACAGGATGTTCGACCCTGGATAAAAGTGGTACAGCGGCTTCTTCTCGATCGGGTCAATCCCACAGGAGGAGATCCGGCCGTAGTTCAGGCTGTACAGAGTGCCGCCCTCGTTCTTCCGGGCGCGGCAGAAGCCGGCGTGCCCCGGCTGGATGTGGCAGTTCTGGGGGCAGAGACGGCACCAGACCCTGTTGTCATCCTGTTTCTCGTAAAACCGCGCTTCCTGCATCAGCTCACGCCTCCTACCACCTATTCATACCGGACAACCTCGAACCGGGCAAGCCGCACCGGTTCATCCGGCCGCAGACCGGCCTTCTGGCGGGCGATCCCTACCTGCTCGGCCACGGTGTCGATCCCCTCCAGGTTGGGCAGCAGCAGCCCCACCCGGCCGCGTCCCCTGACGATCACCCCATAGCGCCTCGGGTCCAGTTCATCCTCAGAATCAATCGGCTCCGACGGGGACAGCACATCCACCGAGATGGTCAACTCCGGCAGTTCCTCCGGCTGTACCGCCCGAAAGCGGGGGTCCTCCACACCGGCGCTGACGGCGTTATAGATGATTTCCTCGGCCAGGTTGCTCCGTACCGGCTCGATGGTGCCGATGCAGCCCCGCAGTTCGCCATGCTTCTTCAAAGAGACAAATGCCCCCGCCCTACCTTGCATTCCGGGTGGCGCCGGGTCAGAAACAGGCAGCAGCCTATTGGTCCGAAGATAATGCTCCAGGCTGGCCCGGGCCAGTTGTACGCATGCGGAGGGATGCTTTTCCGGATGATTGGCAGACTGTTCAGGCATCGCTGTCACTCCCCCTTCTGCGGCGCCCTTGCTGTTGCCTGGGCTGCCGAACCGGCCTTTCTTCCCTTGAGTTGGAACCCGGCCACCAGGTAGCCAACCCCGAAAGGCCCTTCGTAAGAATAGATCTTGCTCTCTACATCAAAATCGCTGAGCGCTCCCAACAGCATGATGATCGGGCGCAGTCCGCACTCCCCCGCCCGGTCGGCCAACACCTCCGGGATGCCCATAATGCGCTCCGTGTTCATGTCAGTCAGGGATTCCAGGATCAACCGGTCGAACACCTGGCCCTGGGGATCATAGCCTGCCGGTGCTCCCGGCTGCAGCCGGTGCGACATGTCACCGCTGGCGATCAGGCAGATCCGCCGCGGCGATCGGGCAAACACCCTGGCCAGGGCCTGTCCAAACCGGAAGTGCCGCTCCGGTGGCAGCAGACTGATCCCGAACACCACCAGGTCAGCGGAGACCCCTGCCTTCCGCAGGTAGTAGAGCGGCACCATCACCCCGTGGTCCAGGCTGCTGGTGTTCACTTCCACCACCTGCACGCCTTCCCCGGCCGCCTCTGCGGCGATGGACAATGCCATGTCCCGGTCGCCTTTGACCCTGAAAGCCACCTCGGGCACCCCGAAGGCGGCAAAACTGCCCCCCAGCTCCCGCCCGGCCAGCCAGCCCAGGCCCCCTTGCAGAAAGGGGGCATGCGGGCTGATGAAGACCAGCGTTTCGGGGTTGGTGAGCGCCATCTCCTTTGCCCAGGCCCTCATGCCAGTCACGGTGCGGTCCGCCGCCTGGAGTTCCTCTCCCCCCACCTCCGGAATGATAATCGGCGGATGAGGCGATAAGCCGGCGCTAACGAGCATCTGACACATCACTCCTCTGATCACCGGATTGCATCCGGTTTGATTGCTTTTCGGTTTTAGCCTTTTCCTCAGTATTGTAAGAAGTAGGCTTCAATTTATGCGGTTCACGCAAATACGCTTCATACCCCGCATTGCTTCCATTCTATCCCGCCACATCCAAAATATCAACAACGGCCTGAAGAGTGTCAGCCTCTCGGAGCCGGAATATAGCGCCAGGTTGCTCTCGGCAAGAACGGCGGTTGCGGGCTGCTGCCCAGGGGTTCGTGGCGCGGGGAATCGACGATGGTGATGCTGTCCAGGATCAGTTCCTCCTCGGTTATCCTTCCATACTTATCGAACTGCCGCCTGATCTCGACATGAGGGACCACCACCGTGATCTCGCTCGGCACCGGCATATTACTGCAACGCCTAACCTTCATCAGCACATCGGCGATCTTGACCGTCATCTCGTCCCTCTTGTAAGCCACGGCTCGTCCTCTCCCTGCCCTGCATTCAGAATCCCGCAGTCGTTATAGGATATGAACAACAGGAGCCCGCGGCGACCTTTTCCCGCGATGTCCAGCCTAACGTATTGTGTTCAGAGTTCAGAACGGTGCATAAAAGATATTATGGGATTTTTTTAGCGGAACTGCAGAGGGAACAGGGGTGGCAGAGTTGAACGATAAGGAAAGGGATTTTTACACGGTCCGCGGCTATGAGAGGCTGCGCCAGGAGGATAGGTCGGTCACTCCCACCATGGAAGACTACCTGGAGATGATTTACCGGCTCTCCAAGGACCGGGGCTTCACCAGGATCGGCGACCTGGCCGGCGCCCTGCACGTGCAGCCTCCGTCAGCCAGCAAGATGGTGCAAAAGCTGGCGGAGGTCTCCTTCCTCAACTACGAAAAGTACGGCGTGATCGAACTGACCGCGCAGGGGCGGGAGCTTGGGGAATACCTGGTCAAGAGGCACGAGACCATTGAGCGTTTCTTGAGGTTTATCGGGGCTAGCAAGAGCGTCCTGGAGGAAACCGAGAAGATCGAGCACAACCTGAGTATGGAGACTGTGAAGCAGATCATGCTGCTGGTGCAGTTCATGGAAGTGAACCAGCAATTGATGGAGGCCTTCATCATATACAAACAGAGCATCATCTAGCTCTGTTTTCAATAGGGGCTCTTGGGAGCGGGCTCCCCGGCGAAGAACTGGACGACGCCTGCATAGACGCACCAGGCAATCTTGTTCTGGTAGGCAGGATCGGTGAGCAGGGCCCCCTCCCGGGGATGGGACAGGAAACCGGCCTCCACCACTACGGCAGGGCGCTTCAAATTCCGGAGCACGAAAAAGTCCTCCGCTTNNGGCCCTCCGCTTTGGCCCAGCGGTAGTTGTCGCCCAGGCGGTTGATCAGTTCCTGCTGGATCAGTGAGGCCAGACGGTGGCTATCAACCGAACCGGGGTGGTAGAAGACCTGTGCCCCCTCGCAGTCGGGCGAGGGGTAGCTGTTGAGGTGAATGCTGATGTAGAGGTTGGCGTTATTCTTGTCCGCCAGATCCAGGCGCGACTGCAGTTCGTCCCTGTTGCTGAAACCAGGCTTATTCTCACGGTCGGTCAGTTCATAGTCCCCCTCCCGGGTGAGAATGGCGGTCGCCCCGGCCTGTCTGAACAGGGCAGCCAGGCGCCCGGCTATCTCCAAATTGATCTCCTTTTCCAGGATCCCGGTGCCGCCCACCGCTCCGGGATCGATCCCCCCGTGACCGGGG
>PLQY01000100.1 GCA_003160265.1 Peptococcaceae bacterium | reverse complement strand
ACGCAGGAAAGGTTCCGGGCCGCCTCCGCCACCGCCTGCAACCCTCCCCGATAGGGGTCGAGGTAGCAGTAGCGGGCATTGCCGTCGGTGGTCAGGGCAATCCCCTTGCGGGTGCCCTTGATGCGCAGCACGGCGGCGTCAGCCCCGGGCGGCACCACCGTATTGGTCATCACCGTCTGGTCGTACTGGCGGTAGACCCATTCCTTGCTGGCGATGTTGGGATCGGCCAGCAGCCGCCGCAGCACCCGGTTCAGGTCATCCGGCACGGGGGTTTCAGCCACCGGCCAGTTGCGCCTCTCTTCATAATAAGCCGGCTCTGAGACTTCCGGGTAGTAGACCGGCGCCTCATCTGTCAGGAACCGCACCGGTACCTCGGCCACCACCCCGGCGCCGTCCCGGATGCGGTAGATGCCGTCGCCGGTGACCCTGCCGATCACCGTCGCCTCCAGACCCCACTTCTCCACGATCCGGCGGACACCCTGTTCCCGCTCAGGCTCGATGACCAGCAGCATGCGCTCCTGGGACTCGGACAACATCACCTCGTAGGGGGTCATCCCTTCCTCCCGGCGCGGTACCAGAGCCACATCAAGGTCGAGTCCGGTGCCGGCCCGCCCGGCCATTTCGGCGCTGGAGCTGGTGAGACCGGCCGCTCCCAGGTCCTGGATGCCGACCACCAGCCCGGCGGCGATCACCTCCAGACAGGCCTCGATAAGCAGCTTCTCCATGAAGGGATCGCCCACCTGCACCGCCGGCCGGCGCTGCTCGCTCTCCTCGCTCAGTTCCTCAGAGGCGAAGGTACAGCCATGGATCCCGTCCCGTCCCGTCCGGGCGCCCACCAGCAGCACCTGGTTGCCGGGCCCCGCCGCTGCCCCCCGCCTGATCTGGTCGTGTTCAACCAGACCGACGGACATGGCGTTGACCAGGGGGTTGTCCTTGAAGCTGGGGTCAAAGAAGACCTCCCCGCCCACGGTGGGAATACCCAAACAGTTGCCATAGTCGCCGATCCCGGCCACCACGCCCGAGAACAGGTAGCGCACCCGCGGGTCGGACAGGTCGCCGAAGCGTAAGGAATTCAAAGAGGCGATCGGGCGCGCCCCCATGGTAAAGATGTCCCGAACGATGCCCCCCACACCGGTGGCTGCTCCCTGGTAGGGCTCGATGGCCGAGGGGTGGTTGTGGCTCTCCATTTTAAACACGATCCCCTGGCCGTCGCCGATGTCCACGATGCCGGCATTCTCCCCCGGTCCCTGCAGCACCCGGCTGCCGGTGGTGGGAAACAGCTTCAGCACCGGCTTGGAATGATTGTAGGCGCAGTGCTCCGACCAGAGCACCGCGAACAGCCCGGTTTCCAGGTAGTTGGGTTCACGTCCGAGCAGGCCGCAGATCTGGTCGTACTCGGTCCGGGTCAGGCCCATCTCTTCCAAATCCGGCTTCCGCTCAGACATTTCGAACCGCCTCCTGTTCCCTGGCGGCGCCCCACCAGTGCAGGATCGACTGCCAGATCCCCAGGCCGTCGGTATTGCCCAGGATGGACTCGGAACAGCGCTCCGGGTGGGGCATCAGGCCGAGGACGTTGCCCCGGCGGTTGCAGATTCCGGCAATGTTGCCAAGAGCGCCGTTGGGGTTGGCCGCCGGCAGGATCTCTCCCGCTGCGCTGCAATACCGGAAGACGATCCGGCCCTCACGTTCCAATTCTGCCAGAGTCTCCGGATCAGCATAGTAGTTCCCCTCGCCATGGGCGATCGGCATCCTGATCACCTCTCCCGTCCGGTACCGGTTGGTGAATGGGGTACGAACGTTCTCGACCCGCAGCAGCACGTCCCGGCAGCGAAACTGCAGGCTGTCGTTGCGCCTCATCGCTCCGGGCAACAACCCCGCTTCCAACAGCACCTGGAAACCGTTGCAGATCCCCAGGACGAGGCCGCCTCGTCCGGCGAAGGCCGGGAGGGACTCCATGATCGGAGCGAAGCGGGCAATCGCCCCCGCTCTCAGGTAGTCACCATAGGCGAAGCCACCCGGGAGAATGACACAGTCAAACCCGTCCAGGTTCTGCTCCCGGTGCCAGATGTAGGAGACAGGGTGGCCCAGCACCTGGTCGACGACGTGGTAGGTATCCATGTCACAGTTGGACGCCGGAAACACCACCACTCCGAATCTCATGAGGATGCCTCCTGAACTTCAAAAGTGTAGTCTTCGATCACCGGGTTGGCCAGCAGCCGGTCGCACATCTCCCGCACCAACTGTTCTGCCTGCCGGCGGTCAGGAGAGTCCAGGGTGAGCACCAGGAACTTCCCCACCCGGACATCGGCCACCCCCTGGTAGCCCATATTAGCCAATCCGCCCTTGACCGCCTTACCCTGGGGGTCAAGGATGCCCTCCTTCAACGTGACATATATCCGCGCCTCGAACACGTCAATCACCCCCGCTCAATCGCTTCCATACCTCTTCGTAGGCCGAGATCAACCCGCCCAGGTCGCGGCGGAAGCGGTCCTTGTCCAGCTTCTCACGCGTCTGCTTATCCCAGAGCCGGCAGGTATCCGGCGAGATCTCGTCCGCCAGGATCAGGTCACCCCTGTGGATGCCGAACTCCAGCTTGAAATCCACCAATACTAAATTCTTCGTGCCCAGGTAAGACCGCAAGATCTCGTCGATCTCCAGGGCAAGCAACCGCAGCGCCTGGACGCGGCTGGCGTCCGCCCATCCCAGGGCGATAATCTGGTCCTCGGTCACCAGCGGGTCGTGCAGGTCGTCGTTCTTGTAGCAGAATTCCACTGCCGGCCGGACCAGGACCAGCCCCTCCTCGATACCGAGGCGCTTGGCCAGGCTGCCGGCGGCAATGTTGCGGACGATCACCTCCAGGGGAATGATCTCCACCCTCTTGACCAGCATCTCGTGGGACCCCAGGAGCTTGACAAAGTGGGTCGGAATCCCCGCCGCCTCCAACAGGGTGAAGAAATGGGCGGAGATCCGGTTGTTCAGAGTACCCTTTCCGGAAATGACGTCCTTTTTCAATCCGTCGAAGGCCGTGGCCTCATCCTTGTAGGACACCCAGACCAGGTCCGGGTCGGTGGTAAGATACATCTGCTTGGCCTTGCCCTCGTAAAGCAGGTCGCCTTTTTCCACATTGACGACCTTGCCTTGACTGGTCATCAACCCGGCGATCGACTCCCAGTACTGCACCGGAGCGGGGCCGAGACCCGCCCGCCAGAAGATGTAGTCGGTCCGGTCCAGGTAGTGCCTGACATCGCAGAGGGCGTCGATCTCATCCACCTTGAGGTACTGGCCGATGGCCGGGTCCGCCTTGAGGGCGGCCAGAAAATCCCCCTCCGGCCAGTTCCGGTGGGCCTGCCGCTGCACCAGGACATAGGCCTCCTCGCGGGAGAGACCCTTGGCCACCAGGGCCAGGAGCAGGCGCTGGCTGAAGATCAGGCCGTGGGTGCGGTTCAGGTTGCGTTCCATCTGCTGGGGATAGATCTGCAGGTGGCGCAGCACCTCCGTGAACTGTACGATCATATAGTGCAACAGGGTGGTGCTGTCCGGAATGATGATCCGCTCCACCGAGGAGTGGGTGATATCTCGCTCGTGCCAGAGTGAGATGTTCTCCAGGGCGGCGGTGGCGTTGCCCCGCAGCACCCGGGCCAGGCCGGCGATCCGCTCACAATTGACCGGGTTTCGCTTGTGGGGCATGGCTGATGAGCCCTTCTGGCCGGCGGCGAAGCCCTCCTCCGCCTCCAGCACCTCGGTACGCTGCAGGTGCCGGATCTCGGTGGCGAACTTTTCCAGGGAGCCGGCGGTGATCGCCAGGGCCGCCAGGTACTCGGCGTGCCGGTCACGCTGCAGCACCTGGGTGGAGACCTTGGCCGGGACCAGGCCGGCCCTGCGGCAGACATAGTTCTCCACGTAAGGATCGAGGTGGGCATAGGTGCCCACCACCCCGGACAGGCGCCCGACGCTGATCCCCCGGCGGGCCTGCTCCAGACGCCCCCTCGCCCGGCCCAACTCGGCGTGCCACAGGGCAAACTTGAGGCCGAGGCTGATCGGTTCCGCATGGACGCCGTGGGTGCGCCCGATCATCGGCAGGTTTTGATATTCCCTGGCCTGATCAGCCAGCAGTTCCCGCAAGTCATCCAGCGCTTTCAGAATAATGTCCAGGGCGTCCCGCATCAGCAGTGACAGAGCGGTATCCACGATATCGTAGGAGGTCAGTCCCAGGTGCAGGTACTTGCCGGCGTCGCCGACATTCTCGGCCACGCAACTGACAAAGGCAATCACGTCGTGCCTGGTCACCGCCTCGATCTCGGCAATGCGCCCGACATCGAACCGTGCCCGCTCCCGGATCTCCCGCACCGCAGCCGCCGGGACGCGGCCCAGGTCCGCCCAGGCCTCGCAGGCCAGGACCTCCAGGTCCAGCCACTTCTCAAAGCGGTGCTCCGGTGACCATAGCTTACCCATCTCCGGCAAGGTATAGCGTTCCAGCAAATCAGCTCAACTCCTCGTGTCAGAAACTCAAGTTATTGAATTATGCCAATCGTGGTGATCGTTGGAAACCAATCCTCTTACTTCTGTTATTGTTGCATTTTTGCCTGCAAACTGGCGGACTTGACGGCCACTTCCTCCGCCAGCCGCTCCTTATAGGCCCGGAACTGCCGGCGCAGACCGGCATCCCCCAGGGACAGCATCTGAATGGCCAGCAGGGCGGCGTTGAGCGCCCCGTTGACGGCCACCGTGGCCACCGGCACGCCGGGCGGCATCTGGACGATGGCGTACAGGGCGTCCACTCCGTTCAGGGCGCCCCCCTGCAGGGGCACCCCGATCACCGGCAGGCAGGTGCAGGCTGCCAGCACGCCCGGCAGGTGCGCCGCCATGCCCGCCCCGGCGATGATCACCTGCAGCCCCCGCTCCTCGGCGGTGGCGGCATAGTCGACCGCCCGCCGCGGGCTGCGGTGGGCCGAGATCACGCCAATCTCGAAGGGCACTCCGAAATCCCTTAAAACCTTGACGGCCTCCTCCATCACCGGCAGGTCGGAGTCGCTCCCCAGAACGATCCCCACCACCGGGCCTGTCCCTTCTATCTTCGAGGCCACAGCCCCACCTCCAACAGAAGTCGTTTTTTATGAATGGGATGAATATTGCTTACTTAGTGTGAATTGCTGTTGCTGCGCTTCGCTCCGCAACTGGACTCGCAATTAGGGTTTTGCATTGGCGATTGGTATATCCCGATGCGTATATAAAAAGAGCTTAAAAGAATTCCCTAAATCCCTGCAACAAAAAGTCTTTCGGGGGATTTATCTATCATTCCCACTCGATAGTAGCCGGCGGCTTGGAGGTGATGTCATAGAGCACCCGGTTCACCCCCGGCACCTCATTCACGATGCGGCTGGAGACCCGCCCCAGCAGGTCGTAAGGCAGGCGCGCCCAATCAGCGGTCATGGCGTCCTCGCTGGTGACCGCCCGGATCACGATCGGGTGGGCATAGGTGCGTTCATCTCCCATCACCCCGACACTGCGCACTGGGAGCAGCACCGTAAAATACTGCCAGATGCTACGCTCCAGACCTGCCCCGGCCACCTCCTGGCGCAGGATCCAGTCCGCCTCCCGCACCATGGCCAGCCTCTCTTCCGTTACCTCGCCCGGCACCCTGACCGCCAGGCCGGGCCCGGGAAACGGCTGGCGCCAGACGATCCCCTCCGGCAGGCCCAGCTCCAGGCCAACCTGCCGCACCTCGTCCTTGAACAGCCAGCGCAACGGCTCCAACAGCTTCAGCTTCAAATCGGCCGGGATGCCGCCCACGTTGTGATGAGTCTTGATCACCGCCGCCGACCCGGCGCCGGACTCGATCACGTCCGGGTAGAGCGTACCCTGAAGCAGGAAGTCGACCTCCCCTAGCCTGGAGGCTTCCTCTTCAAAGACCCGCACAAACTCGTTGCCGATGATCCGGCGCTTCCGCTCCGGATCGGCAACATCCTTCAGCTTGTTCAGGAAGCGTTCCGGGGCTACCACGGTGATGATCCTCATCCCCAGGCTCTCCCGAAAGGCTGACTCCACCTGTGATCGTTCATCCTTGCGCAGGAGCCCTTGGTCCACGAAGATGCAGGTCAATTGGTCACCGATCGCCCGGTAGACCAGAGCAGCGGCCACGCTGGAGTCGACCCCCCCGCTCAGGGCGCCCACCACCCGCCGGGATCCCACGGTCTGCCTGATGGCAGCCACCTGCTCCTCGACAAAGGAGGCAGGCGTCCAGTCACCCTTGCAACCGCAGATCCGGTACAGGAAATGGGCCAGGATCTCTCTCCCCTGGGGCGTGTGCCGTACCTCCGGATGGAACTGCACCCCGTACAGCCGGCGCTGCGGGTCGAACATGGCTGCCGTCACATTGCCGGAGGTGACGGCGGCGATCTCGAAGCCCGGCGGTGGGCTGTCCACCCGGTCGCCATGGCTCATCCAGACATCAATCTCCCTTGGCAGTCCGTCGAACAGCAGCCCCGGACGGTTTACCGCGAGGCGCGCCGGCCCGTACTCCCGGTGCTCTCCCCCGCCGACCCGGCCTCCCAACAGGAAGGCCATCAACTGCATGCCGTAGCAGATGCCCAATGCTGGCGCCTCTCCCGACAGCAGGTCCGGGTCGCAGCGGGGCGCCCCGTCCGCATAGACACTGGCCGGGCCGCCGGAAAAAACCAGGCCGCGGGGATTGTGAGGCCGCAATTCAGCCCAGGTGCTGGTATGGGGCACGATCTCACAGTACACCCTGGCCTCCCGGATGCGCCGGGCGATCAGTTGGGTATATTGGGCGCCAAAATCGATCACATAGATCAGGTCGCGGTCAGTGGGCACCAGTCTTCCTCCTCGGTGTCTTCTTTAACTAGCGAAGCTTCAGAGCCCGCCATCCTGATCTGGATGGAGGATGTATATTCCCGGCAGGTTGCGGTAGTGCTGGCCGCAGTCCAGACCATAGCCCACCACATAGTGGTCGGGGATGGTAAAACCGTTGTAATCCGGTTTGATGTCGACCTGCCTGCGGTCCGGCTTGTCCAGCAGGGTACAGACCCGCAGGTCTGCCGGCTGCTTGGCTCTCAGGTACTCGCTCAGATACTTCAGAGTCAAGCCGGAGTCGACAATATCCTCGACCAGCAGCAACTGCCTTCCGGTTACGCTCTCGTCCACATCTTTCAAGATCCTGACCACCCCGGAACTGCGGGTCGCCTGCCCGTAGCTGGATACCGCCACAAAATCCACAACCACCGGCATCTCCAGCCTGCGCACCAGGTCCGCCAAAAAGATGAAGGCACCCCGCAGGATGCCAACCACCAGCAATTCTTTGCCGGCATAGTCGTGGTTGATCTTTGCAGCCAACTCCCCGATCCTTGCCTGAATTACAGCTTCCGGCATTAATACTTCAAGTCGTTCCACTTTTGACCCCCAATTTCTCTCTTTTTATAATTATATCATAGGGATGCGGGATAAGGCGATCCCTGGTGAGGCCATACTGTTTCCCACCGTTGTTTTTGCGTCCCAGCTAAAATCAGGTCCCCGATGTCCAGGATGAGAGGTAGCTGATCTGCTCCGCGGTCAGCTCGTCAAGCTCTATTCCGTAAGCGGCCAACTTCAGGCGCGCCACCCGGGCATCGATCTCCACCGGCACACCGTAAACGCCGGGCTGCAGCTTGCCCCGCTGCGACACCAGCCAAGCTGCCGCCAGGGCCTGGTCGGCAAAGCTGAGGTCCATCACTTCCACCGGATGGCCCTCCCCGCAGGCCAGGTTGACCAGCCGCCCCTCGCCCAACAGATACACCCGCCGCCCGTCAGCAAATCGAAACTCTTCCACGTTCTCCTTGACCAGCCGCCTGGAAACGGTTATTCTCTCCAGGGCCGGGATGTCGATCTCCACGTTGAAGTGGCCGGCATTGGCTAAAATCACCCCATCCTTGAGAGCGGCCAGGTCCTGTTCCGCAACCACGTGAATGTCTCCGGTGACGGTGACGATGAAGTCCGCCCTGGCAGCGGCAGTCCGAATATTGCAAACCTCGTTGCCGTCCATCAGGGCCTCCAAGGCACGGAAGGGATCGACCTCCACCACCGTCACCCGGGCGCCCAGCCCACGCGCCCTGGAGGCGATGCCGCGCCCGCACCAGCCATAGCCCACTACCACGAAGACGGAACCGGCGATCAGGTGGTTGGTTGCCCTGAGGATGCCTTCGAGAGCCGATTGTCCGGTGCCGTAGCGGTTGTCGAACAGGTGCTTGGTAAGAGCGTCGTTTACCGCTACCAGCGGGTATTTCAACGCCCCGTCCCGGGCCATCGCCCGCAGCCTGATGACCCCGGTGGTTGTCTCCTCGGTCCCCCCGATGACCTGGCCGAGTTGGCCGGGCCGTTCCCGGTGCAGCGTGGTCACCAGGTCGGCTCCATCGTCCACGGTGATCTGGGGTTCAGTGTCCAAGGCTGCGGAGATCTGGCGGTAGTAGTCCTCCGTATCGATGCCCCGCCTGGCATAGGTGGGAATCCCATAGACCAGGTTGAGGGCAGCGGCAACATCATCCTGGGTGCTGAGGGGGTTGGAGGCGCAGAGCGTCACCTGGGCGCCACCCGCTTTGAGTAGGCGTGCCAGGTTGGCGGTCTTGGCGGAGATGTGCAGACAGGCAGCCAGCCGGATACCCTGCAGTGGCCGGGTCTCTTCCCACTCCCGGCGCACCTGCTGCATCACCGCCATCTTCTGCCAGGCCCACTCGATGCGCTGCTCCCCCTTCTTGCCCAGATCTTCATCCTTTAACAGCAGTTCTTCATGATCCGGCATGAACTTTTTCCTCCTGTATCTTCATTGAAGTAGTAGCTGAGTAAGGAAGTATTGTTGATCGCGATCGCTCCCAGACCATTCAGGGAGTACCTACGGCTAACTTATATAATATACCACATTTTGTGACACTGTTCCTTCACACCAATGCATTGCACCGAGGATTTACCTCAAATAACGAAACATCCCCTCCCAATTTATTCAGGGAGGGGAGTTCAGAGATCTGGAGCAGCAATATCAAGGGCTATTTTCCGTAGTATGTCGCCCTGTAGACATCAATCAGTTCTTCAGCCGTCGGCTTCCTCGGGTTCATCCCGGTGCAGGGATCACCCATGGCGGCTTCGGCTGAGGTTTTAACCACAGCCAGGAATTTATCCTCCGGCATGCCCAGGTCCTTGAAGGTCGGCGGGATTCCTATAGTTGCCATCAGTTTGCTAACCGCATCCATCAACGCCTGGACCAGATCCGCATCGGTCGAGCCGGACAGAGCTTGACTTAAATGCTCGCTGCCGGACGCCTGAATTATTCAGGCGGATTGATGGCGATCTTTCTGTTAAAGTCCTGAAAGGTAACAGTCATGGTGAGCCAAGTGCCAGGGCTGTTCTTGTTCTCCGCCGTCACCATGGCCTTGACGAGGACGTGCCCCCTCTTCGCCACCCAGAGACGGTTGGTGCAGTTCTGCCACCACATTTCCAGGTACTGGCTGTCCACCTCCGGCTGAAATTCCACCACCCAGCAGTTCTGGTTGTTGACCTTTTCCGTTCCTACCAGCCTGGGACCCTGGATCGCCTTGAACTGGAAGTTGACCAAGGGGTCAATCTCCGCAGAATAGATCTGTTGGCGGGTGAGATCGGTGCCGTCGAGGATATACCAATTCTTGTTTACCGGATCGAGGGTGTAACTCCGGCTGCCGATCTGGTAGATCTCCACTGGCGTGCCCAAGATCGTTCCCTTGAAATGATAGCTGGTGTCCGCCTTCTCCCCCTCAACCTGCGTCCAGGACCGGGTCTCCGATCCGACGCTGAAATCGGATTGGATCTGAAAGCGGTAGCTCCTAGCCTGCTGGGCTTTGGCCATGGTCTCCGTGATCAGCAATACCGGGTCCACCTTGGACATCGCCCGGAAGATCAAGAAACCGGCGCCGCCGAGAATGATTACCAGGCAAACCAACCCTGCCAGCCACCAGGTCTTTAGCCTCTGCAACCCAGACCCCCCAATCTCGTATGGATGTCCCTCTTTTCAATTTATGCAGGGGGTACCCGGCACATGCGAAACCGTCAAGATTGGACGTTAGTCCGGATGCGGAGAAAAGGTGGCGCGGCCGGAGTTTGGACAGAAAAGGCCGTCAGGTATATGCAAACCAGAGCATTTCTGTGATAATAGTTGCAGATAATCCATTTTTTAATCTTGAACAGGTTAAGTAGGTGGTATGGCATGAATCTGAGTTGGCTTAAAACCCTGATCACCATCGTGGATAAAAAAGGCCTGACCGCCGCGGCCGTGTCGCTGGAGATTTCCCAGCCGGCGGTAAGCAAGCAACTGCGGGCGCTGGAGGACTATTACGGGGCGCCGCTGTTGAACCGCCGGGGACGGGTGCCGGAACTCACCGCAGCCGGAAGGGTCGTCTACCAGCATAGTCAGCGCATCCTGCTGGCGGTTGACCGGAGCCTGGCCGAGGTGCGGGAGCTGGGCACCGCCGTGCAGGGCGAACTGCTGCTGGAGGCGAGCACCATTCCCGGCGAGTATGTGCTGCCCCGGCTGCTGGGCGCCTTTCAGCAGCGCTACCCCGGGGTCAGGGTCAGCCTGGAGATCAGCGACAGCAGGGCTGTGGCCGGCCACGTCCTGGCCGGGGAGATCGCGGTCGGGGTGATCGGAGTGCAGGCGCCCAACCCGAACCTGCAGCACGAACCGATCTACAGCGACGAGCTGGTGGTGGTGATACCCCGGGGGCACCGCTGGGAGGGGCGAGAGACAGTCAGCCTGGACGAGTTCTGCGCCGAGCAGATGGTCGTCCGGGAGCCAGGCTCGGGAACCAGGGCTGTCCTCGAGAAGTGGCTGAAAGAGCGCGGCATCGACCCGGCAACGCTGGAGTACCGGCTGGAGTTGGGCAGCCACGACGCCGTCCTGGAAGCAGTGGCCGGGGGCCTGGGAGTATCCCTGGTCTCCTCGCTGGCAGCAGCGCCGCGGCTCCAGGCAGGCACCATGGCATCGGTGCGGATCTCCGGTTTCCCCAACCAACGCCCCCTCTATCTGATCACCAGGAAGAACCGGGCGCTCGACCACCTGCAAAAGACCTTTATCGAATTTGTCAAAGAAACCCTGCCATCAGTCGCCGAACATCGCGATTCGAACCTCTAATATCGAAAGGGAGTTCGACGTTAGAGGTTCGAAGAGGAAATTCTAATTGAGCTTCGAAAAGCCCCTTACTTCCCGAGTATCTCCAGGAAGGCTCCGACCCGCGTCCTCAGTTGCTCGAAGTCCTGCTCACTGTAGTCGGTCTCCAGGTGCAGCACCGGGATGCCGGCCTCCTTGAGGGCCTGCTGCACCAGGTAGCTCTCGGTAGTGTAGAGGTTGCAAAACTGCAGGCTGTAGTCGATCACGCCGTCCACCTTGTATTCCTTGACCAGGCGCAGGATGTCCTCGATCCGGCCGGGGTTGGGGGTGAAACAGGCACAGTTGATCTGCATGTAGCGTTCGGCCAGGGCTCTGATCTGGCCGTCCAACGCCGTCTGGCTCTCGTCCACCAGGTGCTCGAAGTAGCGCACCCCGGTACAGGACTCCTCCACCACCACCGGGGCGCCACTGGTTTCCACGATGTGGTGCAGCTTCCAGTTGGGGATGGCCATCGGCGAGCCGGTGATCATGATCCGGGGAGCGTTGGCGGGGAACACGCCCTCGCCGCCCGCGATCCGCTGCTCCAGTTCGTCACACAGCTTGTTGACCATGTCGGCATCGCGGGCCGGGTCGTCATAGAAGGCAATCTGGGAGACCAGCAGGGCGTCCTTGCCGCTGATCGGTACCGGTGAATTCTGCCGCGTCCTGTACAGCCGGGCCAGCGCCTCCCTCTTCCTGTTGATCAGCCTGATGGCGTCACCAAGTAACTCCGGGGTCACCTTGTTGCCGGTGAACTCCTCCACCTTGGCGATCAGCAGCCTGATCTCGTCCTCCCAGGCGGCCACGTCCTTGGCCCGCTTCATCTGGGGCAGGTCCATCACGTAGACCGGCACGTCCTGGTTCAGGATCTCCCAGGCCTTCTTCTTGCCGTCGCAGGTGGTCTCGCCGATAAACATGTCGGCGATGCGGAAGAACGGACAGGTGCGGTCGAGGCGCGCCCCCACCGAGGCCTTGATCAGCGGGCAGGTGTTGGACGGCAGCACTTTCTCCCCGCCCGGCACCCAGAACTGCGAACCCCCGCAGAGGCCGGTGGCGATCGCCCCGGCGGCGAAAATCACCTCGTCCGGCACGTACACGCAGAAGGTGCCGAACACCTTGCCGCCCTGCTTCTGGTGCTCGATCAGCTCCGCCGGGCGCACGCCGTGGATCTCCGACACCACGTAGTAGAAGAAGTTCATCCCCTCGGGGCGATGTTCCTGCGACAGGTAGATCTCCCCGAAGGCCTCCGGCAACGCCTCGCACAACAGGTCGTGCTTCTCCACATCCATCCCCAGGTCGATCCACATCTGACGATAATCGGGCATGCTATTCTCCACTCCCCATCAATATATTTAAAAACATTATCCAAACATTTAGAACGCCAAAAAAGTCACCACCTGTCAGTTGCCCGGTCTGGTGCTAACATAACTATTGATTATAGTACTACATACTCTTTATTATGTCTGATTATAGGTGATCACTATAAGAAGGTCAAGGGGGACAAGGGGGATAAGGGGGATAAGGGGAACGGCTCTCCCGACCTGGAGCACCCTTTCCGAAGCCTTTCTTGCCTTCGTAAGATCGCTACGGCAACAAGAAAAGAAACCGGGCATGTCCATGCAGGCGCGCCGGCACAGACATCCATGCGGTGGAAGACCGGCTTGATCTTCGGCTGCGCCCTCAGTAGTTCTTGACAACAAGGCAACGTTTGGAATATTTTGTGGGTGAGGGGAAATGTTATGCAAAGTAAATTGTTGAACCCCCAAGATGATTTATAGGGAGTGAGATCATGCCGGCAGAGGTATTCTTTACTGACTTGAGGACGAAGAGCGGGAACAACCTGTTGGACAAGGTGGGGCGTTTATTTGATCGGGCCGGGCTGGCTGACCTGATCAAACCTCAGGACCTGGTAGCGGTGAAGATGCACTTCGGTGAGCGGGGCAACCTCGCCTTTATCAGGCCCCAGTTTGTGCGCAAGATCGTCGACCGGATCAGGGCAGCCGGCGGGAAACCGTTTCTGACTGACGCCGGCACCCTCTATGTGGGGAGCCGGGCAAATGCCGTCGACCATATAGAAACGGCTCTGGACAACGGCTTTGCCTATGCCACCGTGGGCGCCCCGGTGGTGATCGCCGACGGCCTGAAGGGGCACGATTACGTGACCGTGCCCATAGGATTGAAGCATTTCCAGGAGGCCAGGGTAGCCAGCGCCGCCTGCCAGGCCGATACCCTGATCGCCGTGACCCATTTCAAGGGACATGAGGCCACCGGTTTTGGCGGGGTATTCAAAAACATCGGCATGGGCCTGGGCACCCGGGCGGCCAAGCAGGCCATGCACTCAGACGTGATCCCCGTAGTGGATCCCGAGAAGTGTGTCGCCTGTGGGCGCTGTACCGAGTGGTGCCCGGCCGGAGCGATCACCGTAGACGAGACCGCACGGATCGACCCCAGCAAGTGCCTGGGCTGCGGGGAGTGCACCATCACCTGTATCGAGGGCGCAGTGGAGATCAGTTGGAAGAGTGATTCCTCCACCCTGCAGGAGAAAATAGTCGAGTATGCCTACGCCGTCCTCAAAAACAAGAAGGGCAAGGCCGGGTTTATCAGCTTCGTGGTTGATGTGAGCCCCAACTGTGACTGCTGGAACTATAACGATGTTCCCATCGTGCCGGACGTGGGCATCCTGGCGGGCACCGATCCGGTGGCCATCGAGCAGGCCTGCATCGATCTGGTGAACGCCCAGCCATCTCTGCCCAACGCTGCTGTCAACCTTCCTCCGGGGGCCGATAAGTTCCGGGGAATCCATCACGACATCGACTGGAATTACCAACTGGCTTACGGCGAGCAAATCGGGCTGGGTTCCAGGAGCTACAAGCTGATCAAGGTATAAGTCCGTCAAAAAACGAGGAGATGACAGAATGGGCGACGATCTGGCCAGTTTTATCGACAAGGCGAAAGAGTTCGGCGCCCTCGAAGCCAAATTAATCAAAGCGGAAACCATAAAGACGGGCGCCTGGGTCCGAATGAAGTGTCATTTCGAGTGCGGCGGCTATAATAAGAGCTTTTGCAGCCCTCCCCATACCCCGACACCCAGAGAGACTCAGGAGGTGATCGACCGCTCCTGCCTTGTCAATTCACAGCTAAAAAGAACCCGGGTCTGGTGATTTGACCCGGGCTCTTCTGATAAAAAGAGAGCAGAATTAAGATTGATCATAACAGGGACTCTAGCTAGCGAGCCGGCTAAGCATCAAGTTTTAGCAGCGGCGAATTTTTTCAACCTTCTCCATCTGGATTACCTTTCCGTCCTGAACCACGAGGGTGACGCTTCCGTAGCGGAGATCTTTAAGCAGCGCAAGCAGGTCCTTGATCCAAGGCATAGTGGATAATAATCGTAAACTTTCATTATTATCCTTATCAGGAACCAACTGCCCGAGCCCCATCAGATGACACCCCCCTATTTCCTACTATTATTATATTATTTATAATATATTTCAATATACCTCCCCCCACCATGACCTTGAACTTTTCCCTGATCTGTTCCGCTTCCAACAGCCTGACCACTTCCCTCATCCCATCCATGGTGGTGGTCATCAGGGTGGAGATGCCGATGACGGCGGCGCCGACCTCTATTGCCTTGTCCACAAACTGCCGGGGAGGGATGTCCCGGCCCAGGTCGATGATCTCGAAACCGCTCGTTTCCACCATGATCTTGACCAGGTTTTTTCCGATATCGTGCGTGTCTCCCTCGATCACGCCGATGACAAATTTGTACTTTTCCCCATCACTACTGGCTTTCAAGTGCGGCTTCAGAATATCCAACCCGGCGTACATGGCATCGGAGCAGATCAGCAGCTCGGGAACGAAGTACTCCTCCTGATCAAAAAGCTGCCCCGCCCGGTCCATTCCGTCTTCCAACCCCTTGTCAATGGCCTCGTAAGCGTCAATGCCGTTTTGCAATGCTGCGTGCGAGACCTCGACGGTCTTTTTCTCATCCATCTCCACGACGGAATCCGATAGTTCTTTGAGAAGCTGCTCTTTTGACGGCATGGCTATTCCTCTCCCATTTCTTGCGCGTTTATTGCTCCTGGAACAGTGCCGTGCTCAGGTAGCGCTCACCGGTATCTGGAAGCACCGCAACGATCAGCTTGCCCTTGTTCTCCGGGCGTTTGGCTATTTGAAAAGCGGCGAAGGCAGCCGCCCCGGAGGAGATCCCCACCAGCACGCCTTCCTCTCGTGCCAGGCGGCGAGCGGTTTCAAACGCCTCTTCGTTCTTGACTTTGAAGATCTCGTCGATAATTTTCACGTTCAAGACATCCGGCACAAACCCGGCGCCGATACCCTGAATCTTGTGGGGACCTTTTTGCCCTCCGGACAGTACCGGAGAATCGAAAGGCTCCACGGCAACTATCTTGAATTCCGGCTTGCGCTTCTTGATTACCTCGCCGACTCCGGTGATCGTGCCGCCGGTGCCAACACCGCCAACCACGATGTCCACCTTGCCATCCGTGTCATTCCAGATCTCCTCCGCCGTGGTTACCCGGTGGATTTCAGGGTTGGCCGGGTTCTTGAACTGCTGCGGGAGAAAGGAGTTGGGGGTCTCGGCGGCCAGTTCCTCGGCCTTTCGGATAGCTCCTGGCATCCCGTCAGCGCCAGGGGTAAGCACCAGCTCGGCGCCGTAAGCCTTCAATAAATTGCGTCGTTCAACGCTGAACGTATCGGGCATGGTCAGGATCAGCCGGTAGCCTTTGGCGGCGGCCACAAAGGCCAGAGCGATCCCCGTATTGCCGCTGGTCGGCTCGATCAGTATGGTGTCCTTGTTGATCAGGCCCTTATCCTCGGCATCCTTGATCATGCTGTAGCCGATCCGGTCCTTGACGCTGCCCGCCGGGTTGAAGGATTCCAACTTGACGACCACTTCCGCCTCCAGGCCTGCGTTAACTCTGTGGAGCCTGAGCAGAGGGGTATTTCCAATCAGATCAGTTAAATTGTTGACTATTCTTGCCATTATCCATTCCTCCTGTTTTGATTTTTTAGATTTTGGTGATTTCTACACTTTCTTAGCCCCATTTGGAATTTTAAATTTGAGCGCCAACCCCCCTGACCTCTCCAGTCTCGATCGCCAGGAGTTGATCCGCCCACCCGGCCGCCCATTCTCTCAGGTCTTTGATCTCCAGGGGTGACGGAGCCTTGGATTCTGTGTGGCTGGCAATCGTTTGAGCCAGTTTGGTATAAATCTTGGCCTGATCCGACCCCGGAAAGGCCTCGATAGTGGTTTTTCCCAGCAACTCGCTCTGGGTGACGGTCACCGACCTCGGTATGTAGCCGACAATCTGGGTATGCGTCTTGGCCACGAAGTCATCGAGAATCTCCACTGCATAGGGCGCATTGACGGAATTGGCGATCAGCCCGCCCAGCAGGGCGCCTCCGGCGTTGGAATACTTGGCGATCCCCTTGAACAGGTTGTTGGCCGCGTAGATCGCCATGAAGTCCGACGATGACACCGTGAACACGTGCTCGGCGATTCCCTCCCGGATTGGCATGGCAAAGCCGCCGCAGACCACGTCACCGAGAACGTCATAGAGTACGATGTCCAGTTCCAGGTCATCAAAAACACGGAGTTGTTTCAAGAGTTGGACGGCCGTGATGATCCCCCGCCCGGCGCAGCCGACACCTGGAGCGGGTCCTCCCGATTCCACGCAGTAGACGCCGCCGAAACCCTCATAGATCACCTCCTCCGGTTTTACGGTTCTCTTTTCTCTAAGCGTATCCAACACAGTGGGGATATATTTCCCTCCCCGCAGGGTGTTGGTGGAGTCGCTCTTGGGATCGCAGCCGAACTGCATCACTCTGTAGCCGGCTTTCGCCAGGGCGGCGCTGATGTTCGACGCGGTCGTCGATTTTCCGATTCCCCCCTTACCGTAGATGGCGATCTGTTTTGCCTTCTTGGCCACTAGTTCATCACCCTCCTAATCAACTTGTTGTGGTTATCGAAGTTTATCTGAAGAAATCAGGGCATAGAGAGCATCATCGATAAAGTCGGGAATGACATAAGCCTGAATCCCATGCGATTGCAACCTATCCAGCGCCCCGGGGCCGATCTTGGCTACCAGCACCGCCCGGCAGTCAGAAATCAACTTGGCAATCCCGGCCAACCGGTCGTCGCTGTGCTCCTGATCGTCACAGAGCGCGGCGGTTGATCGGGTTTCAACATATTGGCAGTTGCCTTCAGCGATCTCAAAGATCAGAAACTGCTCGGCATGGCCGAAGTGCCGGTTGACGAACTTGCCATCGCTGCTAGCCACCGCTACCCTGCAGGACATGATCATCCTCCCTCTCTTCTACCCGTGGGAAAAGACCGGCGGCGACTGGCCGTATAGCTTATCTGCCAGGTCCACCCCGGAGCCCGGGATACCGCAGGCATCCGCCCGGCAATGCTTGCAATGCCGGAACACGGGCAGATACTGCTCGGCTGCTTCCCTGGCCATCCTCACCTCTTCGCAATCCGGCACCCGGTTGTTGATTAAATCATGCTGGGGAATCAGCGGGATGACGTTGATCAGCGAAGCTCCGACTTTAGATGTCAGCCTTGCCACATCTCCGATGCAACCGTCGTTAACGCCGGGAACCAGTACGGTGTTGATCTTGACAATAGCCCCCAGCCTGACGATCTTCTCGATCCCGGCCAGTTGGGCGAGGATCAGCCAGCGGGCAGCGGCCAGACCGGCCAGCACTTGGCCGTTGTATTCGATATAAGAGCAGATATGTTGCAGTACCTGAGGGTCTACGGCATTTACGGTGACCGTGACGGTCCTCACCCCGGCGCCAATGATCCTTTTAGCCTTCTCTTCCAGCAGCAGGCCGTTGGTGCTGAGGCAGTTGATCAGGTGGGGATACTTGCGGTGGACTAGCTCGAACGTCTCCAGGGAGTGATCGGTGGCCAGGGTGTCCCCTGGGCCAGCAACGCCGACGACAGTGATCTCCGGGCAGAGATCGAGCGCCCTGGCAACCATCGTCAGGCCTTCCCCGGGAGTCAGCAACGTACGGCTGACACCGGGCCTCTGTTCATGCTTGTTGAACCCACGCTTGCAGAACCGGCACTGGATGTTGCAGGCCGGGCTTACAGGCAGGTGAATGCGCCCGTATTTGGAATGAGCCGCCCCGTTGAAGCAGGGATGCTTTTTAATCAAGTGCTCAAAATCATGCTCACTGTCAGCAGCCGCATCGGCCATATCCTCTACCTCCCCTCTACCGAAAACAGTTCCAGCGACAAGAGGCCCTTCAGCCCCAACCAGCCCGACCCCCCCGCTAATTTTGACCCCAATCCCTGACTCTACCTTTAAGATATTCCTACTAATATTCTATGTTTAATATGTTTTTGTTATTATACGAGTTAATGCCTTGAATGTCAATAGAATAACTAAATTTTCTTTCCAGGATTTCTACGCTGAAGCCAAACGAAGCAGTGCGGCTGGCCTTGAAAATTCAGGCCAGCCCCCTTTCTTCCTATATCTGCCTCGCATGGATCAGTTAGTTATATCTAGGCGCATAAGGAAGGTTATGGTATTATAGCTTGAACTTCTGCACAAACCCAGGCCCCTTGGAATAGTCCAGGTATTCGACTTCCCTGGTCCTGATCTTAAAGATCGCCGTATTCGGCAACTCCCCTTTGGCAACCCTCTCCTTAAAACGAGGGTTTCTGCCGCTCAACAATCCGACTGCCTTGCTCAATTCGGGCTCCTGTTCAACCTGCTCCGCCTCGCCGATCAGCAGCACGCTTTTCCAACTGTCGAGGGCCTGGTTGTCGTGCTCAAAAAAGAAAGACACCCTTTTATTGATTCCTATCTCCTTCACCTTGGCTGTCACTTTCGGCGTCGAAAAATAGATATCCAATCCATCTGGCACAAAACTACACATTGATCGGGGCACCGGGACCCGATCCTCCCGGACGTACGATAAAATCGCAAATCTGGTTGTTGAAATGTATTCACGCACTTCCTCTTCCAACTGCTTATCGCTCATTGTCTTCCCTCCTGTTTCTTGTCAATTGTCTCATGAAGTTCAAACCTCAGACTACTACTTTCCAGGAGTTGCAAGCATGACCGTGACCTCTTGAATGCGGCTGCAGAATCACAATCAAAGCGCCACGTTTTCGAACTGAGTGGTGATCAGGTCTGAAGGCTTGATCTGGCCCGGCTTGAGTGCTCCGCTTTCCTCCAGGTCCTTGATCCAGGGAGCCAGATCGAATTCCTTGATTTCCGAGGTGGTGGCAAAATAATTCACCCCTGCCACCTCCGGCACATTGATCCAGGCGGCGGTCAGCTTGATCGCTACCTGAAAGCCTCCTGCCAAAAAGTTGCGTCATGTAGGGCTAGAGCGCCACACCCTGATCCGCCGCACCCTGATCGATATAGGAGAACGGGTCCTGGTCATACCAGTCCTTGCGGTAGGGCAGCCCGACATGCCTCGACACGTTTCTGCTGTAGCTGGTGTTCTTCAGCAAGCGGGTGAGCCTGCGGGCCACTTCAAAAGCGCCCAGGTAACCCATGTAATTGTATGTCTGACCAAACAGCGGGAACACGGGAATTCCCTGCTTGTTGGCCCAGCCATTGCCGCCCGGATGGCCGACAAAGACATCCGGCTTCAATTTCGCCAGCAGGTTGGCCTGCTCGAAAGGTTGGCCGGCCCCAATATTGATGATGGCACGCTCGCTGGCGGGAACGTCCTCCAGCAGTTGCTCCAGCAAGGATTCTCCATAACGGTCAAAGTGAAAACCACGCAGGCCGAGGACTTCCATGCCCAGGCTGTGCAGCAATTCTGCCGTGGTGAGGATGCGAATCTCGCCTCCACCCAACAGAGCAGTTTTGCCGGTTAAAAATTCCCGGTACGGCGCCAGAGCAGCATCCAGTTCCCTGACCTCACTGGCAATCAGCTTTTGGGCACGCTCTTCGATCCCGAAAAATTTGGCGATATCCAACAGCCACTTGCTGGTATTGGCAATACCGATCGGGACGGTCTCCAGGATAAAGGGAATCCCGTATTTCGTTTTCATGTGCTCGGAAAAGTAGTCATCGTGGGTGGCACAGATGCTCACATTCAACGCTGCCTCAAAGGAATCGGCGAAGTCGTCCGGGTGGGCATAGCAGGGCAGGATCCTCACGTTCAGATCCAGGGACTTCAGCAATTTAACCAGTTCCTGTTCATCGATGCGGCTCATGGACGAAACATTCAAGAGATTCACGGTGTGGCTGATGCGGTACTTTTCTTTCAATTCTTCAAGTTCATCGGGAATGATCAGTTCTGGGCCCTCATACAGTTCCACGCCCACCAGGTGTCTCAATACTCCATGATAAACGGCATCGTAAGCGGTTGCCTGGATTTTGGTCTTGAACCCCTCGCAATGCACCGGCACGATTCTGGCGCTCACCTGTTTTTGCAGGTCTTCAATCACGGCGTCGATATCATCACCGATCAGGGCCGGGACGCAGCTATTCATGACAATGATAGCGCTGGGGCGGTATTCCCGGTCGGCGTATAGAATAGCCGACCTGAGCTTTTCTTCTCCACCATTGACAACATCCAATTCATCAAGATTGGTATTGATCCAACGCAGACCAAAGGCATTGGGATCCCTGAGCTTCTGCCAATCCTTGGCTGTGCCTGCCTGGGCCACCATGCCGGCGCCGCAGCCGATCGGGCTGTGCACGACGATCACCGAGTCCCTGATGGTGTTCAAGATGGCCAGGCTGAGCGTTAGTTGGCAGCCCTGGCTCTGCGAGAAGGTCCTGTTGTTATTGTACAGGCACCCTTTTTTGGACTGGCTTGCCAGGTCGCAGCACGAGCCTCCGAAAGCCTGGCAGGCGCCCAATCGATCCTCGCGCACCGGCGGTGTTTTTTCTCTGATATAATCCATCCCTGCGAACCTCCTCTAGCTATTTTCCAACTGGCTGTCGGCGCCGTCCTCTATCTGCTTCCCACCAGAACGCTCAATAGATCCTCGGTCAACCTCAACGCCCCGGTGTAGCCTGCATATCCCCGGTCCAACACCACCCGGTTGGACATCGGATAGGTCACGGTCAGTTGCGGCACCCCCAGCTTTTCGGCGACGTCTCTTTCAATGGCGCTTCCGACAATAAATCCTGGATTGAACCCTGAAAAATACTTCTGGCCGCTGCTCTGTCCCCAATGCCTGGCAATGTATTTCCCGACATTGGAGGCGTCGGTATCGAATACCAGCTCGGGCAGAATACCCGATTCATAACCGGTAAAATTGCTCCTCACCGTATCCTGCTGCTCGTCAGTCAGAAAATCCGAGATCACCACCAACTCCGGCAGCCATCCCAGATCGTCAGCCAGAAACCTGGTCAGCGCCTGGGTATAGTTGGAATCGCCCACCACTACCGTATACCGCTGCAGATCGAGGTCGCTGTAGACATCGGCCAGCCTTTCAAAGTAGCTGTAGTAATGGGCCTGCTCTCTCTCGATCACCTTCTCGACAAAAGGATTGGCAATGCCCAGGGCGCTGCCCACCTTCCTCAAGAAACTCGTCGTCCCGTGATCACCAATCGGGAAAGGCACGGTAAGATAGGGAACCCCGTGCACCTCTTCAAAAACCTGGGCGGCTTCAACACCGAAGGTGTCGGAAACAACAATGTTCAAGGTAGCTGCTGCCGAATTTTTTAAACTATCCAGGGTCTCTCCGTCTCCGAAAAAGGTGTTCACCTGGTAGCCCAGTTTATTCAGCAGATCCTTGATCAGGGCGATATTGCCCTTCCAGAAGACGTCCTGAATGGGCACCACTCCCCAGAGATTGACCAGTTTGCTGTCTCTGGCCGCCTTCGGCTCGACAAAATCCCGAAAAAGCGTTTTTAGCACTATTTCATATCCTTTATAATAATTTCCGTGGAAACCGCCAGTTTCAGCCCCGATTACCTGAACATCGCCGCTATCAAATTTCTTGATGGAGTTCCTGATATCGTCACCGATCATCTCCACCATGCACCCGGTAATCACGAAGTACAGGTCTCCGTCAACCAGTTTGATGGTATTGGCGATCTGCTCGGTCAGCCGGTCTTCTCCTCCAAAAACAATCTCCCGCTCTGACGTATTGGTGCTTGACAGGGCTTGGCCGGCACAATACCCGCTTCCCAGATATCCTGCCGCCTGGTTCAGGGCCAAGGCCACATTGCCGCCACAACCGGTGGCCGCGTGCAGAACCGGCACCGTCCGCGGCAATACCTTGAGAGTTCCCACCGCGCCCCCGAGGGCGCAGACATATTTTGGACGTTCTACAAATTTGCTCACAGCGCCACCTCCGGCGCAATCTTTTCCGCCACATCCTGGTTGGTTGACTGACTATACTCTGCCGCATTCCCGTTCTGCAGCAGGTCCCGGATCTTGTGGCGAACCCAGCCGAACTCCGCCGACGACCTGATGTCACTGTTCTGCCGAGGCCGGAGCAGCGTGATCTCGAGCACCTCTTTGATGACGCCCGGGCTGGGCGTCATCACCGCCACCCGGTCTGCCAGGTAGATCGCCTCCTCGATGCTGTGGGTTACAAAGACGATCGTCTTGCCGGTCTTGTCCCAGATCAGCAGCAGTTCGTCCTGCAGCACCTCCCTGGCCTGGGCGTCTACGGCAGCAAAAGGCTCATCCATCAGCAGCACCTCGGGGTCGTAGGCAAGCGCCCGGGCGATGGCGACCCGCTGCTTCATACCGCCCGACAACTCGTACGGGTAGCGCTCCTCGAACCCCTGCAAACCAACGAGATTGATGAACTCCTGGCTGATCCTCCGGCGTTCGTTTTTGGGCACTCCCTTGATCTCCAGGCCAAAGGCGACGTTATCCAGGACAACCCGCCAGGGAAAGAGGGCATAACCCTGCAGGACAATCCCCCGGTCGAGGGCAGGTCCCTTAATCAGCCTCCCGTCAATGAAGATCTCTCCAGGGCTCGGGTGTGCCAGCCCGGCGATCAGGTCAAGCAGGGTGGATTTCCCGCAGCCACTGGGACCCACTATGGCAAGCAGTTCACCGCTTTTCACCTTGAGGTTGACATCCTTCAAAGCGATGAACTCCGTAGTTCCCTGGCCGTTTTTCCGCTTGATATGGTAGATCCGGCTGATGTTTTTCAAAATGATCTTGGCATCGCTGTCAGGTAAGCTTCCCTGATCCGGATGCTCCAGCTCTATTGCATTGAGAGCCATCCTTCAACGCCTCCTCTGTGTTATATCGACAGTGCTGAATTTTACCGACGACTACCCTTTCTGATGGCCCGCTTCTGCTCTCACCCAGCTTTGAGTTCTCCGATCGGCAGGTCACTCACCTCGCCCTCGACAATCTGCACCACCCTGCCTGCCTTGCCGGTCGGCCTGACGTCATGAGTCGCCAGGATCAGCGCCCCTCCTGCCTTTGGCAGTTCCATAAGGTACTCGCCAATCCAGGCTGCCCGTTCCGGATCGAGATCATTGGTCGGTTCATCGGCAAAGACCACCACGGGATCCAGAAGCAGCGCCCTGGCAACTGCCACCCTGCGCTTCTGGCCAATGCTCAACTGGTAAGGGAGATAGCTCAGGCGGTTTTTCAGACCCAGATCCTTCAACAACTTTTCCGCCTTCGGTTCGAGGCCTCGTTTTCGAGCCAGAAGCGCCGGCACCAGGACATTGTCGAGCACAGAGAGGGAACCGATCAGTTGAGGATTCTGAAAAACAAAACCGAAAGAACGGTTGCGCAATTGTGACTTGGCATCGTCAGAGAGTTCCGAGACCTTCTGCCCCTTAAACAACACCTGGGGATCACCCCATTTCCCCCAGAACAACTGCGGGTAGGGACTGGTTTTGGCCACGCTGCGGGCGGTGTCGATCGGCATCATGATCGAGTTGTCCAGGCTGGTCGCGGTCGGGTCCAGCACCGCCGCCACCTGGAATTGCTTTCCCAGGATGGTCACCGTTTTCCCGTTAACACCGGTAACCCCCGAACCGAGCAGGACCTGGTCAGGGCCGAGAGTGCCCCCGGGCAGGTTCTTCACCCAGGAACGCGTCAGCCAGTCCGAACCGGGGTCGAATCCGATCAGGCGCGTGGCGCTCACGTCGCAGCACGCCTCGCTCAGAGTCTGGGCAAAAAATTGGGGAGTGACCCGGGCCACTCCAGGAATGGCGGCCACCTAGGACTCTAAATCTTTATTCATGTAGATGTTCAGGGGGGCGCCGGTAAACAGGAGCGTCTCCGGTTCCACCTGGGCACTGGCAGGCACAACCACGATGTCTGCGCCCAAACGCTTTTTGCCGGTCTCCACGCCGCTGGAGACCCCCGTGTAGAGGAGGTAGAGCGCAAAAAGAATACCCACGCTGACAGCCACCGCCACCAGCGTCGACAAAGACTGCACCCACCTCCTGGCCAAGCTATTCCTGATAATTTGCAGCATCTTGAAAGATTATCCCCCTGTTCTTGATTTCCGCACGTTGCCAACCCGCGGCAGGATGCTCCTGGAAAGCCATTACCGCCGGCTATCAAAACAGCAAGAGGCCGAACTGAATTCAGTTAGGCCTCCGGTTTTTCCAGTCAGCCACTGATAACATATTCTTGTGCATCTACTTTATATTCCTAGTTATTTAGTATTTATTATAGGTATTCTATCCTGCCAGTCTATCGTTGTCAAGTAGCAAGTTTGAGATTTGGTGAAAGTAAAAAGCCACCCTGGGCGACCTGCCTGTAGGAAAATATCCGGCAGGAAACCGAGTTGACAGAAGCCAAATGTAAGGCTTATATTAGATGCTCAAGTTTCGCAGCAACAAACAGCCAGTCGTTCCTTGAAAAACGAGGGTAAACTGCCGATCAAGTAGTCGATCAGCTTGCGGATCTCCGCCTCTGCCAGTTGTAGATGCTCATCCAAGAACTGCTCCAGTAAGGAGAAAATCCTCTGCAGTGCATCCACCAGGCTGATATCCTGCAACTCATCGCAACAGACGTAGAACAGGTTGCCGATGGTTCTCGGGTCTTGGCCGCACCGGCTTTCAAGCGACAGCATGATGTATCGGATAAACACGATGGCTGTGTGCGCCACCATGGAATCGTAGGAACGGCCATGAAACTCTTTGGCCAACTTGAGATAGGACTTGGTCATCTTGAAAAAGACTTCGATGTTCCAGCGTTTGCCGTAGATGCGGATCACCTCTTCTTCTGGAAGTTCGGTATCGGTGCTAAGGAGCGCCAGCCACTTTTTGCGGGATCTCCTATCTCTGACAAACACGATCCTGGCCTGCACCTCTTCGCCGCTTGCCATCTGGCCAATCCCGACAACTATGGAGGCAAGAATCTTGGCCCTGCCCCGCTTCTTCCTGACAGTAGCGTATAGTTTATTGAGGGTCAGCTTCTGTCCCTGGTACTCATGACGGACCGTGGGCAGCGACTTGAGCATGCAGATAGTATGAAGACCCTGTTCCCGCACCTTTCTGATCAGCCCCGGGAAGGCAAACCAGCTGTCAAACAGCAGGTAGCTGGCCGGAACCATGTACGTCTTGGCCTGTTTCAGTAAATCCAGCAAGACATCAGTGCTTTTGCGGACGGCCTCCTTGCGCATCCGATAACCGTTCGTCCGCTTGTCCATAGGATCCATGCCTTGTAGGCGGTTCGATTCCTTTTCAGAGCTGAGCAGGGAGAAGGCCAGGGGCAGAAAGGTGTTGCCGTCCGACCAGTCTAGGGTCAGCATCCGGAAGCCCCGGACGTATCTATTGTCCACATGGTCCCAAACCCTGGCCAGCAACTCCACCGCCTTGCTCCGGGACCGGCTGAACAGGGAGTCGTCTATGATGAAGACATTGACTCTTTTCTCATCAGTGAGCGGGACGATGCGGTTTCGAATGATCTGAGAACTGAGCATCAGCAAGAACCGGCGCCAGTTATAGTGGCAATCGTTCAGAAACCGGTAAATGGCATCCTTTTTAAAGGGAGCATTGTCGGACTCAAACTGCAAGTAGCGAAACAGGTTCTTGCCCGTAAAGACCAGCATCACGAGAAACCGTAGCAGATCCTTGCAAGGGAAGCCTTTCTGTTTGTAGAAATTCGATTGCCGGAGCGCTTGGCCGATTTTCTGTTCTATAAAAAAGTTCCCGACATAATTGGCTGACTTATTTTCAGCGGTCATATTTTCTGGTAACATTGAAGCCACAAGAACACCCTTCTTTCCGTGGTAGAATGGGGTTTAGTCGCTTCTATTTTACCATATCGAGGGGTGTTTTTGTTGTTAAATCTCAGTTATACCAAGGGTTTGAGGGCATTTTTTTAGTGAGAAAGTTGAGTTATTTAATAAATAACCGCCTCTCCAACTTGAATTATGATAACAGTTGGCAGTATGCCAATCACTGCCCAGTGAACAAATCTTCTCGCCACTGGACTCGTATCGTATATGAATCCGTGTCTAGAACTACCAGTATTTTCGGGATTCTTAGGGTTCCTTACGGGTTGCTAGCCTCCTGGAACATGTTTTTGCTTTCGTTCCCTGATCCCTTACTCTCCCAAGCCTTCCAGAAAAATAAAATGGTCGGGGTGAAAGGATNNCGACCTCCTGCTCCCAAAGCAGGCGCGCTAGCCAAACTGCGCTACACCCCGAGCAAAGTATTAAATTACCTTTTGTGCTTTGTCGATTAAATATTTTACTTTTCTTGCCAGAATTAGCGTTCTCATAAATTGGGGTTGTGCAAGTGCACCATGTGTTCTACCAAGTTGGGCTACACCCCGAAGCAATTCTCAGTATACCATGCCGGGGAAACAATTTTCAACATGATCAGCAGGCTGCCACCCGGCGAGACCCGGATCAAGCCCTGTTGCCAGGTCAGCAGTGGCAGCATTCACGTCAGGGTGAACAGCTCCACGGTAACTGGTACACCCGGCTCCAGTCTCGCCAAAGCATAGGTGAACTGCCCGGGTATGCGCGGGAAGGCAACGCTGCCCGGGTTCAGGTAACGGATTCCGTCCACCTCTTCGTTTTGCGGTACGTGGGTGTGCCCGAAGATCGCCATCTCCGCATCCACCTCCCGGACGCGATAGGCCAGCCGCATCAACCCCTGCTTGACGCCGTAGAGGTGGCCGTGGGTCAGGTAGATCCGGTGACCGCAAAGCTCCAGCACTTCCTCGTGCGGGCCGGGCACGCACCGGTCGCAGTTGCCGAGCACTGCATGAACATCGACGCCGAACTGATCCGCCAGGTAGAGGGCATCCTGGTAGAAATCGCCGGCGTGGATCACCAGATCGACGTCGCCCATGGCCTTAACCGCCTGTTTCGCCCGGTCGACATCTCCGTGAGAGTCACTCAGGACTCCTAACCACATTCTCTGAGGTATCCCGGTCACCTCCCACTTCCGAATACATGCTCCAATAATTCTTTATGATTTAGGGCGATAATCATAGAGGAGCTTTCATTCCGCGGCTGAAACCCGCGGGTTTTCACGTCCGGGTTTCGTAGGTCTGTTCTATAGAAGTGGTTCCATTCTTCACTCCCGACTCAAGTCAGAAGTATACGTAATAGATGGGCTTTTTAAGAGATAGGTCAGGATCTCCCTGGCGTTGGTCATGGCCTCGGCTCTGTGGCTGATCCGGTTTTTTACCAGAGCCCCCAACTCTGCAAAGGTCAGGCCCAGCGACGGTATCAGAAACACGGGGTCGTAACCGAAACCGTCGTCTCCCCTGGGCGCCGTGGTGATCCGGCCTTCGCACACGCCCTCGCTCAGGTACTCGCCTCCGTCAGGCGTAGTGATAGCGATCACACACCGAAACCGGGCGGAGCGCCGGCTCGCCGGAACCCCATCCAGGGCAGCCAACAGCTTCCTGTTGTTGGCAGCATCATCATGATCGGAGCCGGCGTAGCGGGAGGAATAAATACCCGGGGCACCCTTTAGATAGTCCACATCCAGTCCGGAATCGTCGGCCACTGCCACCAGTCCGGTGGCCCCGGTGGCGGCACGCGCTTTCAGCAGAGCGTTCTCCTGGAAGGTGGCTCCCGTCTCCGCTACCTCGGGCAGGCCGGGAAAATCCGTCAGAGAGAACACATGCAGTTCCAACTCCTGCAGCAGTTCATGAAATTCGGCGATCTTGCCCTGATTCCGGCTGGCAATTACCACAGAATCATGCGGTATAGGTCGTTCTCCCCTTCTATTCCAATATTTCTTTCTGTTTGACGATCAGGCGATCATTCCCCCGGGCCGCCAAGGCCAGCAGTTCCTGGAGTTCCCCTCCGGTAAAGGGTTGCCCCTCGGCAGTACCCTGAATCTCTATGAACTCCCCGTTTCCGGTCATCACCACGTTCATATCCACCTCGGCCCGGGAATCCTCCTCGAAGCAGAGATCGAGCAGTAGCTCACCGTTAACCTTACCGACGCTGACCGCTGCCACGCTGTCCCGCAGCGGCAATTCACTGAGAGCTCCCTGCGCCACCAGGCCTCGCATGGCGTCTTTCAGCGCCACGTAGGCGCCGGTGATGGCCGCCGTGCGGGTTCCCCCGTCAGCCTGGATGACGTCGCAGTCGATCCACACGGTGCGTTCCCCCAGCTTCTCCATATCCACCGCCGCCCGTAGCGAGCGCCCGATCAGCCGCTGGATCTCCGACGATCGCCCGTTCAGCCGGCCCCTGGTAATGTCCCGGATCGTGCGCACCATGGTAGAGCAGGGGATCATGCTGTATTCGGCGGTGACCCAACCCTTGCCCTTGCCCCTGAGAAACGGAGGCACCTTGTCCTCCACGCTGGCAGTGCAGATCAGTCTGGTGTCCCCCACTTCGATCAGGACCGAGCCCCCGGCATACTTGAGATAATTGCGGTGTATTGCGACAGGTCGCAGTTCCCCGGGCTTTCTCCCGTCCGAGCGCATCAACAACATCTCCTTTAAGGCAGGCATGCTGCCCGTCCACCACTTGGCGGGCGGGGCCTTCCCGCCTGACACAAGCAAACCTTCTTTACCAAATCTTATCATATTGGCGCCCCGCACTCAAGCTTGCCGGTATTCAAGCGCCAGACGTCAAACGGTATGCTTGCAGGCAGCCTCTTCGGTGATCACCATCCGCCAGTAATCCAGCAGGTCGCTCATGGTTTTGGCGAAGGGGATCTGTGGCACCCAACCGGTGAGGTTGCGGAACTTGGTGGCATCGCCCAACAGGACCGGCACATCCGAAGGCCGCATCAGCTCCGACGCATTCTCCACCTTGATACTGCACCTGGTGTTGGCCAGCACGGTGTCCAACACCTCCCGGATCAGGTACGCAGTGCCTGACGCTACCACGTAGACCTCTCCAGGTTCGCCCTTTTCGAGAGCCAGCCAGTAGGCGCGTACCATGTCCCGCACGTCGGTAAAGTCCCGGCGGGCGTCCAGGTTGCCGCAGCGCAGCACCGGCAGGCGCCTCCCGGCCTCGATCTCCGCCACCTGTTTGCAGAAGCTGGATGTGACAAAGCTCTCTCCCCGGCGCGGCCCTGTATGATTGAATGCCCGGGTGCGGACGATATGCAATCCATAAGAGGCGTGGTACTGGTACCCCAGCAGGTCCTGGGCGACCTTGCTCACGCCATACGGAGAGAGCGGCCGAAACGGGTTGTCCTCACCGATCGGCAGTTCGTCGGGATAGACCAGGCCGTACTGTTCGGACGAGCAGGCGATCTGCACCCGCGTTTCCAGTTTGAGCTGGCGTATTCCTTCAAATATATTGAGCTGGCTGAGAACGTTGGTGGAGATGGTCTCCTCCGGCGCCTTCCAGGAAGCGGGCACGAAGCTCTGGGCAGCCAGGTGGAAGATGTAGTCCGGTGCCACCTCCGCCAGCACCTTCTGCACGGAAAACGGGTCCCGCAGGTCGCACTCGTGCAGTTCCAGCCTGGGTATGAGATGGCTGATGTTGTTCAGCCGGCTACGGGTGCGCACCGTTCCGCATACCTTCACCTCCGGTTTCTGTAGGCACAATTCCGCCAGATGGCTGCCGACAAACCCAGTTATTCCCGTAATCAGTACCTTCACACAATCTCCTCCCATACATACCATGATTGATCGGCAAGTATAGCTTTTCTTCCTCCAGGCTGCAGTCCGAGCCATATCGAAGAGGGCGCAGCAGCCCGAGTGGCTTGTTCTTCAAGTTGGTGGGGTAAATTGCCGACTGCCTGATAGACGGATAAATCCTGATCATAATATGCATGCCATTATTTAACAGTTACTCACCGTGAAGCTATCATCAGCTCATCCCCCATTTGTGCTTCGCCGGACGGGGGTCTGGCCGCGGGAAAATGATCAATGCCGGAAGAAAGGTAACACCCTCACCCCGGTTTACATACTGTATTAAGGTAGCATCTGGGTATATTGGTGGTTGGTGGGCAGCGGTTAGAGAAACAAAGGTTTTGGCGGCCAACACAAAAATGATAGGCCTGCAGACGGGCATGAATCCAACGACCAATCGCCCACCACCAAACGTGGTTGGATGCCGGCCCCACTGTTGCGGACATTGATTAACCGGTGCTGAATAACATAATAAGTAAAACCTGGGAGTGAAACGAGAGTGCTGATATCGCAACTCTGTAAGGAAAGTGATTTTGACGCTGAATGGTTTGACACCGGTAGTAGCCTGCTCTATCAAACCTTTCAGGCGTATATACGTCATTATATCGAAGTCAATCTCCATCATCTGAATGCGGAGGCGCTGCTTCCGATTCTCTATCATCGCAAGTTTTGGGAGTTCTGCTACATCTACCAGGCCTTGTCGGAACGAGGGCTGCTGATTCCCGGCAGCAGGGGGCTGGGATTCGGTGTGGGCAAGGAGCCGCTGGTATCGCTATTCGCATCTCGTGGCTGCGCTATTGAAGCCACGGATCTGGATCTGGACAGCGCTCAAAAGGCGGGGTGGGCGAACTCCGATCAGCATGCTGCCGGCATCGATTGCCTGAATGAGTATGGCTTGTGCGATCCGGCCGCTTTTTCCAGGCTGGTTGCCTATGAAAACGTCGACATGAACCAGATCCCGGACCGATATGCCAATCAATTTGATTTTACCTGGTCTTCCTGCGCTTTCGAGCATTGCGGCTCCATCGAGCTGGGCAAGAAGTTCCTGATCGATCAGATGGAATGTCTGCGGTCTGGCGGCATCGCGGTGCACACCACCGAATACAACCTCTCTTCGAACGAAGACACGATGGAACAGGGCGCCCTGGTGCTCTTCAGGAAAAAGGACATTGAAGATATGGCACAAACCCTGAGAGACCTGGGACACGAGATCGAGATCGACCTGGAATCGGGTACGGAACTGAAAAACACCTGCGTCGATCTACCGCCCTACACTTTCAAGCCGCACCTCAGACTGCAACTTTTGAACTGGGTGTCGACATCCATCGGTCTGATCATCAAAAAGACAGGCGCGTAACAACCCGTAGGTGATCTGCTGCAGGTTCAGGCGCCAGAAAGGAAACAGTCAAGCAAATGGATCCAACAAACTTGACCTGTCCTGAGGCAGCGCTAGCCCAGGCGGGCAGGAGGCCGGACGTGGTCTGGGCTGGCCTGGTCTATTCCTCCGCCGGCTTTGGCCACGAGGCCCGGTCATTGATCGGCGCTCTGAACCGGGATGGCTTGCGGCTCAAAGTAATATCGCTGGGGTACAACGAGGAGGACCTGCTGACTCCCCAGGAGCTGGCGCCGCTGCAGGCCCTGGAGCAGGTCCCTGTCGACGTCTCTCAGGCGCTGGTGATCCAGCACATCCCCTTCGACTTCTATCGCAAGGAAATCCACGGCCGGATCAATATCGCCAGGACGATGTTCGAGACTACCGGCATCCCGGACCGTTGGGTGCAGCCACTCAACCAGTTGGATGAGGTCTGGGTGCCCGGCAGTTTCAATATAGAAACGTTCAGCGCCTGCGGCGTTCCCAGGCACAAACTGCGATCTGTTCCCAGCGGGGTCGACAGTGGCATTTTCCACCCGTCGGCGCCCCCGCTGGATCTGGGGTCTAAAAAAGGCTTTACCTTTCTTTCCAATTTTGTCTTCAGTGATCGCAAGGGATGGGACCTGCTGCTGAGGGCTTAC
Source organism: Peptococcaceae bacterium (assembly GCA_003160265.1). Taxonomy (GTDB): domain Bacteria; phylum Bacillota; class DSM-12270; order Thermacetogeniales; family Thermacetogeniaceae; genus Palsa-1188. Next base: position 30,502 of record PLQY01000100.1, on the reverse strand, counting down.
TTGACAGAGTTCAAACCCGGGGAGGATGTATCCCTGCTGATCAAAACATACGGCGATGAGGCCTCTATCAGAGAGCGGCTCCGGCGTTTTATCCAGCAGCATTTTTCCCTGCAGCGCCTGCCCCAGCATAGCGTGATCGTGGGGCGCCTGCACAGCAGCCTGCTGCCGGGGCTATACACTGCCTGCGACGCCTTCGTGCTGCCATCCCGCGGGGAAGCCTGGGGGCTGCCCCTGATCGAGGCCATGGGCTGTGGTTTGCCCACCATCGGCACGAGGTGGAGCGGCAACCTGGAATACATGAACGATGAGAACAGTTACCTGATCGATCTTGAGGGCCTGGAAGATGTTCCAGGCGGTATCGACACCCCGGTGCTGGTTGGGCGCCAATGGGCAAGGCCGAGCGTGGAACACCTCCGGCAACTGCTGCGCCATGTTTTTGAGCACCGCGATGAGGCCAGAACCAGAGGGCAACAAGGGCGGACCGATATCTGCCGGCAGTGGACCTGGGAGCAGGCTGCGGCGATCGCCCGGACAGAGTTGCTAAAATACAGCGACTGCTAGCCCGCTGGTCTGGTACCAGGGTATCATCCGAAAAGTAGTGAGAGGAGCATCCGGAATGCATATCTTATTCGTTATTCCGCCGGTGGAGAGAGGAAACAAGATCTGGGCGATCTACCCCCCGCTCGGCATCATGTACATGTCCTCGTTGTTGAAACAGGATGGGCACCAGGTCAGTTTCATCGACGGGATCCTCGAAGATTACGACGCCCCTGCCTTTGTTCAGGCAGTGCAGGCCCTCCGCCCCGATCTGCTCGGGATCGGCATCAACGCCCATCAGGTGAAGTATTGCCGGGAATATGTGCAGCAGATCTGCATCAGTGGTTTGAACATTCCCGTGGTGATCGGCGGCCCGTTTGTCTCGTGTGTCGGCGCTGTCATTTTTGACTGCGTACCGGGCGCAGACTTCGCCGTCATCGGCGAGGGGGAGTATGCCATCCTTGACCTGGTGCATCACCTGGAGGGCAAGTGCGCCATCGGACAGGTCAGAAACCTGGTCTTCAAACAGGACGGCGCCGTAAAGCAGAATCCGGTCGAACGCATCGCCGACATCAGCCAGATCCCTCTGCCGGACTATGACCTGGTTGACCGCTACATTCCAGGCTACAGCGGCGCCTACCCGACCGTCTTCAAGCCGTCGTTCGATATCATGTGCACCCGGGGCTGCCCCTTTGCGTGCAAATTCTGTTCCTCCCCCACGCTCTGGCACCGCCGGGTAACCTTTCGCAGTATCGATTCGGTCATAGAAGAAACGGCGATGCTGGTTCACCGTTATGGCGCCAAGGAGATCTTCTATCAGGATGATACGCTGAACGCCAGAAAAGAGTGGTTTATGGAACTCTGCGACCGGCTGATCGGCACCGGCCTGAGCAAGACCGCCTGTTTCAAGGTGCAGTTCCGGGTCAACGAGCAGATGGTCACCAAGGAGATTTTAGCGAAGGCCAGGGCTGCCAACATCTGGATGATCTTCTACGGCGTGGAAAGCGGCAACCAGGCCATCCTGGACAGCATGCAAAAGGGGACCACGATCGCCGAGATCGAGCGGGCGTTCAGGCTTACCGCCGAGGCCGGCATCAAGAGCCTGGGCTCCTTCATCGTCGGCTATCCCGGAGATACGCCAAACACCATCAACGACACCTATCTGCTGGTAACCAGGATCAGACCTGATTTTGGCGGCTTCAACGTGGCGGTGCCGTACCCCGGCAGTTCGCTCTACGATGAGGCGGTCGCCGGTGGACTGCTCGACGACAACAGTTGCGATCTTGCCAAGTATAATGCCCTGGATTGCAAAATCCGGACCAGGGACCTGTCCCATGAACAACTGTACAACTATGCGGTTACAGGGATCAACCTGCTGCTGACACTGGCAGCAAATAAAAAAGTGTGACCCTGGGTGACGCTGGGGACGGTTCTCACTGCCACAATTATGACAGCCGGAACGAACTGCTACTCAGCCTGTTTTTGGGATACCAGGCGCTCGCCGCCAAAGACCGAGAGGCAGATGCCGCTACAACGGAGGCAGTTCATAAGATGCTCACCAACGAGCAGATAAACCTGATCTGGACGGGCGTGCCTTACGACCCCACCGGTTACGGCGAAGAGGCGAGAGGGTTCATCGGGATGCTCGATCAGTATCGTCTTAATCTCAAAATAATTCCACAGTCCTTTCATCAGGGGGAAGATCCGTTAACACCCGAACAGAAAATCCGGTTTGCAGAGCTGGAAAGAACCGTCTTCCATCGCCAGGCAATCGTTGTCCAGCATTTGCCCGCCAACCTGTTCAATGAACGGTTCCGCGGCCGGATCACCATCGGCCGCACCATGTTCGAGACCGACCGCATACCCCGGGACTGGGTGGGGCGATGCAACCTGATGGACGCCATCTGGGTACCCTGCCATTATAACGTGGAAACTTTTGCTGGTTCCGGGGTGCTCCGGCAGAAACTGCGAGTGGTTCCGGGCGGAGTGGACCAGAATGCCTTTCACCCCGCAGCGCCGCCGCTGGAACCGAAGCAAAAGGGCTTCGTCTTCCTCTCGGTCTTCGGCTGGTTTGACCATAAGGGCTGGGATCTCTTGCTCACGGCCTACTGCACCGAATTCAGGCCGGAAGAGGATGTGATGCTGGTGATCAAGACTATCGATTACATGTACCACTCCACTCCAATTGAGCAGCAGATCGGCAACTTTATCAATTCTTTGCGAATACCGGCGGAGGCAATCCCCAAGTTGCGCATCATCAACCGCAGTATGCCGGGCATCCAGATGCCCAGCCTGTATACCGGCTGCGATGCCTTTGTCCTGCCGTCCCGCGGCGAGGCCTGGGGACGCCCCTACCTGGAAGCCATGGCCTGCGGCCTGCCGGTCATCGGTACGAGGTGGGGCGGCAACCTGGAGTTCATGAACGATGACAACAGCTACCTGATCGAAATAGAGGGGCTGGAGGATGTGCGCGGTAATGTAGACATGCGGCTTTATCTGGGCCACAAATGGGCGAGGCCGAGCCTGGAGTGCATCCGCCGCCTGATGCGCCACGTTTTCGAACATCGCCAGGAAGCAAGGGCGAAGGGAACCAGGGCGCGCCAGGATGTCTGCCAGAAATGGACTTGGGGGCATTCGGCCAACGTTGTGGTCAGCGAGTTGGTGAAATACTGCTGAGCCCTTTATGCATATGATGATCAGAGGTTCTGCGATCGATTGCCTTCTCAGAGCGAAGCATGGGAACGGTTCTTTTGCTTTGTGGCAGGCAAGCGAAAGCAACCCCTGAAGCCTCTGTTCAGTGAGCCGCGGCCCGGATGGTTCAAGAAACTGAGGTGATCGGAAAAGATGGCAGGCGTAACAAGCCCGAATCTGGTCTGGGTGAGCCAGTATTGCAACCCCACCGGGTACGGCGAAGAGGCCAGGGGTTTTATCGGTACCCTCGACCGCGGTCTTTTTAATCTGAAAATAATCCCGGTGTTTTCTTATGCGGTGGAAGGTATTTTAGCGCCTGAACAGGAGGCGCGGTTGGCATTCTTGGAAAAAAACCCGGTTGACGCAGCAGAAGCCATCGTCATACAGCACCGCGCCGCTTTCCAGTTCGATCAGGATATCCGGGGCCGGGTGAACATCGGCCGGACCATGTTCGAAACCGACCGCATTCCGGAAGACTGGGTCCAGCAGTGCGAATGGATGGACGAGATCTGGGTGCCATCCCGCTTCAATATAGAAACTTTCAACCGTTCCGGCGTTCCTCTTGATAAATTACGGGTGGTCCCGGGGGGAGTGGACGTTGACGCCTACCATCCCGCAGCGCCGGCACTGGAACTGGGGAATAGAAACGGCTATGTCTTCCTTTCAGTATTTGACTGGACAGACCGTAAAGGCTGGGCCCTCTTGCTGACAGCCTACTATGATGAGTTCAAGCCAGATGAAGACGTGATGCTGCTGATCAAAACCCACAGGTATTGCACTCCTGGTTCCATCAGTGGGGAGTTCAATCATTTTGTCAAGAACCGGATTGCCAGAGGGCAGCACGGCTTTCCCAAGGTTCGCATCCTCGAATGCGATCTGCCCGGCACCTTGATGCCCAGCCTGTATACCGCCTGCGACGCCTTTGTCCTGCCCTCGCACGGAGAATCTTGGGGACGGCCATACGCGGAAGCCATGGCCTGCGGACTGCCGGTGATTGGCACGAGGTGGGGTGGCAACCTGGACTTTATGAACGACGAAAACAGCTACCTGATCGAGATTGATGACCTCGAAGACGTGCCCGGCAACGTCTTGCTCTACGCTGGCCATCAATGGGCCAGACCGGGCGTGGAGCACCTCCGTCACCTGATGCGCTATGTTTTTGAGCATCGACAGGATGCAAGAGCGAAAGGGATGAGAGCACGGGATGACGTCTGCCAGAAGTGGACCTGGGAGCATGCAGCAACAGCAGTTATTCGAGAGCTGGCAAAATACCGGCAGTGAGCCGGGAGACAGCTCCGCGCTTTCCTGCGCGGGATGCTGCAAGATCTTCAAGAAAATCATAGTTGCCATTCAGCCTGCATGAGGAAGTTGAAAAACTTAGAACAGAGTCTAAGGGGGTGTGAACGTCAATGCAGAATCCCTACCTCGCCCAGCAGGAAGCCAACCAATGGTATGAGCAGGTGTACCTGGCTCCAGGCACAGTATCGCCGGGCGACAGCAATACCACAAGCACGGCGCCATGTCCACTGGACATGGCGCCGCCAGGCCCGCAAACTGGACTGCTGAGCATCGTGATGCCGGTCTGGACCGGAGGCCAGATAACGAAACAGGCCTTGCAGGCCATCCTCGACCACACACATCGGCCGCTGGAGATCATTATCATCGACAACGGAAGCGACCCGGAGGCCAGGGCGGCAATCGATGATTTCCTGCAGCTGCATCCCGCAATCGCCAGGGTAATCCAAAACGAAACCAACAGAGGGTACCCCGCTGCCTGCAACCAGGGCCTGCGGGCATCACAGGGCAGATACCTGGTAGTGATGAACAACGATGTGCTGGTCACACCATACTGGGCAAGCCGGATGATGGCAGCATTCCCCCTCGATGCCTGCATTGGAGCCGTCGGCCCCCGCACCAATTATGTCTACAGCGACCAACTGGTCCGGAACTGCGATTATAACGTGGCCACCCTAGGCGCGTGGGCTGAGCATTGGCACGCCGTACATACCGGAACGCTCCGGACCACAACCAAGCTGATCGGTTTTCTGATGATGATCAGACGGGAGATGCTCGACCGGATCGGGGGTTTCGACCCGGTATTCGGGCTGGGCAACTACGATGACGACGATTACTGCCTGAGGGCGCGGCTGGCCGGGTACCAACTGCTCATCGCCGACGACGTCTTCGTGCATCATTACGGCAGTCTGTCTTTCAACAAAAACCCCGAGGCCTTCTCGGAGTTGCTGGAAAAAAACCGGGAGGTATTTGGCACCAAGTGGGGGCTTGACTTACAGTGCTCCTCGGAGCAGGTCATCAGCCCGGATAGGGTACAGAACAATCTGTACATCCCCCTTCTTAAAAACAAGAGCTGGGCAATGTAACATTCTTTATATTCATATCATACCATATTAAGGCAGATCTTCCTTGAATTGCAAGGTTGGTGACGATCTTACGCTGCCGATCCCTTTTCAACAACCCAGTTAATATCGAGAGAGGTGAGCGAGATGAGTGAAAAACCAACAGAGTGCCCCGACGGGAATGATGACTTTGTAAAAAATAATGGAGGGGCACCTTCCATCCAGGAGGATGAGCTATGGGAAAGGCCAGATTGCTGCGTAGATAATGACGGCGCCCTTTTCGTGGATATCCATACTAATATTCTCTATCGCTGCAACGGATGCGAGTGGGTACCCATACATGGAGCAACCGGGGCAACCGGGGAGACTGGGGCAACCGGGGCAACCGGAGCTTCCGGAGCCGGGGTCACCGGCGCTACCGGGGCAACTGGGGCTACCGGAGCTACCGGAGCCACGGGAGTTACTGGGGCAACTGGAGCTACCGGAGCTACTGGAGCAACCGGAGCCGGGGTCACCGGGGCTACTGGAGCTACCGGAGCAACTGGAGCGACAGGTGCTANNGAGCCGGGGTTACTGGGGCTACGGGGGCTACGGGCGATCCCGGGGCAACTGGAGCTACCGGGGCTACAGGAGCCACGGGCGCAACAGGGCCATCAGGCGGTGCTACCGGTGCAACAGGCGCCACGGGTGCAACAGGCGTTACCGGGCCGACAGGCGCTATCGGGCCGACAGGCGCAACGGGTACCGCAGGCTCTGGTTTGCCAGCGTTTTTAAGCCGGACGAATCAGGGCGGTCTCGTGGCCATCGGTACGAACACGCCCGTCTCGTTCAATACTTCCGGCGGTCAATTCGGAACCGCGATCACCGTTATAAGCAACACGACGTTCAGTATCAACCAGACCGGTTTTTACAAGGTCACTTTCATCTTGAACACGACAGTGCTTTCCCTGCTCGGGACAGTTGCGGTACTATACAGCGGTGCAGCCACTCCAAGTCCCAACACTCAATCCTTTTCGCTCGTCTTGGCAGGCGCCCCCCTGACAGGAGAGGTGTTATTTCAAGCAACTTCAACCGGCACACTGCAGTTGGTTCAGACAGGACTGGGGCTCTCCCTGGTCGCTACCGGGGTCAGTGCTGAAATAGTCATCGAACAGCTCGCCTGATCGGAAAAGGCCTCCTGTGGAAGCCACGGGAGGCCTTGATTATTCCATAGCCTACCCCCTGAATTTCGCACATCCTCAGCATCCGGACTAACCACAGATGACTACCCGCTCNNCATCACTGTATTAACTGGCTCTGAGCTTCAGTGGGGGATTGCCTCCCACTGAAGCCAAGACCCAGTTGAAGCCCGGCCTCGAGCAGGCACCCTTTACCATACCGGTTAATAGAATGATTATATGACTACTATCAGCCTGTGCATGATTGTGAAAAATGAAGAAGATGTGCTGGCCCGGTGCCTTGATTCGGTAAAGGAGATTGCCGATGAGATCGTCATCGTGGATACCGGCTCCACCGACCATACCAAAGAGATCGCCGGCCGGTTTACCGGTAAGATAGACGATTTCCAGTGGATCGATGATTTCTCGGCAGCCAGAAACTACGCCTTCAGCCTCGCCACCCAGGAATTCATCCTGTGGCTGGATGCGGACGATTTCTTTGCAGAAAGAGACCGCCAGTTGTTACTTGACCTGAAAAAGACCCTTGACCCTACGGTTGACAGTGTTACCATGCCCTATTACCTAGTTGTCGACCAGGCGGGCAATCCTGTATATAGTATCCGACGCAACCGGCTGGTGCGGCGGTCTTGCGGTTTTCGCTGGATTGGAGCGGTGCACGAGTATCTTGAGGTGGGCGGCACGATCATCAACAGCGAGATCGCCGTCAGGCATAAGAAAGAGAAGGGTTCTTCCGACCGCAACCTGAGGATCTATCGCCGGCTGCTGGATGCCGGAAAGGAGTTCTCCCCGCGCGACCTGTATTATTATGCCAACGAACTCGAGGATAACGCCTACTTTGGAGAAGCAGTGCTGTATTACGAGAAATTCCTGGACTGCAAACAGGGCTGGCTCGAAGACAATATTGCCGCCTGCCAGAAAATGGCCGAGTGCTACGAGCAGCTAAACCAGAGCGACAAGAAATTGCCAGCTCTCTTCAGAACAATGTCCTACGACCTGCCGCGGGCGGAAACCTGCTGCCGGATCGGCGCCTTTTTTTTCAACTCCAACCAATTGGATCGGGCAGTATTCTGGTATGAGTTGGCGACAAATCTGAAACAGCCGTCAGAGACGCTGGGCGCCGTAGACCACGCAGCCTGGTCGTGGCTTCCTCACCTGCAGTTGTGCGTCTGCTACGACCGCCTGGGCAACCTTGAAAAAGCACGCCGGCATAATGATATCGCCCTCTCTCACAACCCGACGCACCCCAGTATGTTATTCAACAAATCATATTTTGACCAAAAGTTTAACAGATGACTACCCGCTCTANNTCAGTGGTTTCCCCACTGACGCCAAGAACTAGTTAAACAGGAGAGTGTCCACCAGCATGAACGGTCGTTCGGTACTGTTGATCTGTCACAGCCTGCCGCCGTATGAGTATACGGGAACACCGCTGGTCACCCGGGATTACGCCCTGGGGTTGCAGAGCCTGGGGTACCGGGTGGGAGTCATGATTCCCAATCTCACTCCGGCTGAATCTCCCGGACCGTTCAAGAGCGAGGAGCAGGAAGACGTCAGGTTATACCGGGTGATGGGTTTTAACCAGCTCGGCCTCAACCTCAGCAGCGGCCTCCTGAAGGACATGACGCCGCTCCAACCCGTTAAAGAAGTGCTGCAAGACTTTAAGCCGGATTTCGCTCATGTTGTGGATTATGTCTGTCTCCCTCCCCAGGTGTTGCAGATCGCCTCGGACAGTGGAGCGATCGTCATGCGCCACGCCTTCCATACTGAAGAGTTATGCTTGCGGATTGAACCCTTCCTGGCCGAATTGCGTCAGCCCTGCACGGGGCCGACCAGTCCGGCGAAGTGCGACCGGTGCATCACCAAGTACATCCAGAGGCCAGACTGGTCCATCCCCTGGGACGAGGGATCCCTGACGGTAAACATTCAGGCCTGGCGCCAGTATATCCAGTTCCTCTACGACAGGGTAGTCGACGGGGTGTTCTTCGCCAGCGGCGCGTTTCAGAGATTTTTCACCCATTTCATCCGCATTCCGGAGCATAAAATGTTCCTTGTTCCCCATGGCATCCAGCCGCCAAGGAACAGGGCTGCGGTATCAGATATCAGAAGCAAGATGTCAGAAGTCAAGCCTGTCAACTTCTGCTTTGTCGGGACAACTGCCGTCCGCAAGGGCATCGAACTCCTCTCCCATGCATTCCGGAATATCGAACCCGATCTGGCGCAACTGCTCATCTATGGCTATTATTACAGCACCGCACTGGTGCAGGAGCTCATAAGTATCCCTTGCGTGCAACACCGGGGCGCCTTTGATGACATCGATGAAATTATGGCAGAAGTAGACGTGGGCATTGTCCCATCGTATTTCGAAGGTTATTCGCGCGTGCTGCGCGAGTTTTTGTCCCGCGGACGTCCGGTAATAGCCACCAAATTCTTCGGATCGGAGATCGTCGCAGACGGTGACAACGGGTTCCTGATCGATATCGGGGATCAGGAGGCGCTCCGGGAGCGCGTCACAGCCCTGATTGCCGATCGGGCGCTGCTGTCCCGGCTGAAGCACGGCGCCGCTGCTACCGCGGTGCCCACTCTTGATGAAGAGATCCGGAGCATTCACGGCGTTTATCAACTCTTATGGGAAAGAAAGCGCGGAATAGGCCAGATTGGTCCTGAAAGAAAGTAATCTCAAGCCCCTAAAGTATTCCATGCCCCTCTATTTCTGAGTAAATACAACTCTCAAAGATATGTGAGGTTGTCTTTTAGACGAGCCTGGTCTCTCGCCCGCTATGCTGGTTTGCAGTCCGGCCAAGCCCGCGGATACAATCTAGGTACAGAGCTTCATATTATCTAAAATTTTAGAAAGAGGTGAGGTTTTTGCAGAGAGCCATATGGAAGATTGGCATCCCCTTGTTGCTTTTCGGTCTTCTCGTGTTAGGCTTCTCCGTATCCGGCGCCTTCGCCGCCAGCCCACTGCCGGTGAGCTACAATCCGACGCCCGTAGTCGTTCAAAACAATTCTTCTTCCGGTTCAACAACCTCTACGACTAGCGGCACAACGACTACCCAGTCCGGTGGAACTACAACAACCGGGACAACGACCACCGGTACGACAACTCCGACTGCTTCCCAGCCGTCACCGGTTGTAAACAACAGTACTGCCAGCCCGCTGCCGGTGAGCTACACTCCGACGCCCGTAGTCTACACTTCTCCAACGACTCCTACAACGACTACCGGCACTACCGGGACTACAGTAACTCCAACTCCTGTAAATACTTCAGGCCTGACTGCCGATGAGGCGACCCTCGTCGATCTTATTAACGAGGACCGGGCAGACTATGGTGTAAGTACCGTTACTGTCAATATGACCGCCACGGAGGCCGCCACAGCAAAGGTACAGGATATGATCACCAACGACTACTTCGGCCACGATTCGCCAACCTACGGCATGCCCAGTCAGATGCTCACCGAATTCGGCGTCACCTACACGGTCACCGGCGAGAACATAGCAGAGGTGGCAAATGTGGAGGTGGCAAACTCGGATTTCATGTCCGACTCCGGCCACTCGGCTATTATCCTGGACCCGTCTTTCACTCAAGTCGGCGTGGGTGTCATTCCATACAACGGCTATGAGGTGGTCGTAGAGGAGTTTATCGGCTAGAACAAACAGTTGCTTATCAAGTAATCAGAACAGGGCTAATGGGACTGCCACGAAATAATTCGGGGCAGTCCCTTCTTATTCCGGAGGAGCCTGTCGCGGCGCAACTCATCTCTGCCTGGCAAATTACCCCTTTATCCCAGTTGGAGTCATTTTGGCTTCGGCAAACATAACTATATAAGAAGGGCCATGAGAAAACGGGTATCCTCTAGAACAAATATCCTCTCCGTCCCCGCCCTTGATGGCGGAGTCGGCATATATCGCCGCCGTTGGCGCCAAATACAACGGGCGAAGATCATGCTGCAGAATATGTCAATTTTGACAGCGGTGGTGCAATATGGAGCCAATGAGAGAGGGACCGGGCCAGCTTTTTCTGAAGTTCGACGCCCATTTTTTGGCGTTCCGCTTCATAGCGGGCTATCATGTCGTTGACATCCCGGTCAAGCTTCTGCAGATCTTGTCTACGCTTGATAAATGATCCGATCACTTCGTCGGCGAGGCTTTTCATATCATCAACAAGAGTACCCATCTGCGTTCCTCCTTGATATTACATATTTAACTTTCATGACTAATATATGCCAGGTTCTTGCCTGATGTTCGAAAATGCTCCCGTTTTATATTTTATATTCGCCGTCCCATCCTGCCTGCTTGCCATCCATTAAACACTGCAAGACCTCGCTCTTGTCTTCTTTTTGAGGCTCCCGGGAGGTCAGGGATTGCTTTACCCGGGATGATAGCCCCGAAGTCACATCTTCGTATTCGCTTACGGCGTCATCATTTTCCCGGGGGCATTCGACCGGCTGTCCGGGCGGCTTAAGCCAGGGCTGGTGATGCATCACCAGGTGTATGATCTGATCCGGTTCGGGGGCAGCCGGAACATCCCCATCGACCCTCACGCTATCATCACCAACTGTGGTTTCAGAGATATTGGGCCGCCGTTCCGGCTGGGCGCCTGCCAGCACTTCCCTGGCTCTCATCCGCAGCCTATTCAGACTGTGCTTAAATTGGAATCTCAGCGACGAATCATTCTCGATCACTTTCTATCCCTCCTTGATTGGAGACCAAACTTGAACGCTGTATATCAATATATGCGCCGGTTCTTCAGAGCGTTAGAAGCGTGTGGACGGTTTTCCTGCTTCCGGGCGACGTCAGCCGGTTGGACGCCTCTCTGCTTGCCCGATCCGGCAAGCCATTCCTGCATCTGTGTCTTCAATCAAAAGGAGGAAGCCCCCTTTCCGGCTTCCTCCCGACTAGCGCCGACCTTCCTGGATTGTAAGTTAGAGTATTACTTGCTTGTAGTTTTGATCTTCGTCAGAACCGGTATCGGCGGCAAGGTCCTTTATTGACCCTTTGGCTTTCAATAAACGACTTATGATCTCAGGTTTTGATTCTGTTTGTAGTTCCTCGAAGAGCTCGGCTTTACTGATTCCATGAACAGGCATCGAAGTCATCTAACTCACCCCTTGCACCAGCATGGCGACCTTGGTCAGCACGACAAGGTCGAGATCGATGAAGTTATTGCACCCCGTGCCTTCCGATTTGCTGAAGATGACCCGCGCCTTGCACGCATTCTCCGGAGCAAGATCGGTGACGTTGACCTCGGTCAACCAGAGAAGTTGTCTCCCGATGGTCGCCGAAGGAATTAACATGCTCAAACCAGTGCCGATCTCCAGGTGATGTTTATCCAGCCACTTGACGTTCACCGTCAGATTGCCCGGATCAGTGCTTGCAGGTGCTTCCACGGTGAAGCTCAACAGCAGGGACGACCTGGGGATGCCCAGCAAAACATCCTGGGTTATGCTGGCGATTCCGGGCCCCAAACGGGCAGTCGCTGTTCCTTCGAAGGGATTGTTGTCGCTGACGGAGGCATTATGCGCACTCCAGAAGCTCAGTCCCTCCTCAAAACTGGGGTTTTGGATCAGGTTAGACATGCACACCACTCCTTGCTATATTATGGAGTTAAGTCCAGTTTATTCTGGACTTCCATCACATTATCTGGTGGTTACCATAATTTAGTTACTATTTCCTTTTCCGGTTGGCACAAAAAACTCCAGAGGGGACGTTCCTCCGTAGGAGCTAAATGTAGCATTTGTTCCAGTATTGCATATAATATCCAGGATACCAATTACCCAGAATATATCATGAAAGGAGATTATAGATGATCCCCGCCGATAAGAACCACGTTGACCCATTCGCAGAGAAAGTTCCGGAAGTCACCGAAACGCAGCAGTGCCCCAACTGCAATCTGCTGCAGCTTGAAGAGGAACCGGTACCAAAACTGGAACTTTATTGTGCATGTAAGCCGATTGCCGTGGACCATGGAATTCCGGTGGGGCCGGATCAGGTGCTGGCCCAATATAATTCACGACCTCCAATACTGAATACAAACCAAGGACGCCCAGTTTCTACCGCTCCCACACCCATTACAAACCCCGGACGCCCAGTTTACGCCACTCCCATAATGAGGCCAAACCCCGCACAGCCTGTTTATGTAGCTCCCAGGCCGATCAACAAATGCTCGAAATGCCACACCTATGCTGGTCCCGTACCGGTCAGTCCTGTTCATGCCGCTCCGAAACGCTGAGGCGGACGCTAAAGCGGCAGGTGTCGCAAGCAGTTAAACGGGAGGAGCACAGATCCTCCCTTATTTCTATATATTGAAAACTAGAGAATCGCATTTAGCGGTTGGTGGTGGGCGGCAGGCCAACGACCAAAACGAGGTGAGTACAGTGGCCGGACAGATCAGCTCCTCTGTTGAAAAGGACTTCCTATCCATATTTTATATTCCTCTTCCAGGTTACCCCATTTCCTATCAAATCGACAACGTAACCACGTACTGCGAGCTTATTTTTAAAAAAAATATCCTAGTTTTCGGAAAATACGATCTGGTTTTCTGCTATCCAAGTACAGTAAACGAGCTTGAACCTGTATACGACACCGCGAGTTTAACCCGTACTTTTTGTGAATCCATCTTGCTCACCGGGTCGGACACACTTGAAATGCTGTCTGCGGGGACAATCGATATTCAGCCGGGTTTTGTCCAACCGTTACATGCGCGGATCAAGCTTGGCAAGCCTTTGAACTTGAAGCCCTGGGAACTTTTAAAAAGCTTTATCTCACGCAAAACATGGGTTGAAGTATTTGTAGAAGGTCAAATCGCAGCAGAGATCACACCCGGACACTACAACGCGAACCTGGATTTAATGGAACCTCTGCTGCAAATCAGAACCACAACTGCAGAACAAGATGACACGGCCCTACAGCAAAAAGAGGCGGCTATCGATCTGGAGGCGCTGGCCAAACAGGTGCAGAAAATCATCAGCCAACGCCAGGAGGAAAAGCCGGCCATCGATCTGGAGGCGATGGCTGAGTCGGTGCAGAAAATCATCAGCCAGCACAAGGAGGAAAAGCCCGTTATCGATCTGGAGGCGCTGGCCAAACAGGTGCAGAAAATCATCAGCCAACGCCAGGAGGAAAAGCCGGCCATCGATGAGACAGCCTGCCGGGATTCAGGGCAGCCAGGTGCCCCGAAGCCTGCAATACCGCCTGTTCAGGAACAGCCCGAGGTATTGAATGCGGCCAAAGTGACTGAGTTGGTGTTGAATATCCTGCGCGCCCGTGAGGCTGCAATGGCCAGACGGGAACAACACCTGCCGCAGTATCCCGCTGGAATGGAAAGCCAGGCGCATTTCAACGTCTCCCACCCAGGGGGTGCCCAGTACCCTGCTCGTACCGGATACCGGGCGGGCATGCAACCGCCGGCGCCTGCTTCGCTGCCATTGGAGCAGATCCCCAGCCGGCCCGGTTTCGAAGCAATCATTCATAATCCACCGCCGAAACCGCCTGGCGCCAGCGGGTGAGAAGGCACAGTCAATCTGCCCAGTTGGGTGGAGAACCCCTGTGAATTCCTGAGCAAGATCCGCTCCCATCCTCCTGAAAAGCCCTGACTGCTCCTGTGCTCCGCATTCTTCAGGCCGGGCGCAGCCCGGATGCGGAGGAGGAAGCATGCAAATAAAATGATGAAGCAAAGAAAAGGCAGCGGACAACCGCTGCCTTTGCCTGCGATACCCGGTCTGAGCCTTACCTGGGGTCGACTGTCCCCGCCTCCACGAAGCCGTTGATGGTGACGGTGAGGATGGGCAACCCTGTCGTGGTGGTTCCGGTCTGTGTGAAGATGAGCGAACAGGTTGTGGCGCTGTCGTGGGCAACTCCCACAACGTCGACGAATTCGATCGGGATCGGGAACGATACCAGTTTGCCCAAATATGTGAATGTTACAACGTCAATGGCGCCCTCTAAGCCGCCGATCGTGGGGAAGGTCGCTGTTCCGGTAAGGCTGGTGGTTGCGTTAGCGATCGCTGTAGGAACGCCGAGTATCGTCCTGACGACGGTAACCACCACGCCCGAAATAGGAGCGCCCTCCAGGCCCAACAGGACGACTGTCGGGGTGCCCTGGCAAAGATCCGGCGGGAAGAGCGGCATGGGCGGGCATACGAACCCGGGCTGTGCCAAGAAGGTGCATGCCGGAACCTCGCAGAAGCCGTAGGTCGGCACCAGCAGTTTCACGGGGGCGGTTATCTGGAGCTCCTTGCAGATCTTGCCGGTGCAGGCGATCACTACCGGCAGGCCTGTCGGGCTGGCGAGCAGGGTGCAGGTGCAGTCGCCGAAGGCCAGGATATCGCAGTTGACGGTGGTTCCGGGCGGTACCCACAGATCTGCCCGCGCCGCTCCCGTCAGGGTGAGAGTGGGTGCGCAGACCGTTACCCCGGCTACGAGAATGGGAGCGCTGATGTCGAAGGAGTTGATCACCAGCACCTCTTCGAAATACGGCGTCAGCGGCGGTGTCACCGCTACCGTCCCGGCGAAGGTGCAGGTTGCGCTACCAGGAATAGGGATGCAGGCAACGGTGGCGCCCGCCGGTATGGTGACGCCCGGGCAGGCCGATGAAACAGGTATCTGGCTGGTGACGAGTTCCTCGGTAAAGCACTGGTCGTAGACCTTGTTGACCAGGATGCAATCCTTGGCGGTAAACGGCGGGCAGGTTGGAATGGTCACCCCTGCGACTACTGTAAATCCGCATTCGCCTGGTGTAATTGGCATATGATTTCCCTCCTGATGAAGATTTTTTAAGCGTACAGTCATTTGGTTTATAGTGACTGGTAATACATTATATGGTAGTCTTAAAAAAGTGTGATTCTGAATATTTTTTTATAGCCCCGCTGCAGTTCCCAAGCGATCGGCGCCACACCCCCCAGGTAACAGTTCTCCTAATATTTTCATATCGTATTAGGTGACCATCAACTATGGATAAACAGGTGTGGATCGTATGGATGTGAGCACGATCAGCCTCTGCATGATCGTCAGGGACGAGGAAGATAATCTGGCGCACTGCCTGGAGAGCGTCTGCGGCTTTGTAAACGAGATCATCGTCGTGGATACCGGCTCCCGGGATGCCACTCCCGCCATCGCCAATCGCTACGGCGCACGGGTATGCCATCTCCCCTGGCAGGATGATTTCTCGCAAGCCAGGAATGAGAGCCTGAAACAAGCGATCGGGGAGTGGGTGCTGGTCCTGGACGCCGACGAGGAACTGCCGCCGGAAGCCGCCCATAACTTGCGACGCCTGGCCTCCTGCCGCGATATAGAGGCCTGGACCTTCTCGATCATCAGCCCTTGCCCTTCAAACCAGTCCGGCCAGCGGATCAGACACCCCGGGCTACGCATGTTCAAGAACAGAGAGGCTTACTTCTTCGAAGGAAGGATCCACGAGCAGATCACGCCAAGCATCCTCAGGGCAAATCCCACTGCCGCCATTCGCCATGCAAATGCGGAGATCATGCACTACGGATACAGGCAGCACGCCGGGCAGCGCAGGGAGAAGACGCTGCGCAACATCTCCATCCTCAAGCAGGCACTGGCGGAGAGACCTGGCGATCCCTTCCTGGGCTACAATCTCGGCCTCAGCTTCTATACCCTGGGAGATCTGGAAAACTCCCGCCACCATTATGAAGCGGTCAGGCAGCATCTCGATCCCGGAGACATGTTTACTGCGGCGTTTTTCCGAAACTACGCCATCTGCCTGGGCGACCTGGGTGACTTCGAGCAAGCGCTCAACCTGATCGACGAGGGCCTGGCCTGTTTTCCCGACTATCCCGACCTGTACTTTATCAAGGGAGAGCTTCTTTTTGACCTGAACCTGATGGCGCAGGCAAAAGACAGTTTCTTAAAGTGCCTTCGCTTCCATACCCTGCCGGAATATGTCACCACCGAGGGGGTCACCGGCCACCTGGCGCTTCAGAATCTGGCCGAGGTCTGCGCCCGTCAACAGGATCTCGATCAGGCCGCGGCCTATCTCGAACAGGCATTGAGAATCAGGCCTGCAGATGAATTGTTTGCCCAGTTATGCTCGCTGATGAGACAAAAGGGCCTTGCTGAGGGGGAGGTGGCAACATACCTGGAGAACAGCTTCCACCTCGACCACGCTGCAATTGCCCGGTTGCTGTTTGACATCAAGGAGGCGGGCTACAGCCGGGAGGACCTGCGACAACTGGAGGACGCCCTGCACAGCGGTATCGCCACAGCCGGTGTCTACTACCTGCTCGGCACGGCCTGCGACAATCTCGACAGGCACGACCAGGCCTTCGTGTACTTCGCTCAAGCTGGTCTGCAGGAGCCCGTCAATGAACTCTATGCCGCCTGCTCTCTGGAACAGCTTGCCAGCCAGTGCCTGCTGCACATCACCAGGATGCTTGAGCTGGAAAATGGACCGGTGGAACTGCGCAAGGAGCTGTTCAGGTTGACATCCTTGAGACACAAGGCACAACGGCTCAAACAGGGCCTGCTGGCCACTCCTCCAACCACTGATTACTAAAATGGAGGTTGCAATGGAACAGGTGACTCTGAGCCTCTGCATGATCGCCAAAAACGAATCCGGGAATATTGGGCGCTGCCTGCAGAGCGCCAAGGAGTTTGTGGACGAGATCATCGTCGTCGACACCGGCTCCACCGACGATACCGTAGACATTGCCCGGCGCATGGGGGCAACGGTGATCGAGGCGGAATGGCAGGATGATTTCAGCCTCGCCCGCAACGTCTCACTCGATAGGGCGACTGGGAACTGGATCCTATTCCTTGACTGCGACGAGGAACTGGCCCCCGGGAGCGGCTCCGAACTGCGGGCTCTGATCCGGGACAGCCGCTACGAAGCCTACTTCATCCAGGTGGCCAACCTGACAGAAACGGATTCCAAGCTTCTCGCTCCCAGCGTACGCCTGTTCAGGAACCGAAAAATCTTTCGTTTTGAGGGCCGGATCCACGAGCAGATCGCCATCTCGATCATTGCCAATCACGGTCAGCAGGGCATCGGGCAGTGCAGCATCTCGATCATCCACCACGGGTACAATGGGAAGCAGTACAACATCCAGGCAAAAATCAGGAGAAACCTGAAACTCCTGGGCATCACGGCAGATCAAGAAAAAGACGGTTTCTTCTATTACAACTTGGGCGTGGAGCACCTCCGCCTCAGGGAAATGGAAAAAGCCCTCAATTGCTTTTTAAAAGCTTCCAAACTGACGGCGGCCAACCTGGGGTATGCCCCAATCCTCGCTCTCAGAACCGCCGCCACCCTGATGGACCTGTCCAGGTATCGTGATGCCATCAGGCACCTGAAATACTACCAGGGTATTTACGGGAATTACAACGACCTGTTTCTCCTGGAGATGCTCTGTTACCTGCACTCCGGCTGGTACTCCCAGGCCAGCGCCTGCCTGCAGAGGTATTTCGCCATGCCTCCCGCTCCCGCCTGGTATCCAACAGAAACGAACTACTGCGGGGCTTCGGCCGAAGAATACAGGGACTGGCTCCAGGGGCGCCCCATCCCCAAGGATTATCCGGGGATCAGTGTCTGCATCATCGGCAGGGACGAGGCAGACCATATTCGCCACTGCATTCACAGCATCAACGAGATCGCCCGGGAGGTGATCTATGTCGATACGGGCTCCACCGATGATACCCTGGCCATCGCTTTCCAGCATGGAGCAAAGATCTTCCCCATCAAGTGGCCCGGGAATTTCTCCGAAGCACGTAATTATGCCCTCGATCAGGCTTTAGAAGAGTGGATCCTGGTTCTGGACGCCGATGAGATGCTGCCTGAAGAGAGCAAAAAACAGATTGCGGAGTTGCTCAAGAAGGCGCCGCCGGATGAGGGCGGGTATATCCTGAAAATCTGCACCTTCCTCGATAGCAGCGTATCCCCTGTCAACTGCCACATAACCGGATGCTGCAGGCTGTTCCGGCGCGCCCGCGCCGTGTCCACCGACGCTTTTGCGGGTGCCGCCGGACCCGGCGCCGCCGCTTGCGGGCGCGGCGCCCGCTACCAGGGGGCGGTCGGTGGAGAGGTAGCTACATCCCTGCAGGCATCCGGCCAAACTGTTGCCCCGGCAGAGATCACCGTCAACCACCTGCACTACCAATCAGAACCAAAGAGCATCGCCCGAAAAAGACAGTGGAAAATCGATGCCATCAACCAGGGTTTGCGGGAAGATCGCCTCACCTGCAACTACTTGCTGGGCAAAGAGCTTTTCTATGCCCGGGAGTTCGCCGCCGCGGCAGACCGCTTTGCAGCCTGCCGCAAGCTGAACGATATGTCCGGTACGCCGGCCTTTTTCTATTACTACGCCCTGTCCCTAATCAATACCCGGGATTACAACTGCGCAGCGGGAATCCTGGAGGAGTCATCGGAACTCTTCCCGGATTATACCGATCTGATCTACTTGCTGGCAGTTGCCCAGAGCGCCCTGGGGAACACAGAGGCTGCAGAAACGCTGTTGCGCCGCTGCCTGGAACTGGGTAACGCCCCCTGGCAGAAGTACCTCGCCAGCCCGGGGACGGGAAGCTTCAAGGCAATGCACTCCCTGGGGACGGTCCTGGCGCAGCAGGGTCGCTTCTCCGAAGCCGCCGACCTGCTTTTTCAAGCCACCGCCCTACCCGGGGGATTTGAGCAAGCCATTGAAGGCATCGTCATTTTGAGCGATAAACTGGCTGTCCCGCTGGAGCAGATATTAGAGGAGAAGGGGCTCCTTAATCCAGTGAGCATCAGCACCGCCGCCAAAACCTGCGCCAAAATGCTGCGCTTCCAGGACAGCCTGCGCTACCTGGACATGGCCTGCGACGAGGTTGTCAAGGGGCCGGCGCCGAGAAACTTCACCTGCATCATGCAGGCCATCGACCTGCTGATCAAGATGTTCTGCCGCGGCCCGGCGCCGGGCGCTGAACCCGCGATCTGGTGAACTGTCCAAGCACGTCAAAACCCGGGGCATGATACATCCCGGGCTTAGGTTTCAACCTCAACTTTTTTAGAAGCGCAATGTGAGCGATTCTCAACCAGCCGGCCAAGCCAAGCTATGCCCCCTGATCATCCAGCGTAGTATTTGATCCGGTCATCAATGCACGGAGCAGTTTCTACGCAAACAGTCGTGGGATCGCAAAGATTGGTCACGTGAAGGGAGATGGTAACATGGCCTGAAACAGAATTCGGCGTCGTTTCGATGCTGCCGGGGTCACAAGTGGCAGAGCAGGTCACTTTGGGCTCGCCGCACCCACACGGACAGAGAGTGGCGCCGGCAGGCAGAGTAATGCAAGCCGACTGTCCGGTTATATCGCAGAAATCCAGAAAGGTGCACGAACAGGCGCATTTATGTTCAGCTTCGCCCTTCTCGTAGTGGCGCTTGTCGAGATAGGCATATTCAAACTGGGCATCATAGGAAAAGCACAGCATCGGCGGCGTTGTGCTCAAATCCAGTTTGGCATCATAGCAGCAAACATTGCACTGGTCACCCGGTGCGACAGGCGTGAAGTGAGGGTCGCAACAGGTCAACGTTATGGGTAAGACCGGATCGAATGAGGTGACTTCATAGGCACAAATCTTAATTAATGGCATTTTTATACCCCCCTTAAACAAATCTGTAAATCTAATGCTAAATCCGCTAATAGTATATGTTCCGGGGATTAAAGGGGTGCCTGGCTAAAAACGATTACCGGGAGTTGGCATGGGACTGGCGATAGCCGGCAGGGCCTATCTGATATAGGTTCCGGCCGCGGCTGTCGATGGCCACAATGGCGGGGAAGTCCTCAATCACGAAGCGCCACAGCGCCTCGGTGCCCAGGTCCTGATAGGCGACCACCTGTGCCTCTTTGATGCAACGCGACAGCAGGGCGCCAGCCCCACCGGTGGCCGCCAGGTAAACGGCGCCATTCTGCACGATGGCCGCAATCACCTCGGGGCTGCGGTTGCCCTTGGCGATGATACCCCGTAGCCCATAGGCGAGCAGTTGCGGCGTGAAGGTGTCCATTCGCCCGCCGGTGGTAGGTCCCGCCGCTCCGATAGCCCGGCCTGGAGGCGCCGGAGTCGGTCCCACGTAGTAGATGATCTGCCCTCTCAGATCTACCGGCAGGTCCCGGCCTCGAGCCAGGGCTTCGGCAAAACGCCGGTGCGCCTGATCGCGCGCCCCGAAGATCACTCCGGATAGCAGTACCTGCTGGCCGGTCTGCAGCACCCCGGCCGTTGCCGCATCAAAGGGCGACCTTATCCGTATGCATTCATCCATTTACAAACATCTCCTGCTATTGACCATCCCAGGTCCAGGTTTTATGACGCAGGGCGTGGCAACTGATATTCACCGCCACCGGCAGCCCGGCGATGTGGGTCGGATAGGTCTCCACGTGCACGGCCAAGGCGGTCACCCGGCCGCCAAACCCCTCGGGGCCGTAACCCAGGCCGTTGATCGCCACTTTCAGATCATTTTCCAGGGCAGCTAGTTCCGGGTCCGGATTGGGCTCATCCAAGGGCCGCAGCAAGGCTTTCTTGGCCAGAAGCAGGGCCTTGTCCGCCGTTCCTCCCAGGCCTACTCCCACCGCTACCGGAGGGCAGGGGTTTGCTCCGGCCCGATCCACTGCCGCCAGCACGAACTGCCTGACCCCTGCCAATCCCTCCGCAGGTTTCAACATGCCCAGGGCGGTGCAGTTCTCGCTGCCGAACCCCTTGGGCATGATGGTGATGCGGAAGCCGTCCCCGGGCACGATGTCGTAATAGACCACCGCCGGGGTGTTGTCGCCGGTGTTCACCCTGCGCAAAGGATCGACAACCACCGAGGCGCGGAGATAGCCGTCCCGGTAGCCCCGGGCCACCCCCCGGTTGATGGCTTCACCCAGGCTCCCGCCGGTGATATGAAGATCTTGCCCAACCTCTACGAAGGCCAGCACCATTCCGGTATCCTGACAGAGGGGGACCCGCTCCGAAGCAGCAATTCCGGCATTGGCGCAGAGTTCGTTCAGAATGCGCCGCCCGGTGGGGGAATCCTCCTGCTGCCCGGCTTTATCGAGGGCAGACAGCACATCCGGCGGGAGGTCAAAACTAGCCTCCCGGCAGAGGACAGCCACCCTGGCTGCTATCAGGTCTACGCCGAGTTCCCGCATGTTACGTTCCTCCTGTGCCACATTCGCAATCACTCTCGTTAAGGCTAACCTGCTCGACCTGGAAGGAGAAATCACCCAGAAACTGCCTGCCGGAGGAGTAAAACGAGGCGGTGGCGCCGCTGGCGAAGAAGCGATGCTCTGCCCCGCCCCGCGCTGCCTCGCCCGCCTGGGTGCCCTCTGGGCGCGGCACCCGTCTCCCGTAAGCAGCGGTACCGGGTCCGCGAGCAGGCGCCCGCCGGGCGTTGGCGCAGCCATCTTCATCGGTGGCGTCCGTCTGTAAGGAGAGCAGGACAGCCAATTCTTTTACCGTCTCTTCGGCCGGGTCCACCACTTCCACAGCCTCTCCGGCCAGATCCCTGATCACCGGCGCCAGGAAGGGATAGTGGGTGCAGCCCAGCACNNGCCGTCGATCTTGCCCGCCTCCACCAGAGGAACTAACTGGGGGCAGGCCTGGGCAAACACCGTCACTCCCGGGTCATAAGCCCGGAAACAGCGGGTAAAAGCACCGCTGTTGATGGTGGCGGCAGTGGCCAGGACGCCGATCCGCATGTTGCCGGTGACCTGCAGGGCCGCCCGCACTCCTGGTTCCACCACGCCCAGCACGGGCAGGTGGTACTTCCGGCGGAGCACCGGCAGCGACACCGCAGAGCTGGTGTTGCAGGCGGCCACCACTACCTTGACCTCGAACCGCGCCAGGAAAGAGATGATCTGGTCGCCAAAGGCGATAATCTCCGCAGGGGTGCGCGAGCCGTAAGGGACCCGGGCCGTATCCCCGAAATAGACAATACTCTCATCCGGCAACTGCTCCAGTATCTGTCTGACCACACTCAAACCGCCCACACCGGAATCGAAAACACCGATGGGTTGACTGCCGTCCAAAGAGTTTCATCTCCCTGCTATTGCTTAGCATGCTGCGCATGCTCGCTCAGACGCCTTCAAACTTTGCTTCGCTCCGTTTGAATTATATCACATCATCCCTCTTGGTTTGCGGAATCGACCCCGGCCTCATTACCATTTTATAACAACCGTGGGATGGTAATATACCNNGTAATTACTTGAATTCGCCCACCTTCAGCTTATTTCTGAAGTTCATTACCAGAAAGCGCCTGTTTTCATCTGCTACTTTCATCTAATCTCACCATAGACCAAGCAAAACTCTGTTTCCAAAATGAGCCGCCAGCCAACCACCGGGTCATCAAGTTCAGGTGTTCCATTATCCCGAGGAGGTGAAATATCAGCGTCTGGAAGCCGGGTAGGGGTGTTCTGTTCGATTGGCGACTGGTATCTCGATCGATTTCCGTGGACTGTTTATCGCTTGCACACGGGCAATCTCAATGTAAAGGAGGGTTAATTAATGAGTGATGAGATTAAACAAGTAAGCTTGGCAGCCTCAACCTCTAATCCCGCCGCTCTCGGACTGGCCGGATTTGCCCTGACCACCTTCGTCCTGAGCATGATCAACGCCGGTCTTTGGAGCGGAAACGGCTTGTCAGTTGTAGCCGCCCTGGCCTTCTTCTACGGCGGCCTGGCCCAATTGCTGGCCGGACAGCAGGAGTACAAGACGGGCAACACCTTCGGCGCCACCGCCTTCAGTACGTACGGCGCCTTCTGGCTGTCAGTGGCCTTCTTCGTCTTTATGAACCTCCTCGGCTTGTTCAAGGGAGTTTCACCGGGACTCGGTTATTTGCTGATCGGCTTCACGGTCTTCAACACCTACATGATGATCGCCTCGTTTAAAACCAACACGGCAACAATGCTGGTATTCGTGTTCTTAGAGATCGCTTTCCTCCTGCTGGACTTTGGAGCGTTCGGTTCGGCAACTGCCAATATACTCGGCGGATATTTCGGCATCATCACCGCTTTACTTGCATGGTATGCCTCGGCGGCAATCGTAATCAACTCGACCTTCAAGAAAACCGTGCTGCCGCTCTAAGCCACAACCCCTACCCGGCTAATAAACCGGCAGCGCTCCTGCCGGTTTATTTTTTCTTCCCCATATCACTGATGTGAGCGTCCCTAGCCCTGATCGTTAACGAAGGTCAGGTTGCGGAGCATCGGCTCATCGATCGGGATGTGCCCCGCCAGTGTATCTTTCTTCTGACCGTCAACCAGGATCTGCACCCGCTTCACGTTGCGGAACTCCGTCAGGGTATCCACCAGGGCGTAGACTGCCAGAGCCTCATCCTTGGGGCTGAGCTTGTCCTGGGCCACAGACCCCGCCAGGTCGACCACACAGATGCCGTCGGTCTTGATATTGACGCTACTCACCTGCACGCCCGCAGGGATGCTTGCGATGGCGTCAACACCCTGGGCGGGCCCCAGGCAGAGGGCATCCAGGGCTTCCTTGGCAATACCCGGCGCCTTGTCCACCTCAACCGTGGTCGGCACCAGGTAGCGGCCCTGTGCATCCTTGAAGTAGACCGTCACCTTGGTTTGATCCACCTGGGGCGGCGGACTGCTCAGCCCTCCGGCGCTAAGGTCGGGCACGCCCTGGTTAGCCGTGGGTTGCTCCCCCAGTTCCTGCAGTTTTTCCGTCAGGCTGCAGCCTCCGCCCGCTGCCAGCAAGGCAACCACCATAACGACCAGAATCGCCAACCGCAGGTGAAAGAGGCGTCGTTCCTTTTCTTTCTCCTTCAACTTCTCAGAATTCCACATATTCACCTCTCCTTCCTTAATATGGTTTCAGTGTCTGATTGATCCTATGATGGAAGGAGGGGTTTTATTCACAAAATTTCAGTCTGATAGGAGGTGATCTGAGCGTCCATCTGTTCCATGAACCGCACCACAGCGCTGAGCATCTGGTCAGCATGGGCGCGTTCGTTGCTGACACAAACAAAAGCCACCGTTGACCGCTGCCACAAGTCCTGCTGTTCCACCTCGGCAATGGAGACGTTGAAGCGCGACCTGATCTTTTCGAGCATGCTCTTGAGGATGCGCCGCTTATCCTTGAGGGAGTGCGCCTCGCCCATGAACAGGTCCAGCGTGCAGAAGCCGATTACCGCCACCCGGTCTACCCCCTCACTACCATGACCGGGCAGTGGGCATAGTGCACCACGTAGTCTGCCACGCTGCCGATCAGAATGTAGGTGAGGCGGGAATAGCCGTGGGAACCGACGACGATCAGGCTGGCCGCATTCTCCTTCGCCCAGTCGATGATCACTACCCGCGGACTGCCGCTCATCACCTCGCCGTCGACGTCGCCGACCCCGGCATCCTTGGCGATCTTGACCGCTTCGGCAACCACCCGGGCGCCGTCCTGTTGGAGGGTCTCTATGGCCAGTTGCTGATAGGTGCCCAATTGAAAGGTGATGTGGGTATCCACCACATAGATGATTTTGAGGCGCGCCCCGGTCAGCCTTGCCAGCATGGCAGCATGATCCACCGCCTTCGAGGACGGCTGCGAACCGTCCACAGTAGTGACGATCAGCTTGTAAGAAACGCCATCAGCTTCTTCTGCCATCATCATGCCTCCTCCTTGGTTTCCGTATGCTTCCACGTGCTTCCCTGCTGGATTTCACATCCAGCATAGCAAAATAGGCAAATCACCGCAATGCCATCCTGATCCGATCCCCGATTCTGGGAGCGCCCAAGCAAAAAACGTATTTTTCGAAAAGGTTTTCCTGCTCCGGCAACGAATACAAGAACAAAATAGATAACCGGAGGTGGAGAGGCGTGAAAATAGACGTCCACGTTCACATCCTGTCACCGGAGTTCATCCAGGACATCAAGCGGAACATGGAGCGGGACGCTCACTTCAAGATGCTGCACGAAAGCCCCAAATCGAAGTTCGCGACCGCCGAAACCCTGCTTGAGAACATGGACAAGACCGGGATCGACAAGTCGGTGGTGTTCGGTTTTCCCTTCCTCGACCCGGGAATGTGCCGGGAAAGCAACGACTACATCATCGATGCGGCCAGGCGCTACCCGGACCGCCTGACCGGTTTCGCCGTGGTTCCTCCCCTGGACCCGGGCATGGAACAGGAGTTGGTTCGTTGCCGCGAGGCCGGCCTCAAAGGAACGGGAGAGATCATCCCGTCAGCGGTTCACATCGACATTTCCGACCAGAGCCAGGTAGGGCGCTTCACCGCCCTCTGCCGGGAGTTGGACTTTCCCATCCTGATGCACACCAATGAACTGGTCGGCCACTACTACCCCGGCAAGGGCAAGATGGGACCGGAACAGGCCTACCAGTTCGCGGTTCAGAATCCGGACAACAAGATCATCTTCGCCCACTGGGGCGGCGGCCTGTTCTGCTACGAACTGATGCCCGAGGTGCATGAATCCCTGCGCCACGTCTATTACGATACGGCAGCCTCACCGTTTCTCTTCCGGCCCGACGTCTACCAGGCCGCCCGGCTGGCGGGAGTGCTCGACAAAGTGCTGCTGGGCAGCGATTTCCCGCTGCTCTCCCCCGCCCGCTACTACAAGGAATGGGCGGCCACCAGCATTACCGAAGAGGAAAAGTCCGGCATCTGGGGCGACAATGCCGTCCGGTTCGGGCTGTAAGAAGCGAGAGCGCTTACAAAGACAGTGGCCGCGTCTTTCCGGGCCACTGTCTTTGTAACGTATTTATATCTATTTGCCGATGGCTACCCGCTCTAATGCCCCCGCTTCTTAAGCGGGGGATAAGAGCGGCTATGCCCCTAGTTAACTGGCTCTAAGCTTCAGTGGGGGAAAGAATCCCCCTCTGAAGCCAAGACCCAGTTGAATGTGCTGATAGACGTCCCCACGGGGACCCATGCTAGAGACGTCTATCCACTTTCCGTCCTGATCAACAGAATAAATTATCCGTAACCAGGCCAACTCGCACCGGAAGTCGCCCTCCCAAGAGCCTCCCATAGGATGCTGCAATCCTGATCACTTCTGCCTTCTACTGCATTCATTGTCTGTTAATTTAAGCCAATTAGTCTAGGACTTCAGAATAATAAATTTGATATCAAAGTCTTAGGCAAATTTTAAATCTTTTAGCAGGAATGAAGAACAGTCTGTCGAATTTTTAATATTAACATGTATCATTTACCAAAGAAAGAAACATTAACTAATTTGTCGAAAAAAGTCGCTCCGTCTTTTTGACTGATTTTCCAGCAGCATCAAAAAAGGATAGGGAAAACGGAGTGAATAGCTTGAGTTATGGAAGTCCGGCCTACACCTTCTACTTCTTGCTGCTGAACGCCTTTCCCGAAAGCCTGGTTCTGACCCTGGCCCTCTTCAGCCTGCTGAACCTGCGGTTCAAGGCCGGCAAGATCCTGGCAATCGCCGGGTTGCAGGCAATCAGCAATCTCGTGGAATTTTTGCCTGTCAACTCGGGAGTGCATTCGATAATCTTGATCTTCACCCTCGTCATCTTCACCTACATCTTCACTCGCGCCCAGTTGAGCAAGATCTTCTTATCGGAAATAGTTTTGTGGATAGTCATGCTTCTTTCCCTGATGATTTACCTTCAGCCGTTGTTGAGGTTGACAGGGCTGGCGTACGAGGCGGTGAACAACAGTCCCTTCCTGACCTCCGCCTTCATCGTGCCCTATGAACTGCTCTTTCTGGCGTTCGCCTTGTGGAAGAACCATTACAACCGGAGGAGGGGACTGTTCCTTTGACGCTTAACCTGACCCGGTCGTTTGTCACCTATCTCGGAAAGAAGCTTGATCTGACGGCGGAACAGGAGGATGTCGCCCTGTTTGGCTTAAAGACGCTCGTCTACACGCCGATCACCTTATTTTTCATATTCTTGTTCGCCTGGTCGCTGGGCTGCCTGTGGGCAACCATCTGGGCGACCAGCTCGGCCTTTGCCCTGCGCCACTACTCACACGGGGCGCACAACAATACCCCGTTGACATGCATGATCAAGAGTATCGTAATCTACACAGCGCTGGGAAAGATCGCCCTGCTCGCCGCCCCCTATCTCACCCGTCCGGTGATGCTCCTGGTGACCGGCGCCGGTTTCCTGCTGACGCTGCCGGCTGTCTGGCGCTGCTCCCCGGCAGACTCGCCGGCCAAGCCGGTCACCGACCCGCAAGACCGCCGGTGGTTGCGCCTGGCTGCGATCATCATGACCTGTGCCATCGTCGGCATACAAATAATCCTCATCTTCACGCTGCAGGCTTTTACCGCCGTCCTGGCTGTCGGCCTGGGATTATGGTGGCAGGCCTTCACCCTGACCGGATCCGGGCACCGGTTTGTCACCCTGTTCGATAATCTTTCTTTCAGAAAGGAGGGGGGGTCGCATGAAACGTTTTCTCATTAGCCTGCTGACTGTCTGCTTCAGCGTGTTCGTAGCCGCAGCCTCGCTCGGCGTGCATCCACAATGCGCTAGTTTTATTCTCTATCAACCAGAGGTCCCTGCATGCCTGAGGAAGTAGCAGCACGCGCCAGGATCAACAGCCACTAATGGTATGGCGCCCAAGAACCGCGAATTTGATCATTTAGCGTGGTTCTGGGTGCCATACCATTAGAAAATGAGTTATAATTGAAAGCAGCCCGATCTTGGAAAGACAGGGAGATCGTTCTGCATGCGCGACTGGGAAGCCAGGCGGTCCAACGAAATATCGGAGAACATCCTGGTGACGCATATTGTCAGCCTGCTGCTTTTTTTAATGATCCTCCTGAGCTTATTTAGCTACTCCAGTTATTCTCCAGTTTCCAGTAATTTTTACTTTCCTGTAATTCTCGGTCTTGTCTTTTTTATCATCGCTGCTGTCTACGTCGCCCGCAAACTGCTGGCAAGATTCACCTTCCTGGATCGCCCCAAAATCGACGAGATCCTGCTGCTCATAGTCATCCTTCCGGTCACTTTCGCCTTCCTCTGGTACAGCAAGGGCTTTGTCGGAGGTGAGGCGCTGCTGATCGTCCCGGCCGTCATCACCGCCATCGCCTTCGGGAGGGTGGCCGGCGTCGGGGAGGCCCTGTTTTCCTGCGGGCTGCTCTTTCTGTTGGACTATATTTTACACGGAACTATTCCGGTCGAGGTCTTCCAGGCCACCCTCATCATCACCGGGGTCACCACCCTGATGGCCTGGCTGGTGGGTGGCCTGATCGAGGTGGAGCGGGCCACCCAGCAGGAACTGCTCAAGCTGGCCGACTATGACCACCTGACCGGCCTGATCAACTGCCGCTTCTTTCAGGAAAAGCTGTCCGTCTCCCTGCGCCAGGCGGTCGCGGGGGCGCATGCGCTGTCCCTGGCCTTGCTGGACGTCGACCAGCTCAACTACTACAACCAGGTGTACGGCTACCAGCAGGGGGACGAGATTCTGAGGGCAATCGGCGGGTTGTTGCGGGAAGAGGTCCGGGAGCCCTGCTACGCCGCCCGGTATGGCAGCGATGAATTCATGCTGGTGCTGCCGGGGCAGGATAAGCCAGCGGCCCGCAATATTGCCGGAGCGATCACCGAAAAGCTGGTCCGGCAGGCTACTGCAGCGCTGCTGGAAAACCGTTCCGCCGGCTCCTGGAGAGACTTCACCATCTCCACCGGCCTGGCCTGCTGCCCGGATGACGGAGGAGATGCAGTACTGCCGCTGATCCGGGCGGCTGAAGACGACCTGCACAGGGCCAGGTACAGCAAGACGGACTACATGTACCAGTCCATGGTCAGCGAGATCAGCACCCTGTCGTCCCGGGACGCCTTCCCCACCCTCCAGGCCTTCATAGCCCTGATCAACTCCAAGGACCAGTACACCTACGGCCACTCGGAACGGGTGACCGCCTACTCCCTGTCTCTTGGGGAGAGACTCGGCCTGACCGGGTTCGAGATGGACATTCTCCGGTTCTCCGCCTACCTGCACGACATCGGGAAGATCGAGATCGAGAATTCGATCCTGAACAAGTCCGAGGGCCTGGATAGTGAAGAGTGGAAAGTCATGATGAGCCACCCGATCCGCGGCAGTGAGCTGATCAGACCCCTGGTTGCCTACCTGCCGCTGGTCCCGATCATCCGCTCGCACCACGAAAACTACGATGGGTCCGGGTATCCGGATGGCCGCAGGGGAGAGGACATCCCCCTGCCGGCACGCATCATCCGCATTGCCAGCAGCTTCGACATCATGACTACCAGCCGTCCCTACCGCGGCGGGACGATGACCATGGACGAGGCCTGCGCGGAGTTGAAAGCTCACGCCGGCTCCTGGTACGATCCCCAACTGATAGACGAATTCCTGGACGTCGTGAAGGATATCTACCAGCCAGTTGCTGAATTGAGATCTGCAAGGTAAGATTTTTCGTTGGCGCTAGCCGGCCGAGCTAACGGGAACCGCGCTTGTAAGCGGCGCCGTAGACCCATTGTAGCAGTAGCCGCTCCCGGCGAACAAGCTCGTCTGCCCAATGCAAACTTTACGTTAAAAAGGCCATAATAAGCAATAGAAACAGAGGCAAAGCGTTGGACGGGAACACCATAAAAATGGTACACTGGATTTAACAAACAATTCTACAGGCGCAAGATATATATGGTAAAATGCTAGTAAGGTTATTACCTGGTAATAGTTGCAGACAATCCGAAGGAGATGGAACGATTGAAAGTGTTGCTGGTGTATCCAAGGTATCCGGACAGCTTCTGGAGCTTCAAATACGCCCTCCCGTTCATCAACAAAAAGGCGGCGCACCCACCGCTGGGGCTGTTGACGGTGGCCGCCATGC
>PLQY01000028.1:55691-66093 GCA_003160265.1 Peptococcaceae bacterium | reverse complement strand
AAGTGACGTTTTCTTTTAACCCATTATGGAAGATTCTCATTGACAAGGGTATGAATAAAGAGGACCTGAGGACCGCGCTGAAGCTGTCCCCTTCGACCATCGCGAAGATGAGCAAAGGGGAATATGTCTCCATGCACGTGGTGGACAAGATATGTGCTTATTTTGGTGTGCAGCCAGGGGATCTGCTGATCCATCTGCCGGAGGAGAAAGGATGAAGCAAAAGACTGACGGTCAGAGCAAAAAAGGAATAACCCAACTTGAGCGAACCGCTTACCATGAGGCCGGCCATGTCATGGCTCATTTTAGGCTGCACGTAGTTTTCCGATATGTAACGATCATCCCGGCCGAGGGCTTCCTGGGGTGTGTAAGAACCTATCCTCACGGCAGGAAATTCAGAGAGCATATTGAGAATGGGGATTATACGTTAAGAGAGCGTGATCGACTAGAAAATGATATCGTGATTTATTTTGCCGGCAACGAGGCTGAAAAGAAATATTGCGGAAGATATAACCACCAGGGCGCCACAAGTGATCGCCATAATTCCATTGACCTGGCCGGTTATATAGCTGGAGAAGGAGAAGCACTGGAAGCATACCTGAGATGGCTGCGGCTGCGCGCTCGCGATCTGATTGCCAATTCTCTAAACTGGAAGGCTGTTCAGATGGTGGCCGAGGCCTTACTTGAAAGGAAAACGCTAACACACGAAGAGGGCAGGATGATATTTGATAAAGCTTACGGTATCGAGCCATTTCTTTTTCCAAGCGAGGCGCAGAAATAGCCACAAAACGGGGCGCTAATACCCTACCTGGTATGAATGAACGTCCTGCGAACTAGACCCTGCTTAAATCGCAAATTATGGGGGTATGAACATGGCGAGGCGGGCGATATTCAGTAAGACCCGGGGGAAACTCTACAGCGCAGCCAAATTCATGGGCGATGTCGATGCCATCGAGGAAGGGCAAGTGGGAAGGCGGATTGCCCGGCGGCTGATCGGCAAGGTAACGGGGCGGGTAATAGGCAGACTTTTTAGGTAAGGCCAGACTGGGGCCAAAAACCTGGGGGGAAATTGGGGGGAGTTTTTTCAGGTTATCCCCGGAATGTTCCCAAACATACCCAACAAGTGAGAGAATAAATCTAGCAATACCAAACATTTCAGAGAGGCTCCTAAAACTGCATAACGGCTTTAGCCGGACTCAAAATCCGTTGGGCTCATCACCCGTGTGGGTTCAAGTCCCTCCTTCGGCACCAAAGAAAACCAATCCCTGCAGGCGATGCAGGGTTTTTGATTTTCCGGGAAAATATTCAGCGAGTGAATAAAAAAGGAAGTTGGGGATAATTTGGGGACAGTCTTGTTCAATGACTCCGAACCTGACTGAGAATTACCTAACTTTCCCTCTCAGGAACGCTTCCCGATTCTGTTCATATTATGGAAGCCGGGAAGCAGCTTTACTATGAGACAATCCCGACTGCCGGTTTTTAGACGAAACCTGCGGCTGCCATGATCTGTGCAATACTATCAGCTCAGGAACGCGGCTGCAAAAGAATCGAAGCTGCTCTACCTGCTCCGACAGGTCTCGGAAATCCGTCTGGATTTTCTCGCCGATATCGGAACTTATTTCCTCTCAAGTGTGTCTAAATTAGTATCTGGATGGATGTGGGCAATATGAAGCTTGCGGAAGCCCTATTGGAACGCAAAAGCCTGAAAGAACAGATCGGTGGCCTAAAAGAACGTGCGATCAATGACGCCAGGGTTCAGGGTGGGGATCGGCTGGCAGAAAAACCGGACGATCTGGCTATCGAAATCAATAGGCTGGTGCTATATCATGCCGTAACGTGTAACGAAAGGAATGGTTATAGATCTGAAAATCTGGACAATTCAGGATTACCAAGCATTTGAACAACTTGTAAACACAGGCGAGCTTGTCGTTGCCGAGAAATTCATTGAAATGCTGGATTATTGGCGCTATGCATACGATTGGATGGCAGAACAAATGCGCATTCGGATCGGCAATCCTCCACCAGGCGTGAAATATCCGGTATGGGCGTGGTATCAATGGGAGGGCAAACGCAAGAAGCCCGACATGAGATCAAGGCATGGTGAACCGGGACGAAGAATAGTTCTCTTGACGCTCGAACTCGATAAAAAGGACATGCTGCTGTCCGACTTCGACCTATGGCATATGCCCCTGAATCATGGCTATCTGAGTCTTAGCGAGCAGGAAGATGAAGAATTTGACAATGAATATAAAAAATGCTGCTATTCATATCATGACTTAAAAGACTGTTCCATCAATACTCCCGCAATGAAGCTTTTGAGAGAAAAAATGACGAAGAGCTGGGAACGGATTTTTGATCTCACTCTGGAACCCAATGACTGGCTAATAGAGCCAATGGAGAAAAAATCAATTCAGACAACCCTCTGGAGTATCCGTCAGGATCAAGTTGTCAAGGCTGAGGTATTTACTGCGCAGTGAGGAAGAAAAGAATGCTTGCTGCCCCGATGGGTTGAAAGAAGCCTGTCGCCTCACCGGCGGGAAGATAACCCGTAGGCAAGGGAGTTGGTGGTCATCACGCTACCACTCGATGTCGTCCAGGTACTCCATCTTCATCCTTATATCGTCAACCGGACAATTATGCTCCTTGGCCGCGGCCATAATGCTAATATATGGGTATAATTGCTGCGCTGGTATGCTCGGGCATGGAGCTCTGACGCAGTAGTAGTTTGCTTTGCCGGGCACCAGAGTCAAGGATGAGGATGAGGCGAAATAATGGATCTCCCGCTCGATAGAGCTTTGGAGATTATCGTCAAGTCTGTAGAGCCGGAAAAGATCATTCTATTTGGATCGTGAGCAGCTGGCGCTGCATGGAAGCTAATGGCCATAGAGCCTTGCGTATTGGGCCATTTTGGAATATCATTTAAGTGACGGCAAAGAGGTGTAAATACGATGCCCGAGATTAGCCGGTTTTTCGGTGTTGGCATCTACATTTACTTCACTGATCATCCAGAACCGCACTTTCACGCAAGATATAACGGTAAATGGGCCAAAATAAGTATCGACAATCTTTCGGTTATCAGTGGCGCCATACCCGCGACGGCTTTAAAAATGGTGGTTGAATGGGCTAGTTTGCATAGGAGCGAGTTGTTGGACGCCTGGAATCAGGCAGTTGCTGGTGTTAGACCGAATAAAATCCCACCATTGGAGTGATGGATTGATGAGGACAGCAGACAATGTTGAGATAACTAATGTGTTTCCTGTTTTGCCAAGTATGCTGATAGTGGAGTTCGATTCTGGCGCGGAGTATCGGGTGATAGATATTTCGCCTTATCTATCGATGCCCGTGTTTAGTCCGTTGAATGAGCCTGACTTTTTCCGCCAGGCTAAAGTTGATCCTGAAGTTGGCACAGTCATATGGCCTGGGGATATTGACATCGCCCCGGAGACACTTTATTTGGATAGCGTACCGCTAGGGGACTTTACCCAACGGGTTGGGGGAGTCAATAGAAAAGAAGTAGCGGGCAAAAACACTCGCGAAAAAACCGCGAAAATTATCTGAACGTACAATAAGAGATCGCATCCGGGATTTAAGGCTTGATAGAACTGCAGAGAGATTTAACTGCATGCGATGACGGGCTGAGTGGTCCCAATGCGGCGGCCGAAAGGCGGATGCGGAAAAAGAAAAAGCCCAGCAAAGGCCAGGATCTTGGAACCCACCATGCGGGTCGTAGAAGATTTTCATCTAGTCTTGGCGCCGGCACGCCGCCCTGTTGCCTCTTCCGAATCATTTGCCAATAGCGAAGAAGAGTTACCTGGATTTAACGAAACGAATCCGGCGGGCCAGGAAATCACCTGGCGCCAGTAGGAAGTAGCCTTGAAATGGAGATCTTGCGGCTTTAGCCGGGGAAATGTTCAGCGATATCGGTTACAGGTGTGTGTATATCTAATGACTGCTCCTTCGGCACCAAAATAAATTAGTAATGGCAAGGGTTCCAGTTTTATGGAACATCTTGCCATTTTGTAATTTCCAAATAAACTCTTCAGATCCATGAATTATTCCTTGCTTAATTCTCGAAAAACATCGGACATGAGAACTTTTAGGTGGGGAATATCTTGTTTGGTCGTGTCCCATAAGACGCTAAAGTCGATGCCAAAATATTCATGCGTAAGCTTGTTACGCATGCCAGTCATATCTCTCCAGGGAATTTCTGGGTGATTATCCCTGAAAGGCTTGGGGATGTTCTTGGCGGCTTCACCAATGATTTCGATTGCTCTTGTAGATGCGTATATGGTTTTCAGGTCTTCGATGAACTCTTCCTTGCTAAGCCCCTGCGTAAATTGTTCAGCGGCGTCTATGGCATCAGAGATATCTTGGATGTAATCTCCATACTCGCGCTTGCTGCTCATATGTAGATTACCTCGCTCAGGATCTGCTTCCCAATTCTAGGTTTTAATGCTGACTTCATTACCAGGTCAACTTTTTTACCCAATACGTCACTGAGATGATATTCTAATGCCACAAAGCTGAGGAGGCTGATAGAATTCTCGAAATCGATCAGAATGTCAACATCGCTCTTTTTTTTCTGCTCTCCCCTGACATAGGAGCCAAAAATCCCCAAAGCGTTAACGCCGTATTGGTCCCTGAGGAATGGCTTCTGAGCACTGAGCTTTTTCATGAAGACATCCAGCTCATCCAACGATGAACACCTCCCAGAATCCACCATAAAGTCTATTATATATTTTACCAGTTTCTTACGTAAAACAACAAGGGGAATTGCCGGGGTCGGAGAAGATCCGACAGGTGGAACAGGCATGGCCAGAGTTGATCGCCAAAGTACAGGATGCTATGACCAAGGGGGTACCGCCAACCAGCCTGGAGGTGCGGCAACTTGCCCGGCGTTGGTAAGAGTGACAAACTTAGATCAGGGAGAGGCGTTTGCCACGTCCGTACTAATCCAATAGCCGTATGGTGTTCCTATGAACGGAGTAGACGTCATTGAAAGCCACGCCTGCGGCCGATACCGGCAGCGATGTTTTTACCTGTCTGATCAGGACGATCTGGCAAACGACGAGATCAGAGCCATATTAACTGCCGACATCCAGGGGAAACAATGCAGCTTTATGCGCTCCTTGCTCGACAAGGATTTGTGGTTAATGCAGTTCGGCTATAAGCCGTCTAATACCGGGGGAGTCGTCGATGAGTAAGGTACTGGTAATTGCCGAGAAACCGTCCGTGGCTGTTGACCTGGCGAAGGTACTGGGGCGCTTCGACAAGAAAGATGGCTACCTCGAAAATGAAAAGTTTATAGTATCCTGGGCGTTCGGGCACCTGCTGGAACTGGCGGAACCGGAAGACTATGACCCGATTTTGAAAAAATGGAATATCGATCATCTGCCTATACTGCCCGAAAGTTTCCAGATGCGAGAAATTGCTTCAGGAAAGAAACAGCTAGCCACACTGAAGAGATTACTGCGTTCTAAGGACGTCAGCGGAGTAATCAACGCCTGCGATGCAGGCCGCGAGGGCGAACTGATCCATAGGAGAATTTGCCAGGCGGCTGGGTCAGACAAGCCTATGAAGCGCCTCTGGCTATCCGAGGCGACCCCGGCGGCGGTGCGGGAAGCCTTCCGTAACTTGCGGGATGGCAAGGACCTCGACTCTCTGGCGGCAGCAGCGGAAGCGCGCAGTCAGGCTGACTGGATCGTAGGTATCAACGCCACCCGGGCATTTACCTGCCGGCATTACCGACTCCTATCCTTAGGCAGGGTACAGACGCCGACTCTGGCATTGGTAGTGAACCGGGAGAGGGATATCCGGGCTTTCAAGCCCACGCCTTACTGGGAATTGTGGGCGAACTTCCAGAAAGAGGCCGGCGAGACCTACCGGGGCAAATGGGTTAAGGGTAAGGTTAACCGCCTGGATAACCTAGGGGAAGCCCAGGCCATTCTTTCCCGTCTTGGTAACCAGGGAGAGGTCGTCCGGGTGGAGCAAAAAGAGGTCCGTGAGCAGCCCCCAACGCTGCTGAATTTGAACGACCTGCAGAAAGAAGCCAATAGAAAGTACGGCCTCACTGCCCAGCAAACCCTGGATATTGCCCAGGCATTATACGAAAAGCACAAACTCCTCACATATCCGAGAACGGACAGCCGCCACCTAACTGAGGCCATCGCCAAGGACACTCTATCTGCCCGCCTGGCCGCGCTGTCGGGATCATCTGAATATAGCAGCCTGATTCCAAAGAGGCCGCCAAGTCTGAGTAAGCGCTATGTGGATGGCAGCAAGGTAACTGACCACCACGCTATTATTCCCACAGCGGCCAGACCGAATCTCTCTGCTCTGGGTGCAAACGAGAAACTGGTCTACGACCTGGCGGTGCGACGGTTCCTTGCCATAATGTACCCAGATGCCCGGTACGCCGTCACTAAAGCAGACACACAGGTAAGCGGCGAGGTATTCCTGTCTAGCGGACGTGTCGAGCTGGACATCGGCTGGAAGCGGGTTTATAAGCCAGATGAAGATGATAAAAAGGATGATGATAAAGAGATTTTGCCGTCCCTCAGCCAGGGCGAAAAAGTGGTCAAGATAAAAGCAGATGCCATCGAGAAAACCACCAAGCCACCGTCCCGGTATACCGAAGCCACGCTACTGGCGGCGATGGAGAACGCCGGCCGGTTCGCGGAAGACGATGACCTGGCAGACACACTAAAAGAGACAGGTGGTATTGGCCCCCCGGCTACACGAGCCGCTGTTATCGAAACACTGATCAAGCGATCATATATGCAGCGGGAAAAGAAGTTGCTGGTCCCCACGTCGGACGGAGAGGCCTTGATCGACCTGGCGCCGGAACAGATGAAATCGGTGGAATTAACAGCCCGATGGGAAAACGGACTACTGGAAATCGAGCACGGCAAGCAAGATGCTTTAAAATGGGTTGAAGAAATCAAACAGTTTACCCGAGATGTGGTGACCATTGCAAGGGGGCAGGAGCAGGCAAAAATGAGCGGCGGCTCCGGAGGAAGAGAGTCGTTGGGTAAGTGTCCCCTGTGCGGCAGGGATGTGGTGGACTACCCGAAATCTTACGGTTGTTCGGGATACAAGGAAGGCTGCAAGTTTGCCATCTGGAAAGAGATTGCCAAGAAGAAGATAACAGCTAAACAGGCTAGCGACCTGCTGGCTAAGGGCAAGACTGAAGAACTTAAGGGATTCAAGTCGAAGGCGGGCAAGGATTTTCAGGCGATTCTGGTGCTTGGGGCAGGCGGAAAAGTCGTATTTGAATTCGTAAATCAACCCAGATAGCTGTAGTGAGTTGTCAACTGCCCACCACTTAATGCCTAATGCAAGAAATGCCTGCTGAGCATATGCAGATTACTGTTTGGTGCCTATGTGAATGGACAGCCCAAAGACCCCGGCAGCTATCGTGGCTACTGGGGGGTCTCGGTTATTTCACGAGAAGGCTATTTTTAGTTGCTCTTGCAAGTTGGTAAGCACAGCAGGCGTTGCGGGGTTTTTGACTGGCCAGGAAGGTCTGGACATATAGGGGCAAGTTTTAGGGCAAGATATTTAGGGGAATAAAAAAGCCACAGGGTAAGTAATGATGTAAACAGAAAGAGAAAATAAATGGCTATGATGCCGCCGGGAGGAAATAAAAGTGGCCAAGGTAAGAGCAACTAAAGCACCGCAAAAACTGAACTTTGATAAGGCAGATGGCAAAAGAGACACTGTCATAGAAACCAAGAAAAAACATGCAGATAAACCGATACCAGTTCCTTGGTATGGCCAGAAAAAAGATAGCAAAAGGAGCTTTTGATTCTAGCCATCGCGGCCACTGGAGTCCATTTGGTTGGACCTCTATCATCGGGCACATTAGATTCGTGTTCCCGAGGTGGTGATAAATGAGCCCCGATCGTTGAATATCGGGGCAATTGAGGATGGTTGTTGGGGTTGGACAACTAACCTCAGTTAGCCTGGGCATAGGGCAGTGAAGGGGCAGGCTGCGTAATCAGGTGCACTAAAGAGGAGATGTTGAAGGGCTTGGAGACCAGGTAGCTAACCAGGCCTTTTCTCTTGGCCTCGGCGCATACGTCCTTGTCGGCGTTGGCCGTAATCATAATCACAGGCACACCGGAGAGCAACCCCTGTACCTCTTTCAATGTCTCCAATCCGTTCTTGCCCGGCATGTTGTAGTCTATCAGGATTGCTCTCGGTATCTGAGCACGGATAGCGCGGATTGCCTGGTCGCCGCTGAAGGTTGTTTTAACTGCATAGCCTTCATCTAGGAGAAAGTCGCTCAAGATTTTGCATATCGCCTTGTTGTCATCCACGACGAGCAAATAGTTAGCATCGCTTAGCATCTTGATTTCACCTGTCCTTTCTTTTGAGTTACCAGAAGTTTACCACTAGTACCTTAAAACAAGCTGAAATTCAAGTTAATATCTGATAAGGAATAATGAGCCTCCGGACAGTCCGGAGGCTCATCGGGGCTTGGACGACTGATCGGCAAAACAATAGGGCAGGTGGTGATGAATGAAGCTTTTTGTTGCTTGGGCAACAGAGGGGATGGGATATTGCGATCCAGGTCGATAGCACCTTAACTCGAGTTGTCTATGTCCTATCTGTCACCGGCTAAAGACAAGGTATTTTTCTTTGGGTTAATACAGTGGCGTAGCCGCTCTTATCCCACCGCTTCAGATGTACTCCGCATTCTTCAGGCCGGGCTGTAAGCCCGGATGCGGAGGAAGCGGGGTATTAGAGCGGGTAGTCATCTGTGATTAATCCATAATTACAACCAGAAGAATCAGAATCAAGAAGAGAAAGAAAGCAAATGTCGGATAAGGCCATCCACTGCCCAGATCCTCCGTACCGACTCCCAGCAAGACTTTAATATCCATAATGGCTTCTCCTTCTGATGGCAGACCCATCGCCGCCTTTTCTGCTAACGATATGATATGCCTTGCATATCTTAATTGTTAGCTTGGTGCTGTAAGCCCGGATGCGGAGGAAGCGGGGGCATTAGAGCGGGTAGTCATCTGTGGTGCACTGCTGTGGTATAATATACCTTGGTGATCACCTGGGAACCAGCATCGTTGAGAGGATAATGAGTCCATGCAGCATGATTCCGCCGTCAGCGGAGCAGCACCTGAAGCCTGCTCGCCGGCCACCAAGAGGACCGTCCTGATTGCTACGACGGTGAGTGCTTTTATCACACCATTTTTGGTCTCATCCGTCAACATCGCCATTCCCACCATCACGCAGGAGTTTGCTTTAAACGCCATCATGATGAGTTGGGTAGTCACCGCCTACCTGCTTTCTGCCACCATCTTTCTGGTGCCCTTCGGCCGTATCGCTGACATCTGGGGGCGCAAGAAGATCTACCTGGCAGGAAACGCCCTGATCGCCGTCTCCTCCTTTGTGGCGGCCAGGGCCACCTCCTACGTGATGCTGGTTTCCGCGCGCACCTTGGAGGGGGTAGCCGCAGCGATGATCTTCGGCACCGGCATTGCCATCCTGATCTCGGTTTACCCATTCCAGGAGAGGGGCCGGGTGATCGGGATCAACGTAGCCGGCACCTACTTCGGGCTGTCCCTGGGGCCGCTGATCGGCGGCTGGCTGACCCAGTATCTTGGCTGGCGCAGCATCTTCGCCATCATCGTACCGATCGGCATCATCACCATGGCCGTATTCTTCTGGAAGGTCAAAGGAGAGTGGGCCGAGGCCAGGGGGGAACGCTTCGATCTCTCTGGGGCACTGTTGTACAGCGTCGCCGTTTATGCCGTGATGCACGGCCTCTCAGTGCTGCCGACGCCTTTCGGATTCATCGAAGTTGTGGGCGGTATGGTCATCCTGGTGTTGTTCATCGTCTGGGAACTGCGGGCCGATTACCCGGTACTGAACATGAAGCTCTTTCGCCAGAACATCGCTTTCACCTTTTCCAACCTGGCCGCCCTGATCAACTACAGCGCCACCTACGCCGTAACCTTTCTGCTCAGCCTCTATCTCCAGTACTTGAAGGGGCTGAACGCGGAGCAGGCCGGCTATATCCTGGCCTCTCAGCCGCTGATGCAGTTTCTGTTCTCACCATTTGCCGGGCGGCTCTCGGACCGGGTCGAGCCGAGGCTGGTGGCCTCGGTGGGCATGGGGATGTGTGTGGCCGGCCTGGCGTTGCTGATCGGGATCAACAGCCGCACGCCGCTGGGCTATGTCGTGGGCTGCCTGATCCTGCTTGGCTTGGGATTTGCCTTTTTTTCAGCGCCTAACACCAACGCCGTAATGAGCTCCGTGGGCAAGCAGTTTTACGGGGTGGCCTCCGGCACCCTGGCTACCATGCGCCTGACCGGGCAGATGCTGAGCATGGGGATCGTGACCATGATCATGGCTCTGTTTATCGGCACGGCGATGATCGTACCCG
>PLQY01000028.1:0-55681 GCA_003160265.1 Peptococcaceae bacterium | reverse complement strand
CCGTTGTTCCTCGGGGCGAACCGGACGTCCTTCATTGTTTTTGCGGTGCTCTGCGCTTTGGGGGTGCTGGCATCGCTGGCCAGGGGCAGGGTGCATACGGATGCCAGGCCTTAGGGCGCCGGCGCAAGACCGGAAGGCAACTGAANNGCCGCTCTTATCCCACCGCTTCCGATGTACTCCCGCGGGGGCATTAGAGCGGGTAGCCATCGATAAGATGGTCGTTGGGGGAGTGTGAATGGTCATCCTGGGAATAGACCCCGGTATAGTGTCGACCGGGTACGGGCTTCTGTCCGTCACTGCAGGACAACCTGCGGTGCTGGATTACGGCGCCATCGTGATGGGGAGTGGCCTCGATCTGCCCAGCCGGTTGCGGGGAATCTATCAGGGATTGGTGGATATCTGTGGGCGGTTCCGCCCCCAGGCGATGGCTATCGAGGACATCTTCTACAACAAGAACGTCCGCACTGCGATGACCGTTGGGCAGGTCCGGGGAGCCATCGTCCTGACGGCGGCGCTCCAGGGGTTGACGGTGCATGCCTACACACCGCTGCAGATCAAGCAGGCGGTGACTGGGTACGGGCGGGCTGACAAGGAACAGCTCCAGCGGATGCTGAAGCTGATCTTCAAGCTACCGGAGGTGCCGGAGCCCGACCACGCCGCTGACGCCCTGGCAGCAGCCTTTTGCCACCTGAATTATGAGCGGTCTCCGGTTGGGAATAGACTGACATGATATAGCAGCCCGGCACTGGATTAAAGATGGGTCATACGCGAGCAATATATCAAGAGAACCTTTCCCCTGATCGGGGAGCAAAGGAACGCCAATGATCGCTTTTATCCGGGGAACTCTGAAGGGGCACGAGGATAACCAGGTACTCCTGGATGTGGACGGGATCGGCTACGAGGTGACCGTTCCGCCGGGCCTGGTGCGGTCGCTGCCTGGGGTCGGCCAGGAGGTGGAGGTCTATACTCACCTCTACGTCCGGGAAGACTGCCTGCAACTCTATGGCTTCAGGTCGGTTCAGGACCGGGCGTTGTTCCGGCTGCTGCTGCGGGCGCAAGGGATTGGCCCCCGGGTTGCTCTGGCCATCCTGGACACCTTCAAGGGAGAGGACCTCTTTGGCATCGTCGCCCGGGGTGATGCCCACGGCCTGCAGCGGGTGCCCGGCGTGGGTGCGAAATCAGCCCAGCGCCTGGTGTTGGAACTGAAGGGCAAGCTGGACGGGCTGTTTGAGACTCCGGTGGTGGATCAGGGTGTTGCGGTTCCACGGGTTCTGGATGAAGCCTCGCAGGCCTTGTTGTCCCTGGGGTACAGCCGCCAGGAGGTGGAGGCGGTGCTGAAGCGGATGACCAGAGGTCAACCTGTTGAGGCCGCTGTCAACGAGTTAGTGAGGAGCGCCCTGAAGGAATTGGGTAAGGGGAAGGAGGGGTAGGCTTTGGAGCAGCGAATCGTTTCTGCGGCATGTGCCCCGCACGACGAGGGCGAGGTCTCGTTGCGGCCGCGCCGGCTTCAGGATTTTGTGGGGCAGCGTCAGATCAAAGAGAACCTGGCGGTATTTATCGAGGCGGCCATGAAGCGCCGGGAGTCGCTGGATCACGTGCTGCTCTACGGGCCGCCCGGTTTGGGCAAGACTACCCTGGCCCACATCATTGCTCAGGAGCTGGGAGTTCGCCTGTACCCCACCTCCGGGCCGGCTCTGGAGCGTGCCGGAGATATGGCGGCGGTGCTGACCAACCTGGAAGCACACGAGGTTCTCTTCGTGGACGAGATCCACCGCCTGCCCAGGGTGGTGGAGGAGATTCTCTATCCGGCGATGGAGGACTATTGTCTGGACATCATTATCGGAAAGGGGCCCGGTGCCAGGTCGCTGCGCATCGATCTGGCGCCCTTTACCATGATCGGGGCCACCACCAGGGCCGGCCTGGTCAGCCTGCCTCTCAGAGACCGCTTCGGCATCATCGCCCGGTTGGATTTCTATCCCAAGGAGGACCTGCATGCCATCGTCAGCCGGGCGGCCGTCCTGCTGGGGATGAACCTGGATGAGGGCGGCGCCTGGGAGATCGCCGGTCGCGCCCGGGGTACTCCCCGGGTGGCCACCCGTCTGCTGCGCCGGATACGTGATTTTGCAGAGGTGGCTGGAACCGCAGACGTCTCCAGGGAGATCGTGCAGTCGTCCCTGGAGCGCCTGGAGGTGGATGAGGCCGGTCTGGACAAGGTTGACCGGATTTTGCTGACAACGTTGATCGAGAAGTTCCAGGGCGGTCCGGTGGGTCTGGACACTCTGGCTGCGTCGGCCCGGGAGGAGTCCGGGACGATCGAGGACGTTTACGAGCCCTACCTGCTGCAGATGGGGTACCTGCAGCGCACTCCCAGGGGGCGGGTGGCGACGATCTCGGCTTACACCCACCTGAAGATCGCCTACCCGGACAGACCCGGCGCCACCATCCAGCAGGCAACTCTGTTCCCGGAAGGGGAAGCGGAATGAAGCTGCTGCTGCACGTCTGCTGCGGCCCCTGCGCCATCTGGCCGGTTCGGAACCTGCTGGAGCAGGGACAGGATCTGATCGGGTTCTTTTTCAACCCCAACGTTCATCCCTACCAGGAGCACCAGAAACGGCTGGAGGCGGCCCTGGAACTGGCCCGTCAGTTGGAGTTTCCGCTGCTGGTCAGCGAGGGATATCAGCCAGAGCGCTATTTCCGGGATGTGGCTTTCCACGAGCACGAGAGCGAGCGCTGCCGGCTCTGCTATATTCTGCGCCTCCAGGAGGCGGCAGCCAGGGCGCAGGAGACGAGCTGTGCCGGGTTCACCACCAGCCTCCTGATCAGCCCTTACCAGAAGCATGACCTGATCCGGACTATCGGGACGGAGATCGGAGAGCGGTCCGGTGTCCCTTTCATCTACTACGACTGGAGGCCGGCTTACTACGAGGGCCGGAAACAGGCCCGGGAGATGGACCTTTACAGCCAGCGCTACTGCGGCTGTTTGTATAGCGAGTACGAGCGTTGCCGGGATTCAAAACGGGTCAGAGAACCGGCGCCTGACTCACAGGAGACAGAAAAGCATGGATAACTTCACGTCCCTGGCCAGGATCGTCATGATCGCCGGCGCCCTCCTGTTCGCTGCGGGAGCGCTGCTCCTGCTGCTGGGGAAAATATTCCCATTGGGAAGATTGCCCGGCGACATTCTCTGGCAGCGGGGCAACTTCAGTTTCTATTTTCCAGTCGTCACCTGCATCGTGCTGAGCCTGCTGTTGACCTTGTTGCTGAACATTATCTGGCGGCGGTAATAGTGGTGATTGGTGGTTAGTGGTTGGTGGGTAGGGCCAGGTTTAGCCAACGACTGCTGGCCCACGACCTGCACTGTATTTGGGAGAAACGGGGGAGAACT
Organism: Peptococcaceae bacterium; assembly: GCA_003160265.1. Classification (GTDB taxonomy): domain Bacteria; phylum Bacillota; class DSM-12270; order Thermacetogeniales; family Thermacetogeniaceae; genus Palsa-1188. The sequence continues at coordinate 52,296 of PLQY01000028.1, read as the reverse complement.
GGATGACAGTGCATCATTTCTGCAGATCGTTGCTGCTGTGCTTGTTTGCGTTGCTCTTCGCCTGCCTGGGAGCGCCCCGGCAGGCGGGCGCCACGACCACTGCCACCGGGGGATCGGGTAACACCGCCGGCAGCGCCGCTGGCACTACGGGAATCCCCATACTCCGGGTGGCTCTCGATGAAGGCGTTCCCGGCGCCTCATTCAGTGTGGCGCAGGGGTCCTACACCCTTACCGACGAATCGACCGGGGTTTCCCTGGGAACGCCGACGCCCGGTGGCACCTGGACGATAACCGCTACCGGGACCACCATGCAGGTGCAGGGACCTGGCCAGAACAGCACCCAGTCTTATGGAGGGCCGATCGCCCTGCAGGCGGCGAGCGGCGGCTCGGGCAGCGACCAGCCGGACCTGTTCTGCTATAATGGCGTCCAGTACCGGGGCAGCTTGGTAATCCAGATGCTGAACGACAACCTGCTGGTGCTGAACGTGCTGGATGTGGAAAGCTATCTTTACGGCGTGGTGGGCGAGGAGATGGGCGGCGGCGCCCCGTCCGAGGCGTACTGCGCCCAGGCGGTGGCCTCACGCTCTTATGCCCTCGCTATGCGCGGCCTCTCCCCCTGGTATGATGTCGGAAGTGATACCGGTGCCCAAGTGTATGGCGGCTACACCGGAGAGCAGGAGTTTGCCAGTAACGGCGACAACCCGGTGGTGGATGCAGTCCAGAGCACCAGCGGCCAGGTTCTGGAGTACGCCGGAGCCCTGGTCAAAGCCTACTTCCATGCCAACGCCGGCGGTTATACCGAGGACGCGGAGAACGTTTGGGGCATCAGCGAGCCCTATCTCAAGGGCGTCCAGAGCACTGGGGATGCTTATGCGCAAAACAGTTGGGCGCCGAGCTCCTATGCCTGGACAAAAACCTGTGACCGGTCGGACCTGGGCGCCCAGCTCGGAGTGGGTGAGATCCAGGATATTCAAGTGTCCCGCAACCGTACCCAGGTCACCACCGACCCGGCGACCGGCAGTACCACCGTTCAGTTCATCCCGGGTACCACCACTGTTTCCGGGAGGGTCACCCAGGTCACAGTCGTGGGCGCGAGCGGCACCGAGACCTATGACCGGGACAATATCCGCCAGGCGCTCGGGCTCAAGAGTACCCTGTTCGATGTGGATGTTGGCGGTCAGTTGGAAGCCCTGGACGCCCAGGGCCAGACCGATGTCTTGAGCGGGGATGAGGTCTGTGTCCAGGGTCAGGATGGTTCTCAGCAAACAGTATCGCTGGGCTCGGGCAGCCTGTATATCATCGGTTCCGGAAACAGGCTGGTAACCCAGAGCGCCTCCAGCGACGAGATCACTTTCAGCGGACACGGCGATGGTCATGGTGTGGGCATGAGCCAGTGGGGGGCGATCGGGATGGCCGAGAACGGGGATAGTTATCAGACGATCCTGGAACTATACTACGATCAGGGTAAAAACGACGGCAATCTGCAGATCGTAAGCAATTACGGAAATGTGTGAAAGGACTTCAGAGTTGTGCAGGTAAGCGACTTCGACTATCATCTTCCACCTGAGCTGATCGCCCAATACCCGGCGCCGGAGCGGACGTGTGCCCGGCTTCTTGTTTTGCGGCGGGCCACCGGTGAGATCGACCACCGGCAATTCCCGGATCTGCTGGAGTATCTGGTGCCGGGGGACTTGCTGGTGCTCAACGAGACCAGGGTCTTTCCGGCCCGGCTCTATGGACGGAGGGCGGATACCGGGGGGAAGCTGGAAGTGGTGCTGCTGTACGAGCGACAGCCGGGCGCCTGGGAGGCGCTGGTGCAGCCGGGACGGCGCGCCCTGCCCGGGGTGTCCATCCTGTTCGGGGGCGGGTCGCTGCAGGCGGAGGTTGTGGAGCGCACCGCTGCAGGTGGGCGGCTGCTGCGATTCACTCCCGGTGACCCCGGGCGTTTCTGGGAGCAGCTCCACGCCCTGGGGGAGACGCCACTACCTCCCTATATCAGGCGCCGGGCGGAGCAGACGGACGTAGAACGCTATCAGACCGTGTATGCCCGGGTTACCGGATCGGTGGCTGCCCCAACAGCAGGGCTGCACTTCACGCAGGCGCTGCTCGACCAGGTCAGGGAGCGGGGGGTGCAGACAGCCTTCGTGCTGCTGCACGTCGGAATTGGCACCTTCCGTCCAATCAGGGTCGAAGATGTGGAGGCGCACCCGATGCACGAGGAGTTTTACCGGCTTGGAGACGCCGAGGCCGCCCTGATCAACGAGACCCGGCGCCGGGGCGGGCGCATCGTTGCGGTGGGCACCACCACGGTGCGTGTTCTGGAGAGCACCGCTGCCGACGACGGGAGCGTCTCGGCGGGTGAGGGCTGGACGCGCCTGTTCATTTACCCCGGCTGCCGGTTCAAGATCATCGACGCCCTGGTGACCAACTTTCACCTGCCGCGCTCCACCCTGCTGATGCTGGTGTCTGCCCTTGCCGGGCGGGACATGGTGCTGCATGCCTATCAGGAGGCGGTCGCCAGGAGGTACCGCTTTTTTAGTTACGGCGATGCCATGTTGATCATCTGAGCACCGCACCCTGGTGCTGCGCCGGGTACCAGGCCCAGGAGTACCCCGGCGCTTCTGATATTGCTGTGCACACTACTAAAGAAGCGGCGCCTGGAGTTCCGGTAAGTTGGTTGAAAGGAGGAGAACGGCCTTGCAGAATACATTTAGCTTTCAACTGCTAAAAAAGAGCGCCGGTTCCGCAGCCAGGCTGGGCCGCTTGCAAACCACCAGGGGAGCCATCGACACCCCGGCCTTCATGCCGGTGGGCACCCAGGCTACGGTGAAGACACTCACACCGGAAGAGGTCAGTCAACTGGGGGCGGAGATCATCCTCAGCAACACCTACCACCTCTACCTGCGGCCGGGTACCGAGGTGATTGCGGCGGCAGGAGGCCTGCACCGTTTCATGAACTGGGAACGTCCGGTGCTTACGGACAGCGGCGGCTTCCAGGTGTTCAGCCTGTCCTCCCTGCGCCAGGTTACCGATGAGGGAGTGCAGTTCCGCTCGCATCTCGACGGCAGCCCCCATTTCCTCACCCCGGAACGGTCGATGGAGGTCCAGGGGGTGCTGGGGTCGGATATCGCCATGGCCTTTGATGAATGCTCGCCCTATCCCTGTTCTTATGAGGAGGCGGTAGCGGCGGTGGAAAGGACTGCCCTGTGGGCGGAGCGCTGCCTGAAGGTGTCATTGCCTGACAGTCAGGTGGTCTTCGGTATTGTGCAGGGAGGAGTATTCCCGGAACTGCGGTCCCGGAGCGCCCGCCTCCTGACGTCGATGAATTTTGCCGGCTACGCCATCGGCGGTCTCAGCGTAGGCGAGCCAAAGCCGATGATGTACGAGATCCTGGACCGCACGACGCCGCTGCTGCCGGAGGACAAGCCCCGCTACCTGATGGGGGTCGGCAGTGCCGACTGCCTCTGGGAAGGCGTGCGCTGCGGCATCGACATGTTCGACTGCGTGCTGCCTACCAGGGTCGCCCGCAATGGCACCGCCCTCACCGCCCGCGGCAAGGTGGTGATCCGCAACGCTGAGTATGCTCTCGATTTCTCGCCCATCGAACCGGGCTGCAGTTGCTATACCTGCGCCAACTTTACCCGGGCCTACCTGCGGCACCTGTTCAAGGCCGGGGAGATCCTGGGACACCGGCTGCTCACCATTCACAATCTCCACTTCACCCTGACCCTGATGAAGGAGATCCGGAAGGCTATTTTGGCGGATACTTTCGAATCCCGGCACGAGGAGTTCAAAGCCCGGTATCATTCAGCAAAAGAACTGTAAATAAGACAATTGCTGCGGCAGGAACAATCCTCGCTCTGTCTAATAATGTCCAATATATGGCAATGTGGTGGTTAGTGGCGGGGGTGTCGTATGGACATGGTTGGCTCCTGGGGATGGAAAAGCTGGTGGGGGTGCTGGATGCTGCACGTGCGGCAGTTGGTTCTGCAGCAGCGATTGCGCAGCGATTACCTGAGGATCGCCGGTCTGCCGTCCGGTGTCGCCGGGTCCTGGATGGACGGAGAAGCGAGGCTACTTATATTGATCCAAAAAGAGGTGGAGACCGTTGGCAGTGAACTCTGCCAAAGAAAGTTTTCTTATTGAACGCGGGGACATCTATCTGTTGGAGATCGGTAGCCAGGAGCGGAGAAAACAGCCCGTCCTGGTGATCCAGAACGATATCGGGAACCGTTTCTGCAGGTCGATAATTGTGGTTCCGCTGGTGCCCAATCTCCGGCTAAAGAACCTGCTGCTGGGGGTATTGCTAACGGCAGGGGGCAGTAATGGCCTTTCGGCGGATCATGTAGCCCTGCTTTCCCAGATAATGACCGTTGATAAATCTTATTTCCGGAAGGATAATTTCATGGGGCGACCTGATGACAAAGCGCTGGGGCGGGTCGACGAGGCGATCAAGCTGAGCCTGGGGCTGAGCACGATTCAACATCTGGAGACGAAACAGAAGCTGTTGCGAAAGTGGCGGCTGTTTCGCAAGGAAAAAATAAAATATGTTGAAAAGGATTCTTATTGATCGAAAGCGAATCATACTATGTTTTGTCATAAGTAGCTTCGTCTAAAAAAGTCGCTTTGCTGAAGTCTGCCACCTGGAATAATGTGGAACAGGGATTATGATGTTATTGATCCAAGATCTTTGGTAATGACGAAGTCTCTACGATGGCATACGCTGAGCAGTTACCGCTTTTTGAAAAATACCCGGCAAGGGTGTTTTTCATGGGAAGGAGCAGGCGGATGGTTTGCGGCGCGGGCGCGGTGAGGGCTTGAAACAACGCAGGGCGATCATGTACAATCACGAAAGAACTGCGAGGGGCAGGCGAGGCAGTACAGGTGGCGACCGCGGTAACTCTCGAAGACGTTAAGAGGGACATCCTGACCGATACCCTGATCCGCACCGGAAACAGCAATCTGGGGACGATGGGGTTCACCGAGCACGGATACCGCCACAGCAATCTGGTATCCAACATCGCCCAGAACGTGGCCAGAAGGTTGGGCTTCACCAAGCGGGAGATAGAGCTCACCGCCATTGCCGGCTACATGCACGATATCGGTAACGTGGTGAACAGGGATGGGCATCACCTGTCTGGAGCTATTCTGTCTTATTATATTCTGGAGCGCCTGGGGATGCCCCTAGAAGAGATCGGCACGGTGGTGGCCGCGATCGGCAATCATGACGAGGAGACCGGGTCTCCGGTGAACAATATCGTCGCCGCTCTCATCCTGGCGGACAAGTCCGACGTTCACCGGACGCGGGTGCGCAACACCGGCATTGCCAACTTCGACATTCACGACCGGGTCAATTATGCGGTGGAGCGCTCTTTTTTAAGAGTGGCGGATGATGAGCGGACGATCATCCTCGAGTTGGAGATCGACCAGAGCATCAGTCCGGTGATGGACTACTTCGAAATCTTTTTGACCCGGATGCTTTTATGCAGGCGTTCAGCCAATTTTTTAGGTTGCCGCTTCGGACTCCAGATTAACGGCAGCAAACTGATCTGAATTCCTCCGGGAATGCGGAGTACATCGAGGAGGGAAGCAATCATTGGCAGGCAAAAAACAACGCAGGAACACTAACAAGCAGCAGCAGAAGCAGACGACACCAGAAAGTCCGCAGCCGGAGCCCACTGCGGCCGGTGCTGCCAACCAGCAGTCACCGAACACGGCTCCACGCCGCGCCGCGCCGGTGCCCGGCGACGCGCCTGCACCGGGGGGAACCCGAACGGTGGGCGGCGGCGCGGGGTTCAGTGGACCCGGTGGGCCGAACAGGCCACAGGCGAGGAGGCAGACCACCAATTGGGCGGATGCGGGTATTCTGGGCCTGATCGTCCTGGCCATTGCTGCCATCGTTATCTTTACAGCGAAGCCGATTGCCTCCGAGTTGCAGAAGCACCTCGGCCTCGACCTCCAGGGGGGTGTGTCCGTGATCTACCAGGCGGTGCCCTCTCCGGGTGCCCCTGTCAATAGCGACTCCATGAACGCCTTGCGCAACAACATGGTAAGAAGGGTCGACGCCCTGGGTGTTACCGAACCGACGATCCAGATCGAGAACGGCAACCGCATCCTGGTCGAGTTGGCTGGCATCAAGGACCCGGAGCAGGCGGTGAGCGTGATCGGCCAGACAGCGCACATGGAGTTCAAGACCGAGGACGGCAAGGTGGTGTTGACCGGGGCCGACCTCAAGAGTGCCCAGGCGCAAATAAACACGTCGACAAGTCAGCCGGAAGTCGCCCTCACTTTCGATTCCGCTGGAGCCAAGATATTTGCCCAGGTAACGGCGGCCAATGTTGGCAAGACGATTAGCATCTACCTGGACAATCAACTACTCACCAACCCGGTGGTCCAGGAAGCGATCCCCAGCGGCAATGCCGTGATCAACGGTGGTTTCAAAACGCTGCAGGATGCCCAGAACACCGCCCTGCAACTGAATGCCGGAGCGTTGCCGGTGCAGGTGACCACGATCGAAAAAACCACCGTGGGACCAACGCTCGGCCAGGACTCCCTGAACCGCAGCCTGCACGCCGGCATGATCGGACTGGTGCTGGTCTTTCTGTTCATGCTGTTCTACTACAGGGTGCCCGGGATCGTGGCCGACCTGTCGCTGATCGTCTATGCTCTGATCATGGTCGGGCTCTACCTGCTGGTGCATGCCACCCTGACCCTGGAGGGCATCGCCGCCTTCATCATCTCCTTGGGCATGGCAGTGGACGCCAACATTCTGATTTATGAACGGCTTAAAGAAGAGCTGAGGGCGGGCAAGACCCTGCGCAGCTCCTTCGATGCCGGCTTCCGGCACGCTTTAACAACGATCCTGGACTGCAACGTCAACTCCCTGATCGGCGCCTGCGTGCTCTATTACTTCGGCAGCAGTGACATTAAAGGCTTTGCCGTGACCCTGTTCATCGGCGTCTTCACCAGCCTGTTTACGGCGGTTACCTTCACCCGCCTGATCATGAACTTGCTGGTAAGCTCGCGGCTGGTGCTGAACCCGAAATGGTATGGCGTGAGAACAAAAATTGCTGCCGCCTTGGCGAAACCGGCAGTCTAAGGGAGAGAAGAAAAGCCGTGAACTTGATCGAGCTCCGTAAATACTGGTACATCTTGTCCCTGCTGGTGATTATCCCCGGACTGATCTCCCTCGGCACCCGGCACATGAACTTTGGGATCGACTTCACCGGCGGTAGCCTGTTGGAGATCCAGTTCAGCCAACCGGTGACCGATACGGCGATCCAGGCGGTAATGGCCGATCAGAAGCTGCCCAGCGATAGTGAGATCCAGCTATCCAATGGGAATATGGCGATGATTCGCACCCGTGCCCTCACTCAAGACGAGAGCAACAGCCTGGTCAGCGCTCTGCAGCAGAAGATTGGGCCGTTGAGCCTGCAGAGCGACAACAAGGTGGATGCGGTCGTCAGCAGTGAATTGATGAGGAATGCCGCCCTGGCGGTGTTGATCGCCTTTGCCCTGATGCTGGTCTACATCGCCATCCGGTTCGAGTTCTGGTTCGCCCTGGCGGCCATTATCGCCATCTTCCACGACATCCTGGTGACGGTGGGCCTGGCGTCGATCTTCTGGCTGCAGATCGACAGTGCTTCGGTGGCAGCCATCCTGACGATCGCCGCCTATTCCGTCCACGACACCATCGTGATCTTTGACCGCATCCGGGAGAATGTCAAGGTTCGCAAGAAGGGTGAACCCCTGGACGAACTGATCCACTACAGCATCATGCAGACCCTGACTCGTTCCATCAACACCGTCATGACCGTGCTCTTCTGCCTGCTGGCTCTGATCCTGTTTGGCGGGGTCACCATCCGGGACTTCATGATCATGCTGTTGATCGGGGTGATCAGCGGGGCGTACTCCTCCATCTTCAACGCCAGCCCGCTGTGGTTCGATTTCAAGCGGCTGCGGGGTGAATCGGCAGCAACCCGCTAACCCTCGAAGTTCGGTATATTGTCAGACCTTTCGTGACGTGCTAGAATTTATCACAGATGACTACCCGCTCTAATACCCTGTGTCCGTGGGACTTCATCAAGCATAATTTGGTGGAGTCTCTTTTACCGAGGAGGGGCTTGGATTGCCAGGGAACACTCTTCCGGCCACTGAGCAAAAAGCGGCGGCCGCTCTGCTTTCGGTCAGTTCCAACGCCCTGCTCGTCGTCCTCAAACTATTGGTGGGGATCGCCATCGGCTCGGTGAGCGTCCTGTCAGAGGCGGTACACAGCGGTATCGACCTGCTGGCGGCGCTGCTGGCCTTCTTCGCCGTCAATAGGAGCGGCAAGCCGCCGGACGAGGAGCACGAATACGGGCATGGCAAGATTGAAAATGTCTCCGGAGTTGTAGAAGCGGCCCTGATCTTCCTGGCCGCGGTCTGGATCGTGACAGAGGCGGCGCACCGGCTGGCGACCGGGACTGCTGTGCAGACTCCGCTCTGGGGCCTGGTAGTGATGGGCCTGTCCGGCCTGGTAAACCTTTTTATTTCCTCGAACCTGATGAAGACCGCCAGGGCTACGGACTCCATCGCCCTGGAGGCGGATGCCTGGCACCTGAGAACCGACGTGTTCACCTCCTTCGGGGTGGCTGCAGGTATGCTTCTGATCTGGATCACCGGGCGGAGCATCATCGACCCCATATTGGCCATCGGCGTCGCCCTGTTGATCATCAAGGCATCCTACGACCTGACGGTCAAGGCCTTCTCACCCTTGCTGGATGCCAGGCTGCCCCTGGATGAGGAGGCTGTGATCAGGCAGATCATCCTCAGCTATGGCCACCAATACATCGGCTTCCATGAACTGCGGACGAGAAAATCCGGCTCCGAACGCCATATCGACCTGCACCTGGTGGCGCCCAGGGACCAGAGCATCGCCAGGAGCCATGAACTCTGCGACCAGATAGAGCAGGCGGTCAGCGACCGTTATCCGGGCGCCCGCATCCTGATCCACGTTGAACCCTGCCGTGAGGGGGACGACTGCAGCCTCTGCACCGCCCGCTGCGAGGCGCAGGCGGGTGATCACCACTAACCGGGCTATATAAAAAAGGCCAGCCTTGAAAAATGAGATCTGGGTCGCTGCGCTCTTCCTTCTTGACAAGACGTGGCTTTAAAACATACGATATAGAAAACTTGGCTCGCGCCGAGCTTTGCGAAGGCGGAAGCCTTAGTTGCGCTTAACTTGTTCTGCTCATAGGAGGTTGAAGCCGATGAGCCTCCAGCGGTTGTTCAATTTGATAGAGGCCTATTCACCAGGTTATGACCAGAAATTGCTGGAGCGCGCCTACTATTTCGCCCAGGGGTCTCATATTGGTCAGTACCGCAACTCCGGCGAGGAGTTTATCAATCATCCGGTAGAGGTGGCCTGCATCCTGGCGGAGCTGGAGCTCGACATGACCACCATCATCGGCGGCCTACTGCACGACGTGGTCGAGGACACCAGGGTGACCGTGGAGGAGATCGAGGCCCAATTCGGGCACGAGGTGGCCTTTCTGGTCTCCGGGGTGACCAAACTGGGCCGGATCGAGTATAAGTCCAAGGAGGACCACCACACCGAGAACCTGCGCCGGATGTTCCTGGCCATGGGCCAGGACGTGCGGGTGATCCTCATCAAACTGGCAGACCGGCTGCACAACATGCGCACCCTGAGTTACCAGCCGGTTCCCAAGCAGCGCGAGATCGCCGATGAAACCCTGGAGATCTTCGCCCCACTGGCGCACCGGTTGGGGATCTACAAGATCAAGTGGGAATTGGAAGACCTATCACTCCGCTACCTGGAACCGGATCAGTACTACTCCCTGGTGGAGCGGATCGCCAAAAAGCGCCGGGAGCGGGAAGACTACATCAACCTCGTGATCTCCAAGCTGCGGGAAAAGTTGGATGAGGCCGGGATCAGGGCGGACATTTCGGGGCGCCCTAAAAATTTCTACAGCATCTATCAGAAGATGGTCAGCCAGGGCAAGGACCTGGCGGAGATCTACGACCTGACCGCCGTCAGGGTGATCGTTGATTCGGTCAGGGACTGTTATGCCACCCTGGGGATTGTGCACACCATGTGGAAGCCGATCCCGGGGCGCTTTAAGGACTACATCGCCATGCCCAAGCAGAACATGTACCAGTCGCTGCACACGACCCTGGTCGGTCCTTCCGGAGAGGCCTTCGAACTGCAGATCCGCACCGATGAGATGCACCGCACCGCCGAGTACGGTATCGCCGCTCACTGGCGGTACAAGGAGGGCGGGCGTGCTACGAACTCCCAGTTCGACGAGAAACTGGCCTGGCTGCGCCGGATCCTGGAATGGCAGCATGAGACCAAGGACCCCAAGGAATTCATGGAGTCCCTGAAGATCGACCTCTTTGCCGACGTGGTGTTCGTGTTCACCCCCAAGGGTGACGTGATCGAGCTGCCTGCCGGCTCGGGGCCGATTGATTTTGCCTACCGCATCCACACCGAGGTCGGACACCACTGCACTGGAGCCAAGGTCAACGGCAGGATCGTGCCCCTGGATTACCAGTTGGTCAACGGAGACATTATCGACGTCCTGACCTCAAGGCAGAGCAACGGTCCGAGCAGGGATTGGCTCTCCATTGCCAGGACCTCCCAGGCCAAGAACCGCATCCGACAGTGGTTCAAGAAGGAGAAGCGCGACGAGAACATCCTGCGCGGCCGGGAACTGCTGGAGAAGGAGGTTCGTCGCACCGGCGGCGAGCCGGCGGTATTTTTCAAGTCGGAAGTGATGGAGTTTCTGCCGCGGTGCCTGGGTTTCCAGACCGAGAGCGACCTCTATGCGGGGATCGGCGATGGGGCGGTAACCGTCGGCCAGGTTATCGGGAAGGCGCGGGACGAACTGTTCAAGAAAGAGGCGCCCGTGCCGGCCGCGGAGTCCAAGCTGCTAGTCCGCCTCCCGAATCAGCAGGACGAGGTGGACTCCGGGGTCAAGGTCAAAGGCGAGAAAAACCTGGTGGTGCGTCTGGCCCACTGTTGCAATCCCTTGCCTGGAGACCAGATCATCGGTTATATTACTCGTGGTAGAGGTGTTACCATACACCGTCCGGACTGTACCAACGTTGCCCACTATTATCAGGGCGAGCCCGAGCGCCTGATCGAGGTCGGTTGGGATGTGGATACTCCAGCTACCTACAAGGTGGAACTCGAGGTCAGGGCACTTGACCGCCCGAGCCTGACGACGGATATCCTGAACACCATCTCCGATACCAGAACGGTGATCAACGCCGTCAATTCCCGGGCGAAGAAGAACCAGATGGCGTTGGTAAACCTGAAGATCGAGATCCGGGACCTGGAACACCTATACTCTGTCATGCGGAAGGTGGGTCAGATCAGCGATGTCCTGGACGTACACCGGGTGCTGCCCTGATGGGAGTGGTTTTTAGTGCGGGCGGTTGTCCAGAGAGTGAGTCGGGGTTGGGTAAGGATTGGGGAACGGACGGTGGCGGAGATCGGCCCGGGTCTGGTCGTGCTCCTGGGGGTCGGAGATGAGGACGGGGAGGATGATGCCGCTTATATGGCGGACAAGATCCTGGGCTTGAGGATCTTCCCGGATGATGGTGGAAAGTGTAATTATTCGGTACTGGATGTGCAGGGGGAGTTGCTGGTGGTCTCCCAGTTCACCCTCTATGGCGACTGCCGGAGTGGAAGGCGCCCCAGCTTCACCGCCGCCGCTCTCCCGGAACGGGCTGTAGGACTGTATGAGGCCGTAGCCGGCCGCCTGGTGGAGAGCGGCTTGAAGGTTCTGACCGGAGAGTTCCGGGCGATGATGTCGGTGGGCATCGTCAACGATGGCCCGGTCACCATTCTGATCGACAGCAAGAAAGTATTCTGAAGCGGAGGTTAATGGAGATGAACGTGAGATGCCTGGAAGTTGGCTCGATGCTGGCCAACTGTTATCTTGTCTGGTGTGATGAGACGAAAGAGGCCCTGGTCATCGACCCCGGCGGGGAAGGCGGGCGCATCCTGGCGGAGATCGCCAGGGAGCAGTTGCAGGTAAAGTATATCGTCAACACCCACGGCCACGTCGACCATATCACCGCCGACGCCGAGGTCCGCAGCGCCACCGGCGCCAAGCTGATGATCCACGAGGAGGATGCTCCCCTGTTGGGCAAACCGGACCTGAACCTCTCTGCATATGTGGGGTCTGCGCTGCAGGCATTGCGGCCGGATCTGCTGCTCCATGAGGGCGATGAGATTGCCTGCGGGAAGCAGGTTCATCTTAAAGTGTTGCACACGCCCGGACATACCCGGGGCGGTATCTCCCTTCAGACGGAGGGAGCGATCTTTACCGGAGACACCCTGTTTGCCAGCTCGATCGGGCGGACCGATTTCCCCGGCGGCTCCTACCATGACCTGATCGAGTCCATCAAGAACAAGATCCTGGTGCTTGACGACGCCTGTCTGATCTACCCGGGACATGGCCCCTCTTCGACGGTCGGCTACGAGCGGGAGCACAACCCCTTCCTGGGGTAGTTTGTCATAGTCGGTATTCAAACTGAGCCAGCAGATCGTGAATGAAAAGGGAGCAACATTAATGGGAAACTTAAATGACTTGAATAATTCTGATAAGCCTGCAAGAAACCCTGCAGATAAAGTCGAACCAAGAACATTACCTGGCTTTATGGAACTACTTCCAAAAGAACAAATTCAATTTAATAAAATGTATGATATAATCAGAAAAACTTATGAGCTTTTTGGATTTATCCCACTCGATACTCCAATTTTAGAGTCTGCTGAAGTATTACTTGCCAAAGCAGGCGGAGAGTCCGATAAACAGATTTATCGTTTTAGCAAGGGTGATACCGATTTGACAATGAGATTTGACTTGACGGTGCCATTGGCAAAATACGTGGCCAAGAACTATAACAATTTAGCATTTCCTTTTCGCAGGTATCAGATAGGGAAAGTTTATCGGGGCGAAAAAACTCAAAAGGGTCGCTACCGCGAGTTTTATCAGTGTGATATTGATATAATAGGCGATGGTAAGTTAAGTCTTATCAATGATGCTGAAATCCCAAGCATTATTTATAATACTTTTAAGGCTTTAGGATTTGGTGCTTTTCAAATAAAATTCAATAATCGCAAAATCCTCAACGGCCTATTGGAGTATTTGCAGGTTGAAGAACAAGCTTCGGAAGTAATGAGGATAATTGATAAGATTGATAAGGTTGGAAATGAGAATGTAGTTAATGAATTAGCAGGTTTGGGGTTCCGTAATGATCATATTGATAAAATAACTAAATATTTGAGCATTAAAGGTGATAATCTAGAAATAATAAGCCAACTTAAAAGTCTTGATATAGAAAATGCTACATATGCATTGGGTTTACAAGAAATTTCTCAAGTAAATGAATTCATACAAATGTTTGGCGTCCCAGATTATAATTATACAATAGACTTGACTATTGCCAGAGGCTTAGATTATTACACGGGTACCGTATATGAAACTACATTAAATGACTATCCAGGCATTGGCAGTGTTTGCTCCGGTGGAAGATATGATAACTTGGCTGAATATTATACTGATCGAAAATTACCTGGAGTGGGAATTTCCATTGGACTAACTCGATTATTTTACCAATTGGAAAAAGCAGGAATAGTCAAGCTTGCCAATGCAACTCCTTCAAGTATATTGATTGTTCCTATTGTTGATGATTTAAGCTATCCACTTGAACTTGCATCAAAACTGAGAAAGGGTGGCATTGACACCGAGGTATATTTGGAACCGAAGAGCCTGAAGGCTAAACTAAACTATGCAAATAGATTAGGATTTCCATATGTAGGAATAATTGGGGATACTGAGTCTGATGAGAGAACTGTCACTATCAAAAATATGGAAAGTGGGGAACAAAACAAAGTTTCGTTTGATGATGTCTTAGATATTATAGCTTCAAAAATTCGTTAATGCATATTCATTGATAGTACCATAGCCGGTTCAACCGATCACGTATGTGCAGTGTGATGATTTGGTCGCTAAGACCGAAGCGTTTCTAGAAAACAGGGGGTAAAATACTTGAATCAAGATCTGGCAGATATGGCGGCAACCAGACGTACGCACGGATGCGGGGACCTGACCGCCGGGCACATTGGCCGGGACGTGGTCCTGATGGGCTGGGTGCAGCGGCGGCGTGACCACGGCGGGGTAATCTTTCTGGATCTGCGCGACCGGAGCGGCCTGGTGCAGACGGTGCTGAGCCCGGACCGCCAGCCGGAGGCTTTTAAGACGAGCCAGGCGGTGCGCCCCGAATACGTAGTAGCCATGCATGGGCAGGTCAGCCGGCGCCCTGAAGGAACCGCCAACCNNGAGATTGCCATTCTGAACATAGCCAAAACGCCTCCCTTCTATCCCGGAGAAGCGACGGAAGTGGACGAGGCAGTCCGTCTGCGTTACCGCTACCTGGACCTGAGACGCCCGGAGATGTGGAAGATCTTCGCCTTCCGGCATCAGGCAGCCCTGGCCATCAGGGAGTTTCTCTCGTCGCGCGGCTTTCTCGAGATGGAGACCCCGATGCTGACCCGCAGCACCCCCGAGGGGGCCAGGGATTACCTGGTCCCAAGCAGGATCTATCCTGGACAGTTCTTTGCACTGCCCCAGTCGCCCCAGCTTTTCAAGCAGATCCTGATGGTGTCCGGTTTCGAGCGCTACTTCCAGTTTGCCAGGTGTTTCCGGGACGAGGACCTGAGGGCGGACCGGCAGCCGGAGTTCACCCAGCTCGATATCGAAATGTCCTNNACCTTCATCAGCGAGGAAGAGATCATGAAGCTGATGGAAGAGATGCTGGGAGTCCTGTTCAGCCAGTTGCTGGGAAAGGACGTGCCCAGTGCCTTTCCCCGCCTGACTTACCGGGAGGCCATGGACAGTTATGGATGCGACAAGCCGGACCTGCGCCTGGGAATGAAGATCGTGGACGTGTCAGTTCTCGCGGGTGGCGCCTCCTGTCAGGTCTTTTCCGGGGCAGTGCAGGGCGGCGGTGTGGTTAGGGGCATCCGTGTCCCCGGGGCAGGCTCATCGTCCCGCCGGGAACTGGACGAACTGGCGAAGCTGGCTGGCGGGTGGGGGGCCAAGGGGCTCGCCTGGTTTATCCTGAGTGAAGCGGAGATCAGGTCGCCGCTGGCCAAGCTGTTCCAACAGACGGAACTGCAGGAGCTGGCCGCCAGGCTGGACGGGCAGCCGGGAGACCTGCTGCTGTTTGTTGCCGATCGCCCGGATGTGGTGTCCGCCGTCCTCGGGCAACTGCGGCTGGAGATGGGGGAGCGGTTCAAGATGGCAGATCCCGGCCAGTTTGCCTTTGTCTGGATCACCGATTTTCCGCTCTTTGAGTATAATGATGAGGAGAAGCGGTTGGAGGCGATGCACCATCCCTTCACGGCGCCCCGGCCGGAGGACCTGCACCTGCTGGAGACAGCCCCGGAGCAGGTAAAAGCCAGAGCCTACGACCTAGTATTGAACGGCACGGAGATCGGCGGCGGCAGCATCAGAAACCATCGCCGGGATGTGCAGGACCGGTTGTTCAACGCTATCGGGTTACCCCAGGAGGAAATCGCCCACAAGTTTGGCTTTTTACTGGATGCCTTGGATTATGGGGCGCCGCCCCACGGCGGGATTGCCTTCGGGTTCGACAGGATGATGATGCTGATGCTGCAGCGGGAGACCATCCGGGACGTCATCGCCTTTCCCAAGACCCAGAGTTCGACCTGCCTGATGACTGGGGCTCCCGCCCCCGTCGCGGCGAAGCAGCTACGGGAGTTGAAGATTGCCTGCGTAGAACAGAAGCCAGGGGCAATCCAGCACTCAAAAGATCTATCCGGCGCTATCTTGCTGAACGATAAAAAATCGTGATGAAAGTTATGAAGGAAAGTCTCCAGGTGAGTATTGGACGGTTTTCGACATCCGGAGGCGCCAGAGGTCACTTCCTTGAAAAAGTGGGGATATTGTGCTATGATAGTGAAAGTAAAAAGTGCCCTGCGATGTGCGTGTAATTCGGGAGTTTTGAGCCAACACCAAAACTTAGGAGCTTGGGCTCTAGCTGCAGATTGTATGCCCCGACAAGGGGATTCGAAAAACAGCTAGGCGGGTACCGTCTTTGTGGGCCAAGGTTCGAAAACACCGATATCACGGCACCTGTGGGGTATTTTTTTAACTAGAGGTTATGGTATTATGTGGAAAANNCTCATCACTCATTACTTAATTTAAAAGAGGCGAGACCAGTGACAATATTTGATATTTTTTGGGTTTTCCTGATTGTGATCTTTTCCTCCCCATCCTTAAACAACAACAGTTGAATATAGCCAGACTGAGGCTGTTCAGGAAGATCGAGGCGGTCCGGGGCTCCCGGTGATCAGCTTGAAATCGTGACCAGCATGGCGTCAAGGCGCCTGGTTCATATTAGCAACTCGCTTCGCTCGGGGATTCAGTGGGGGTGCAGACCCCCACTGAATTAGAAGATTCAGGCCAAGCTGCCAAATTCATCTCCCACTTATAGAAGTGGGAGGCTCCTTTGGGGATGAGTTGAAACTAGCATGGGGGTGAGGATGGAATTGAGTCTCATCTGGAACGAGAAGTACGAGTGCATGCCGCAGTCAGAACTTAAGGCTCTCCAGATTGAACGGCTCCGGGAGACGGTGAGCCGGGTTTTCTACGATGCGCCGTTTTACCGCAGGGCTTTCCAGGAACGCGGTATGGGGCCCGACGACGTGAAGTCTCTGGACGACCTGTCCAGACTGCCCTTCACCACCAAAAATGACCTGCGGGACAACTATCCCTATGGACTGTTCACGGTACCCCTGAGCGAGGTGGTGCGAGTGCACGCATCCTCTGGTACTACCGGCAAACCGGTCGTGGGTGGCTATACCCGGCATGACCTGGAAGTATGGGCGGAGGTGATGGCCCGCTCCCTCACCTGTTGCGGCGCCACCAAGAATTCCGTAATTCATGTCGCCTACGGCTACGGCCTGTTCACCGGTGGACTCGGCGCACACTGCGGGGCCGAGCGGATCGGCGCCTCGGTGATCCCGGCCTCAGGCGGCCATACCAAGCGGCAGATCATGATCATGAAGGACTTTGGCAGCACCATCCTGGCTTGCACTCCGTCCTATGCCATGCACCTGGCCCTGGTTATGGAGGAGATGGGCATCTACAAGAGCGATCTGAAACTGCAGGGCGGCCTCTTCGGGGCCGAGTCCTGGTCGCAGAACATGCGCAGCCAGCTCGAGGACCGGTTGGGAATCATGGCCCTGGACGTCTATGGACTGACGGAGATCATCGGGCCCGGGGTGGCAGTGGAGTGCCCGGAGAAACAGGGCCTCCATGTATGGGAGGATCACTTCCTGTTCGAGGTGATCGACCCGGAGACCGGGGAGCAGTTGCCGCCCGGGAGTTACGGTGAACTGGTGGTCACCAGCCTGACCAAGCAGGCCATGCCTCTGATCCGTTACCGCACCAGAGATATAACTACCATCATGGCGGAGGCCTGTCCCTGTGGACGCACCCACCGGAGGATCGGCCGCTTTGTCGGGCGCACCGACGACATGCTGGTCATCCGGGGCGTCAACGTCTTCCCGTCCCAGATCGAAGAGGTGTTGCTCAGGATCGCCCACACCGAACCGCAGTATCAGATCATCGTGGAACGCCGGGGGCAGTTGGACGAGTTGGAGGTCCAGGTGGAAGTCTCCGGGCAGTTCTTCTCAGACGAGGTGCGGCGGTTGGAAACCCTGGAGCGCCAGATCCGGCGGGAGATTGAAGATGTGTTGAATATCAGTGTCCGGATCAAGCTGGTTGAGCCCAAAACCATAGAGCGCAGCGAGGGCAAGGCCAAGCGGGTTATTGACCGCCGTCAACTGTAATGCGGAAGGAAGGGAAAAGCATGCCGATCAAGCAGATCTCGGTTTTCCTGGAGAACAAGTGCGGGCGCCTGGCCGATGTGACCGGGGCAATCAGCGCCAACGGCATCGACATCCGGGCTTTCTCCATTGCTGATACTACAGATTTCGGTATTTTGAGGCTGATCGTCAACCGTCCCGATGATGCCTTCAAGGTGCTGCGGGAAGGCGGCTTCACGGTCAGCATGTGCGAGGTAATAGCGGTGCGGATACCGGACCGGCCCGGCGGCCTGGCGGGAGTCCTGGAACTGATGCAGGAGGCCGGGGTGAACATCGAGTACATGTACGCCTTCAGCGCCAAGATCTCCAAGGACGCTCTGGCGGTGTTCAGGGTGGAGAATTCCGAAGTCGCAGAGCGGTTGATCGCCGAGAAGGGGATCAGGGCGCTCAGCGGTGAGGAGGTCTACAGTCTATGAGCCAGCACATCACCCCCGGCGGGCTGCCAACGGGAATAGGGAGCCTGCCGTACCTGGACGCTGACGCAGCGGTAGCCCTGGTAAAAAGATGCTTTCCCGCCGTCCCTCACTGGCCACAGCTTCCCATGGCCAACAGGCGGGAATATTTCACGTACCAGAACCTGAATCTATTGTCGGAGCTCGGACTGTTGCAGATCGAGAGATATGACCGCGCCTTCTTTACCTGTGACGACGCGGCATGGCCGGAGCGCCTGGCTGCCTTCTACGAGATCTACCTGCAGGCTGACGCCGGCAATGCTGAAGCTTTGGCCAGGTTCGCTTTCCCCCCCGGCGCCGCTGATGGCTGGTACCGGTTTTACGGCGAATTGGAGGACCAGGGCCCTGGCCCGGCCCGGTTTTTAAAGGGGCAGATCGCCGGTCTGTTGAGCGTTGGTTTCCAGATCACCGATCCCCAGGGCCGCCCCGCCTACTACGATCCACAACTGCGGGATGTGCTGCTGAAGCAGCTCAGCCTCCAGGCATCCTGGCAGGCCTGGTCACTGAGCAAGTTCGGTCTGCCGGTGCTGATCTTCATGGACGACCCGGTGATCTACAGTTGTGGCATGTCTGACCGGATTTGTGTCACCAGGTCGGAGGTCATCGCCGAACTTAACGAATTTGCCTCATCGGTGCGCTCATTTGGAGCTTTTGCGGGGCTGCACTCCTGTGCCGACCTGGACTGGTCGCTGCTGCTGGAGACGGATCTCAATATCATCAGCTTCGACACTTACCAGTATGCCGCCAGCTTTACCCTGTTCCCCGAACTGGTCCAGTCCTTCCTGGAACGCTCCGGGGTTGTGGCCTGGGGTTTGATACCCACCGGGGGGGAGGCCCTTGCCGGAGAAAACCTGGCCTCGCTGCAGGGGCGGGCGCGGCGGTTATGGTTGGAGATGGAGCGTAAGAAGGTCGACCTCCGGTTGGTGCGGTCCCAGTCCCTGGTCACTCCTGCCTGCGGAACGGGGACGTTGACCGAGCAGGAAGCGGTGCGCGCCTACGAACTGACCTCCTCTCTGGCAGCGGAGTGGGACAGCCTGTTTTTGGATTAGGTCTGCAGTTGTTGATATGGGGTTGGCTATATGTTAAGATCTGAAGAAAAGTCAGGGGGGAGAGAAATGATCACCAAAGAGATGACTATTGCAGAGGTGCTCGCCAGGAGTCCCCAGACGGCGATTGTCTTTCTCTCCGCGGGGATGGAGATGGAGTGTATCGACTGCCCGTCGGCAAGAGCGGAGAGCATTGAGGACGCGGCGGAAGCCCACGACATCGACGTGGACGATCTCGTCCACCAGTTGAACCGGCTGGCTGTTCACTAACTGGCAACCAGCGTCAAAATCAACAAAACGGGCATGCGGGTAGTCATCGCGGCTAAAAAGATAAATTATGGGTATACTGGATAGTGTTTATCAGCTCAGACCAACTTCACTTCTCCCACCAAGAAATTGGTGGAATTTTTTTTAGGACTCCTGAACTATTAAATTAGGACTACAGGGAAAAGGAGTTTGGAATGAGTTGCTAGAAAGTTTAGTGTGGTGTAAAGTGGTGAAAAGTGGTGCCTAGTGATTGGCCGGGTGAACAGAGTGGAGAGCAAATGTTTATCGGAGAGTACCAGCACAGTTTCGATGCCAAAGGACGCCTGATCATGCCGGTGAAGTTCCGCGCCCAACTGGGTGAGCGCTGCATTGTCACCAGGGGCATGGACCGCTCTCTGTTTGTATATCCGCTTGACGTGTGGGACGCTCTCGAACAGAAGCTCAGAAAGCTGCCGCTGACTAATACAGAAGCCCGGGCCATTTCCCGGTTTTTCTTCTCTGGGGCTGCCGAATGTGAGCCGGATCCTCAGGGACGGATCCTGATTCCGCCGGGCCTGCGGGAATACGCCGGGATCACCCGGGATGCCGCAGTGATCGGAGTCTCGTCCCGGGTCGAGATCTGGGACCGGGAACGCTGGATGAATTATAATGGACCGCTGGAGGAGTCCTTCGACGACCTGGTGTCCAAGCTGGGGGAAGGCGATTTCTTCAGTGTCTGACCTCGAACACCGCCCGGTGATGTTGGATGAGGCTGTGGATTTGCTGGCGGTCAGGGATGGCGGCCTCTACCTGGACTGCACCCTGGGGGGAGGCGGCCACGCCAGGGAGTTGGTCCGCCGGGCAGGCCCTGCTGGGCGCCTGATCGGTCTGGACAGGGATGCCAGTGCCCTAGACCGGGCGGCAGAGAACTTGAAGGAAGTCAGCGGCCAGGTAGCCATGATCCATAGCGATTACCAGTATCTTGACGATGTTATGACTGAGTTGGGTATCCATGGCGTGGACGGGATCCTGTTTGACCTGGGTGTTTCCACCTGGCAGGTGCTCGATCCCGAACGGGGGTTCAGCTTTAACCATGATGCGCCGCTGGATATGCGAATGGATCAGCAGGCGGCGACCACTGCCGCAGACCTGGTTAACAACCTGAACGAGAGAGAACTGGCAGGATTGATCCAGCGCTATGGCGAAGAAAGGTGGGCGAGGAGGATTGCCTCTTTTATAGCAGCAGCACGGGCGAGGTGGCCAGTCACCACCACCGGTCAACTGGTGGAGATCATCAAGGCGGCGATACCCGCCGCCGCCCGCAGGGACGGTCCCCATCCGGCCAGGCGCACTTTTCAGGCCCTGCGGATTGCGGTCAACGACGAACTGGCCGGCTTGGAACGGGGCATGGAGGCGGGAATCAGGATGCTCGTGCCCGGAGGGCGCATAGTGGTGATCTCCTTCCATTCATTGGAGGACCGCATCGTTAAAAATACTTTCAGGAACTGGGTACTGGCAGACGGCGCCGGACTTCGGGTCCTGACCAAGAAGCCCCTGAGGCCGGGGGCGGCAGAGGTGGAGCAAAACCCCAGGGCACGCAGCGCCAAGCTGCGGGCTGCGGAAAAGTGCGAATCCAGTTGCGGAGCAGTTGCGGAGCAATAGCACTTTCCGCCAAAGCCGGGGCGCCCAGTGATACCGCAGCAACATCACCT
Organism: Peptococcaceae bacterium; assembly: GCA_003160265.1. GTDB lineage: Bacteria > Bacillota > DSM-12270 > Thermacetogeniales > Thermacetogeniaceae > Palsa-1188. The sequence continues at coordinate 30,914 of PLQY01000028.1, read as the reverse complement.
TAGTAATATAAAATAAATGAGGTGAATAATCTTGGTAGTAGCTGAACAGAGGCTCCTGCCCATAGAGAGCGAGATCAGGCCGAGGCCCGCAACCGGGGCGAACCCGTCGGTAAGAAAATGCGCCGTTCTAACCCTGGCTATTCTGGCCGGTTTTGTGCTGGTCATGCTGTACACTTACCAGACGACCAGGATCATCACCTTGGGTTATCAGGCTGAAAAATTGCAGAGCGGCATTAACGATCTGCAGACCGAGAACAATCAAATGGAGTTGGAAATAGCGAAGCTTCAGACACCCGAAAGAGTTGAACAGATCGCCACAACCAAGCTGGGGATGCAGGAGCCGCAAGATTTCATGGTCGTCTCTTTCTCCCCCGGGCAGGTGTCCTCACAGGAACCGCAGCCAGAGACTAAAGCGCCGTCTAGTTCGTGGAGCACACGTCTGTTGGCGGCAATGCCGAAGTTTATCGGTCGGGCTGAGGCTTCGCCTCGCTAACGGGGTGGTGGAGTTTTGTATAAGGGAAACATAGAAGTGCGCAAGAGGATCACCCTCCTGTTTTTCGCTGTCCTTGCTATTTTTATCATCTTCTGCCTCCGCCTGGCCTGGCTGCAACTGGTGAAGGGCACCTGGTACCAGCAGCAGGCCCTCCAGAACCGGATCCGCGAGATCACGGTAGATCCCCAACGAGGAGATATTCTAGACCGTAACGGCAACGTGTTGGCTACCAGCATCAGCGCCGACGCGGCCTATGCCGTTCCTGCCGAAGTCAAGAGTTCGGGTAAAGTGCAGGAGACCGCCCAGACGCTGGCAACGATTCTGAGCATGAAAGCGAGCGATGTCCTGGGCATGATCACGCAGGACCAGCAGTCGGTCTGGATCGATCTGCAGCTGGACCCCACCCAGTCCCAGGCCCTGCGGCAGGCGGCCCTGCCGGGGATCGGCATCATCGCCAAACCCCAGCGCTACTATCCCAAAAAGAACCTGGCCTCACATGTCCTGGGCATTGCCGGCGATTACAACCAGGGCCTGGAAGGCATAGAAGTCCAGTACGACAAGGAGCTTTCCGGAGTCAGCGGGCGCCTGCTGGTGGAGTATGACGCCGCTGGGCGGGAGATCCCGGGGACCGCCCGCAATTTTATCGAGCCGGAGCCGGGCGATACTGTGGTGCTGACCATTGACCAGAATATCCAGTACTTCGCCGAGCGCGAACTGGACAAGGTGATGCAGGAGCGGCATCCCATCAGCGCCACCATTATCGTCGAGGACCCCAATACCGGCGAGATCCTGGCTATGGCCAACCGTCCCGACTTCGATCCCAACAACTATCAGGACTATCCTACTGCCAACCGGCGCAACATTGCCATCTGCAACAGCTACGAACCCGGCTCCACATTCAAGATCGTCACCCTGGGGGCGGCCCTGGATGAGAATCTGGTCAGCGAGAGCGACCGCTTTTACTGTCCCGGCTTCATCCAGGTGGCCGACCGGACGATTCACTGCTGGCTGCCCCAGGGGCACGGGAGTGAGTCGCTGGCGGAGGTGGTGCAGAACTCCTGCAACGTCGGTTTCATCGATATCGGCCTCAGGGAAGGCCTGGATACGTTTTATAAGTACCTCGACGCCTTCGGCTTCGGGAAACTGACCGGCATCGACCTGCCCGGTGAGGCCGAGGGGATTATCGTGAACCAGAAAGAGGCCACCCAGGTGGACCTGGCCACCATGTCTATCGGCCAGGCCAACAGCGTGACCCCCCTGCAACTGGTGATGGCCATGGGCGCCGTCGCCAACGGCGGCAAGCTGATGCAGCCGTACGTGGTCAAGGAACTGCGCAACAGCCAGGGCGAGGTAATTAAACAATTTGATCCGAAGGTGGTCCGCCAGGTGCTTTCCCCGGATACCGCTCAAGAGGAGCGCAGCCTGCTGCAACGGGTGATCGACCAGGGGACGGGTACCACTGCCCGCCTCGAGGGCTATACGGCGGGCGGGAAGACCGGGACCGGCCAGAAGCCGCTGCCGGGTGGCGGATACTCGGATACAGCGCACGTGCTCGATTTCTTGGGGTTTGCTCCGGTTGACCATCCGCGCCTCGTCTGCTTTGTGCTGCTCGACTCTCCCCAGGGTATTCAATTTGGCAGCGTGCAAGCTGCCCCGGTGTTCAAAAACGTGATGAATGACAGCCTGCGGTACCTGCAGGTTCCGATGGACTACCTGCCCAGCGGCGCCACCCTTAATGATGACCTGACGGTGGTGCCGCCGGTCACCAACCTGCCCGTGTCGGAAGCGCAGAAGACCCTGGCCGCAGCCGGGCTGGTAGGGGAAGTCAGCGGGCAGGGCCAGGTAGTGCTTGACCAGGTGCCGGTGGACGGCGTAAAGTTGACCAAAGGGAGCAAGGTGCTGCTCAGTCTGGACGCCTCCGGGGCGGTCCCTACGGGAGAACGGACAGTACCTGATCTGACAGGAAAGAGCCTGAGGGATGTGGCGGAGGAGTTAGCGGACATGAACCTGGTCCTGGTCCCCGAGGGAGGGCAGTTCCCCACCGGGATCGCGGTCTCCCAGAACCCGCCGCCCGGTACCCAGTTGAGCGCGGGCGCCAAGGTGACGGTCAAGTTCGAGGCGCCGCTGCCGCTCAGCAGTGGTCCGTGACCCGGTGCTAAAGAGGGGGCGACAGTGCCGGGTTAGATCCTGACGCAATATACCAACATTGGAAGAAATTTAGATAAATGATTTTTTTGGGAACACTAGAATTATAATCTAATATACTTTGTACAGCGGAGAGAGCGGATGACAGTTTCTTTTCAGCAATTGCTTTCAGGAATTACTGTCGAAGATGCGCGAGGTCTGTCCACGCCGGTTTCCGGAATTCATTATGATTCCCGGCAGGTGCAGCCCGGTTTTCTTTTTGTCTGTATTCCCGGCTACCGTACCGATGGCCACACCTATATCGGTGATGCGGTCGGGAGGGGCGCCGCCGCCCTGATCGTGTCCCGGGACGTGGTGGCGCCCGGTCCGATCCGCTGCAGCGGGTACCCCGGCCCGGCACCGCCTCCGGGCGCGGCTGGCATGGCTTGGGCACGGGTCAAGGACACCCGTTCGGCGCTGGCAATGGCGAGCGCCAATTTTTACGGACACCCCAGCCGCGACCTGAGCCTGTTCGGGGTCACCGGCACCAACGGCAAAACCACCACTACCCATCTGATCTCTGCCGTTCTTCAGGCCAAGGGCGAGCCCACTGCAGTGATTGGCACCATCTGGAACCGGCACACGACGCCGGAGTCCCTGGACTTGCAGCAGATGCTGCGGCAATGGGCCGACCAGGGGATGCGGGCGGTGGTCATGGAGGTCTCTTCTCATGGCATCTATCTACAGCGGGTCGCTTCCTGCGAATTCGATGCCACCGTGTTCACGAACCTTACCCAGGACCATCTCGACTTTCACCGTGATCTGAGCGATTATCTGGCGGTGAAAATGCGGCTTTTCCAGGGCCTTGGCGCAGGGCGCACCAAGACGAGGCCGTGCTATGCGGTGGTCAACCGCGACGACCCGGCGGCAGGAGAGATCATCAGGACTACCAAGGCCACGGTGGTCACTTATGGCATCGAGGACGATGCTGACGTGCGGGCGCAGGATGTGCGTCTCTCGGAGCGCGGGGCCGGATTCACGGTGGCCTGGCGGGGGCGGAACATTCCCTTCCGGATCTCCCTGCCTGGCAGATTCAACGTATACAACAGCCTGGCGGCGATTTCGGTGGGGCTCTCCGAGGGGATGGAACCGGAACTCGTCCAGTCAGCCCTGGCCGGTGTGAGTGGTGTGCCAGGCCGCTTTCAGTTGGTCGATCGCGGCCAGGAGTTTGCTGTGGTCGTGGATTATGCCCATACCCCGGACGGACTGGAGAACGTGCTGCGCACCGCCAGAGCGCTGACCCGCGGCCAGTTGATTGCTGTGTTCGGGTGCGGCGGTGATCGCGACACTGGCAAGAGGCCGCTGATGGGTAAGATCTCGGGTCAGTTCTCTGACATCTCCATCCTGACCTCCGACAACCCCAGAAGCGAGGAGCCCCTGAGCATCATCAGGCAGATCGAGGCCGGGATCAGGGAGCTTCCGGATGTTCGCTACGAGGTGATCCCCGACCGCCGGGAGGCAATCGGGCGCGCTCTACAGTGTGCCCGTCCGGGTGACTTCGTGGTGATCGCCGGCAAGGGGCACGAAACCTATCAGATCATCGGCGACCAGGTGCTGGACTTCGATGATTACCAGGTAGCATACCAACTATTGAGTAATCAGTAATCAGTAATTAGTAATTAGTAATTAGTTTTTCACTCATCACTCATTACACGTCACTCATTACTGACCACAAAGGAGAGCTTGAAAGCTATGGAACCGGTCAGAATCGGGCAGGTAGCCGCCGCCATGAATGGCCGCCTGTTGCAAGGCAATCCGGAAACGGTGGTTTCCGGCATTGCCATCGATAGCAGGGACGCCAGTCCGGGACAGCTTTTTTTTGCTTTTCCGGGCAGCAGGGTGGACGGGCACCGGTTCGTGGGGGATGCCCTGAGCCGGGGAGCGGCGGCGGTAATCTCCGGACAGGTTTCGGTAGATTCCGGTCAGCCGCTGATCATAGTGGAGGACACGCTGCTCGGCCTGCAGGCTCTGGCCGGCTATTACCGGGGGCTGTTCCCGGCGCCGGTGGTGGCGGTGACGGGCAGTACAGGCAAGACAACCACCAAGGACATGATCGCCGGCGCGCTGGCGGTCGGTATGCGGGTATTGAAGACTGAGGGCAACCAGAACAACGAGATCGGCCTTCCCCTAACCTTGATGCATTTGAATCGCCATTACGGGGCTGTTGTCCTGGAAATGGCCATGCGGGGGCGGGGGGAGATTGCTGCTCTATGCCGGATCAGTCAGCCCCGGGTAGGTGTTATCACCAATATCGGCATGACCCACCTGGAGCTGTTGGGGTCGCAGCAGGCGATCGCCGAGGCCAAGGGTGAACTGTTGGAAGCCCTGCCTCTTAATGGGTGTGCTGTCTTGAACGGGGATGATCCCTGGCAGCGGCAGTTGGCAAACAAGTGCAGGTCCGAAGTGCTTTTCTACGGATTGGACGGCGACACCGGGCCTGGAGTGGCGTTAAGTGCCCGGAATATTGTACTGCATGGGCTGCAGGGAACCGAGTTTCTGCTGTGCACGCCGCTGGGAGAGGCGCCTTGCCGGTTGCCCCTGCCGGGCTGTCATAACATCTCCAACGCCCTGGCGGCAGCGGGGGTAGGCTCCTGGTTCGGCCTGCAGCCGGCGCAGATCGCCCGCGGCCTGGCGACCGTGTCTCTAACGGGGATGCGCCAGGAGATCAAGAAGGGGATCAGGGGCAGTACCATCGTCGACGATACCTATAATGCCAGCCCGGCCTCGGTCAAGGCTGCGCTGCGGCTGTTGGCCGACGCGACTGACCGGGGGCGGGCAGTCGCGGTACTCGGCAACATGTATGAATTGGGACCGGAGACGGTGTCCGAACATCGAGCGGTGGGCGAATATGCTGCTGCCTTGCAGATCGACTATCTAATCACTGTCGGAGACCTGGCCGTGGAAATTGCCCGGGGAGCCAGGGATGCGGGCCTGCCTGAGGCCCAGATCGGCGTTTTTGATGAAAACCGGAATGTGATAGCGTTTATGAGGGACTTCGTCAGTAGTGGGGACTTGGTCCTGGTAAAAGGTTCCAGGGCTGCCCGAATGGAAGAGATCGTGGCGTCCCTGAGCGAGGGTGGTTTGAAGTGAGTGAGATAGCAGGTGTGGGTGTCGCCCTCGGGATAGGCCTGCCCGGCGTAGTGTGGAGCAATTCTCCGGAACTGCGGGTAGCGGCTGCTTTCGGGATCAGTCTGCTGATCACCCTGCTGCTGGGGCCGTTGCTGATACCCCTGCTGTACCGCCTGAAGTTTGGACAGGAGGTGCGCGGCGACGGTCCCAGGTCGCACCTGAAAAAGCAGGGCACTGCCACCATGGGCGGCCTGCTGATCATCGGAGGCGCCGGCGTCGCCAGCCTGCTGGTTGCCGGCCACTCCCGGGAGAACCTGCTGCTGGTGGGGATCATGGCCGGTTGCGGGCTGTTGGGTTTTGCCGATGATTTTGTAAAGATCGTCTTGAAGCGGTCGCTCGGCGTCAAGGCCCGCACTAAGCTCCTGGTGGAAGTGCTGCTGGGGCTGCTGCTGGCCTGGGCGGTGCTAGCCCTGCATCCGGATGCTGCCGTGCTGATTCCGTATACCGGCCTCAGGGTTTCCCTGGGTGCCGGCTTCTATGCCATGGTTGCGTGTATCCTGGTCGCTTCCACCAATGCCGTCAACCTGACCGACGGCCTCGACGGCCTGGCCGGCGGACTGGTGCTGGTAGCGGCGGTCGTCTTCGTGCTATTTGCCTGGATGACCGGACAGTATGGCGTCGCGGTCTTTGCCGGGGCGCTTGGGGGCGGCTGTCTGGGGTTTCTCCGTTTCAACCACTACCCGGCCCGGGTCTTCATGGGGGACACTGGTTCCCTGGCCCTGGGAGGCGCCCTGGCGGCCCTGGCCGTGTTGACGCATACCGAGCTGCTGCTGCTGATCCTGGGCGGCGTCTTCGTGCTGGAGACCCTATCCGTGATTATCCAGGTGGTCTCCTTCAAGCTCACGGGAAGGCGGGTCTTCCGGATGAGTCCCCTGCATCATCACTTCGAGTTGTCGGGCTGGCCGGAAACCAGGGTCGTCCACTGGTTCTGGGCACTGGGGCTGTGCTGTGCAGTGCTGAGCATCTGGGCGATGCGGGGCTGAATAGAAGTGCTGAGTGTTGGGTGAATTGAAGAATTGGAGAGTGTGAAATGGTGGACTTGGAAGGGAAAAGAGTGCTGGTCATCGGCCTGGCCCGGAGCGGACAAGCGGTAGCTCGTTTTCTGGCGGGAGTGGGGGCCATGGTGACCGGCACTGACATAAAGCAGGAGGCAGACCTGGATGGAGAGTCCCTGAGCGAGTTGCGGGCGCTCTCAGTCAACCTGGTTACCGGGGTTTACGCGGAAGTGCAGGAGGAACAGTATGACCTGGCAGTGGTCAGCCCGGGTGTCCCTCTGACCATTCCGCCGGTAGAGACTGCAGAAAGATTAGGCATCCCGGTATGGAGCGAGTTGGAGCTGGCGGCCCGGTTTGTCAGGGAACCGATCATCGCCGTTACCGGTACCAACGGTAAGACCACCACCACCGCCCTGACGGTCTACATCTTCCAGCAGGCCGGTCGCCGGGTATTGGTAGCCGGAAACATCGGCATTCCTCTGATCCGGGAAGTCGAGCGCGCCGGTGAGCAGGGGTTCGGGGTGGACTACTGGATCCTCGAGGTCAGTTCCTTTCAACTGGAGCGCTCCCTCGAGTTCCACCCTCACATCGCCGTCTTCTTGAACCTCACGCCGGATCACCTCGACCGGCATACCACATTGGAGGAGTATGGACGCGTCAAGGAGCGGGTCTTTGCCAACCAGGGCCCGGAGGACCTGGCGGTGCTGAACCTGGACGACCCCTGGGTGGCTAACCATATCCACGGCCTGACGGCAAGGGAATGCTGGTTCTCGACGCAGCGGGCGCCGGCCGGCGGGATCGGGGTCGCCGATGGCAGTATCGTGTACGAGACCGGGGGTGCCAGGCAAGTCCTGTGCCCGGTTCAGGATGTGCGGATTCCGGGGCGGCATAACCTGGAAAACGCTCTGGCGGCTGCTGCTGCGGCACTCCTGTCTGGGATCGATTGCCAGACGATCGCCGCTGCCCTGTCCACCTTTCCGGGGGTTCCCCACCGGCTGGAGCCGGCCGGTGTGCTGGGTGGCGTGAAGTATGTCAACGACTCCAAGGGGACAAATCCGGAATCGGTTCTGAAAGCCCTGGATTCCTTTCAGGAGCCGATCATCCTGATCGCTGGCGGCAAGCCCAAGGGGAGCGACTTCACCAGGCTGGCCGGGCGGATCAGGAGCAGGGTAAAGGCCCTGATCCTGATGGGCCAGGCGGCGCCCCAGATCGAACAGGCTGTCCGGGCTGCCGGCTACACCGCCATCTGGAACGAGGCCAGCCTCGAGGGATGCGTCAGAACCGCGGCCCGGTTGGCGGCGCCCGGAGACCTGGTCCTGCTGTCGCCGGCCTGCGCCAGTTGGGACATGTTTCGCGATTATGAGGAGAGAGGCGATCTCTTCAAGAAACTGGTTCACAATTTAGGGGTTGGTGGTTAGTGGTTGGTGATTAGATTACAAGATGGCTTTAAGCGGTTAGTAGTTGATAATCGGAAAATACCAAAAGCCAAAGACATGCAGACTGGCATGCATCCAACGACTAACGACTAACGGCCAACGACTAAGGTGGTGAAACCGTGAAACCGTTCAAGCGGCCTCCTGACCTCGTGCTGTTCCTGGACATAATACTGCTGCTCACCATAGGTATTATCATGGTTTTCAGCGCCAGTTTCGTTCAGGCGCAGACCTCTTATGGAGACGGATTCTATTTCCTGAAACGCCAACTGCTGTTCGCGTTGCTGGGGATCTTCGGCATGATCGTCCTGATGCGGGTCGACTACCAGGTCTATAAAAAATGGGCGACCCCAATTTTGCTGGTGGCGGTCCTGCTTCTGATCGTCGTTCTCGTGCCCGGGGTAGGGATCAAGGTCAACGGCGCCCGGCGCTGGTTAGGTGTGGCGGCCATCTCCTTCCAGCCGTCCGAGGTGGCCAAGCTGGCCCTCGTCTTGTTCCTGGCCAAATACCTTTCCCAGCATCAGGACAGCATCAAACAGTTTGTCAAGGGTTTTGCCGTGCCCCTGATGTTCGTCGCCTTCATCTGCGGTTTCACGCTGTTGCAGCCGGACCTGGGGACGGCGGTGACTGTTGCCCTGACTTCCTGCCTGATGTTGATGGCAGCCGGCTCCCGCAAGACCCATCTGTTAGGCCTGTTTGTGCTGGGAGTGGCTGTGCTGGGGTTGGCCATAGCCATGGCGCCATACCGCCTGGCGCGGTTAACAGCCTTTCTCAATCCCTGGGCCGATCCGCTGGGAAGCGGGTTCCAAACTATCCAGTCTCTTTACGCCGTGGGATCCGGCAGGCTCTTTGGACTGGGGCTGGGCATGGGCCGGCAGAAGTTCCTGTACCTGCCCGAGGTGCAGACAGATTTTATCTTTGCCGTGATCGGCGAGGAACTGGGTTTTATCGGATCGATCTTCGTGGTGCTGCTGTTCTTCGTCTTCATGTGGCGCGGCCTCAAGATCGCCTTGAAGGCGCCGGACACCTTCGCCTCCCTGACAGCGGTGGGCATTACCATGGACGTTGTGCTGCAGGCGTTCATCCACATTGGCGTGGTTACGGGATCAATGCCGGTCAAGGGGATCACACTCCCCTTCATCAGCTATGGCGGGTCCTCTCTGATGCTGACCCTGTTGATGATGGGAATTCTGTTGAACATTTCACATTACGCGGAGGAATGAACATCTCCGGGATCTGGCTTAAAGTAGTTTGATTGCTTCATTAAGTACTGGGATAATGATATTGATACAGCAAACAACTTGCGTTAGTGAGAGCGCTGGGGACGCGATCTGAAATGGAGTCAGCAGCCAGAATAAATGTATTTTCATGGAAGAAGGCGCCAGCATGCGCGTCCTGATCACAGGCGGAGGAACGGGCGGGCACCTCTATCCCGCTCTGGCGGTGGCAGGCCTGCTGAAGGAACAGGACCCGGGGGGAAAGGTCCTCTTCGTAGGTACCGGAGAGGGGCTGGAGGCAACGGTAGTCCCGGCCCGGGGCTTCGCATTCCAGCCGGTGGCCGCAGCCAAGTGGCCGCGCCGACTGTCAGCACAGGCCATGGCCTTCTTGCCCTCAATACTGCGGGGATACCGCCAGAGCATGGCTGTGATCCGGGACTGGCGTCCTGGAGCCGTCTTCGCCACCGGGGGCTATGTTTCAGTGCCGCTGGTGGTGGCTGCGGCACGGCTTTCCGTGCCCATTTTTATTCACGAACAGAATGCGGTCCCGGGGCTGGCCAACCGTTTGCTGTCACGTTGGGCGAACACTGTTTTCCTGACTTTTCCGGACACGAGCGGCAAGCTGGCCGGTCGGGCGAAGATAATTCATGCTGGATTGCCGATCAGGCAGGAGATCCTGAAGGTTACCAGGCAGGACGCCCGGAATTATTTTAATCTGGCCCCGGAGACGTTGACCGTGCTGATCACGGGAGGCAGCCGGGGGGCGCGGCGCATCAATGAAGTGATGCTGGATGTCTACCGGATCCTGGCAGAGACTTCAGAAGTATCCGGAACAGGGCGCCGAACGCTGCAGTTCATACACTTGACCGGCAGGGCGGAGTTCGACGGTGTCTGTAAACAGATGGCAACCAAGAGAATAAATGAAGATAAAATTGGAAAAATAGTGATCAGGCCGTACCTCGAGGAGATGGAGTATGGGCTGGGGGCTGCCGATATCATGATCGGCCGGGCTGGAGCGGCGACGATAGCTGAGCTGACAGCTCTGGGCATACCCGCCATCCTCATTCCCTACCCCTATGCGGCAGGCAACCATCAATATCACAATGCCCTCTATCTCGCCAGGGAGCAGGCAGCGGTCATGATTCCGGAGCCGGACCTGACCCCCGACCGTCTGCTCGAACAGATGGAGCGACTGCTTGGGGACGACTGCCTTCGAAGAACCATGGGTCGGGCTGCGCTCCGCTTTGGCAAGCCGCAGGCAGGTGAGATCATCACCCGGACGATTTTGGGAAGTGGGATGCGAGAAGTAGGCGGCAGAAGGAACCTCCGAAAAGGGGCAGACATAGAATGTTGATGCGAATGACTTTGAAAACGGACGATAATGGGCAAAATGGGGGAGGAGATGGAAAATTGCAGGGAAATTGGTATCACTTCGTCGGGATCGGTGGCGCGGGGATGAGCGGCCTCGCCAAGATCATGCTGGAGAAGGGCAAACGCGTGAGCGGTTCCGACTTGGTGGCTTCTGCCAACGTCAAGCGCTTAGTCGAAAAGGGGGCCGAGATTTCTATTGGCCACACTGCGGAGAACATCCAACCGGGTATGGACAGCGTGGTCTACTCTTCGGCGATTCCTCCCACCAACGAAGAGTTATGCGCCGCCCTGAGACTCGGCCTGAACGTGATCAGCCGCGGCGAACTACTGGCCGGGTTGATGAATGAATACAGGGGAATAGCGGTTGTCGGGGCCCATGGCAAGACTACAACCAGTTCCATGATCTCCCTCGTGCTGGCTGCCAATGGCTTTGATCCCACCTTCATCATCGGCGGGGAGGTCAATGACATGGGCAGCAATGCCGGGTTGGGCACCGGAGAATATCTGGTGGCGGAAGCGGACGAGAGCGACGGTTCCTTTTTGAAGCTGGCGCCCTATGGCGCCGTCATTACCAACATCGACAACGATCACCTGGATTACTATAAAAACCTTGGCGCCATGAAGCAAGCTTACCAACGATATGTCAACCAGATCCTGGACGGGGGTTTCGTAGTGCTGTGCACCGATAACGAGCATGTGCGCAGCCTCGATCCCGGGGGCGCCGAGGCCATCACTTATGGTTTGACCGGTGATCCGGTGTATAAAGCCACGGATGTTGATAGGCAGGAGTTCACTACCTGGGTATCGGTGCTACTGAACGGGCGGTCTATAGGAAGATTGGTCCTGTCGGTGCCTGGAATGCATAACGCTCAGAACGCTCTGGCGGCGATCGCGGTGGGTATGCGCCTGGGAATGAGCTTTGAGCAGTGCGCCGGCGCCCTGAAATCTTTCACGGGCGCCCAGCGGCGCTTTCAACTAGTCGCCCAGCTCGACGGCATCAAGATAGTCGATGATTATGCGCACCACCCCACTGAGATCAGGGCGCTGTTGATGGCCAGCGAGAGCCTCAGGCGCCGCCGGACGATCGCCGTATTTCAGCCCCACCGCTATACCAGAACGAAATTTCTGCGGGAGGAGTTCGGGAACTCTTTTCAGGAAGCGGACCTGGTGATCGTCACCGACATCTATTCGGCCGGGGAGCAGCCGATTGCAGGGGTCACTGCAGACCTGATCGTCCAGGCCTTGAAAAGGAACGGGAAGGAAGTTGTCTTCCTAAAGAAGCTTGATGATGTGGTCGATTACCTGAAGAGAACGACCAGATCCGGCGACCTGATCCTGACTATCGGGGCCGGCAATGTGTGGACGGTTGGCCGAAACCTTGCCAGGGAACTGGAGACCACGGTTCAATGAGCTGGCAGGATCTGGCTACGGAATTGCAGGCAGGTGTTGCCGGCAGGGTGTTGGCCGGGGTCCCGATGGAACAGTTCACTACCTGGCGCATCGGTGGCCCTGCGGAACTGCTGCTGATACCCCGGGTTGAGGATGACGTCACGGCCGCCCTGGAGTTTACCGGACGGCACAGCCTCCCGCTGACAGTGATCGGAAACGGCTCCAACCTGCTGGTCAGCGATACCGGCATCAAGGGTCTGGTGCTGAAGATCGGGGCCGGCCTGCAGGAACTGTGCATCGACGGCAATGAGATTACGGCGGGGGCAGGGGTGTTTCTGCCGGCACTGGCTCGGGCGGCTGCGCGGGAGAGCCTGGGCGGCCTGGAATTTGCAGGCGGTATTCCTGCCTCGCTGGGAGGCGCCCTGATCATGAATGCGGGGGCGTTTGGGCAGTTTATCGGGTCAAGCGTGAGCGAAGTCGAAACCATTGATTTTATCGGCGCCAGGAGAACATGGAAGGCCTCCGAGTTGACCTTCGATTACCGTCACTCGGCACTGCAACCGGAGCGTCTGATCATCTTGAAGGCGAGGCTGGAACTGCAGGAGGCCGAACAAAAAGAAGTCCAGGAGCGCCTCGAAGTTTTTTTGACATACCGCAGCAGTCAGCACCCGCTGGATTTGCCTTCAGCGGGAAGCGTCTTCCGGAACCCACCGGGGCAGCCGGCCGGGCGCCTGATCGAGATGTCAGGCCTGAAAGGGTTCCAAGTGGGAGACGCCCAGGTTTCTACCAAGCACGCCAACTTCATAGTGAACCTGGGACACGCTACGGCAACCCAGGTAAAAGAACTGATGGAGATAGTTCGTGACCGTGTGGCAGCCCGGTTTGGCATCGACCTCATAGCCGAGGTGCGTGTGGTGGGGGAGGAAAGGTGAGCTTGAGTGGAGCGGTTGATCATCTCTGGCGGAGCCAGGTTAAAAGGTGTAGTCACGATTAGCGGCGCAAAAAATGCCATTCTTCCTATTCTTGCAGCATCCCTGTTGAGCGAGAGCCCTCTTGTGCTTGAAGGCGTCCCCTGCCTGGATGACGTCAAGATCATGAAGGATGTGCTGCAGGAGCTTGGCGTCAAAGTCAATTTTGTGGGCGACATGATGGAGATCGACCCGTCAAGTATCAATTCCACAGAGGTCTCGCCCTCCCTGATGAGGATGATGCGCGCCTCCAACCTGGTGATGGGGGCCCTGCTGGGGCGCTTCGGGAGAGTCAGGGTATCGCAGCCCGGCGGTTGCACGATCGGCTCCCGCCCGATGGACCTCCACCTGAAGAGTTTTATTGCCCTGGGAGCGGAAGTGGCCCAGAATCACGGTTTCATCGAGGCGGAGTGCGCCAGGCTGGAGGGCACGGACCTCCACCTGGATTTCCCCAGCGTGGGGGCAACGGAGAATATTATGATGGCTGCAGCCATGGCTGAGGGAACTACCATCATCCGCAATACCGCCCGGGAACCGGAGATCATCGAACTGCAAAACTTTTTGAACAAGTTGGGGGCCAGGATCAAAGGCGCCGGACTGGATGTCATCCGCATCGACGGTGTGCCCAAGCTCGGCCGGGAGATCGCCTACCGGGTCATCCCGGACCGGATCGAGACCGGCACCTTCATGGTGGCTGCTGCCGTGACCAGGGGGGACGTCCTGATCAGAAACACCATTCCGGAGCACGTGGAGCCGGTCACCGCCAAACTCCGGGAGGCGGGTATCGACGTCCAGGAAAAGGATGACTGGATCCATGTGCGTGGAGTTGACCGGTGGAATTCCCTGGATGTCCGTACCATGCCCTTTCCTGGATTTCCCACCGACATGCAGGCCCAGATGATGGTTTTTCTCAGCCTGGCCAGAGGTACCAGCATCATCACGGAGAATATCTTTGAAAACCGTTTTCAGCACGTGGGCGAGTTACGGCGCATGGGGGCCCAGATCCGGGTGGAGGGGCGGAGCGCGGTGGTTGAAGGTGTGCAGAGCCTTACGGGCGCGGTGGTGGAGTCCACGGACCTGAGGGCCGGGGCAGCCCTCGTCCTGGGTGGTCTGGCTTCCGACAATACCACTGTCGTCGAGGGGCTGCAGCACATCGACAGGGGCTACGAAAAACTGGAGTCAAAGCTTCGCCTTTTGGGAGCCAAGGTGCGCCGGGAGGCCTGATTCGATGTTCGAAATTTGAGGTTCGAAGTTCGAAAGGAAAACGAAGTTCAACCTCAATCTTTTTGCAGGCCTTATTAATACTAACTTATGGGAATATTGCAGTACGTAGACCACCGAAAATTGCGATTCCAATTGCGGAGCCTGCGTAGAAATAGCAATTTTCCTCAAATTGCGATTCCAATTGCGAGCTTGCTGAGCAATAGTTCCCTTATAACTGCCACCTGCGGGCTAAAGTGATTTGTTTTGAAAGACTTTCTCAGGGTATGGCAGTTACGTTTTTTAACAGGGGGAGGACAAGCGTGGGGAAGGCCCGGACTGGTGCCAGAAGACCTAGAAAGGCTGCTCTAAGGGTTTTTTTGACCTTGTTCAAAGCGATCCTGATCGCTGTTTTTGTGGTTTATGCCCTCTACTACTTCAGCCAGTCCTCTTTTTTTGCCCTGCAGAAGATCGAGGTCAGGGGGCAACAGCACCTCACTCCCGGCGAAGTGACCGGTCAAAGCGGCCTCAGCGATGGGGTGAACATCTTCCAGGTCAACCTGGACCAGGCCAGGGAGCGTCTTCTGACCGATCCCTGGATAGCTGGCGCGGTACTCCGTCGCCAACTCCCGAACAAGGTCGAGATTGACATCGAGGAGCGGCAACCGAGCGCCCTGTTGATCGCCGGCCAGGACTGGCTGGTGCTGGACCGGAATGGGGTCTGTATCGATAACCTTACCTCTACGCGCCTGTATAGCCTGCCGATCATTACCGGTCTGACCCCGGACACCACCGAACCGGGCAAGCAGGTCAGCGCCAACCCGGCCCTGCCGGTGGTCCTGGCTGCCCTGGACCTGAGCGTGGAAGATTTTTTTTCTGAGGTCGACGTTGCCAACCCCGAAAGTTTGATAGCCTATACTAGGGATGGTATTCCGATTTACCTGGGAGACAGTCAGAACCTGCACTCCAAGCTGCTCACCGCTCAGTCCCTCATGGCGAACCTGGACGACCCCGGTTCGGTGGCGTATATCGACCTGCGTTCGGTTCAGACCCCCGCCGTTGAGTATAAATAACCCGCGCCGCCTGGTGAAAGCGAAAAATGTGACTAAAAAATATCAATGGGAGATTAAACAAAAAAGGGAAATATTGATTTGTGTTGAATTATCATGTAAACAGCCGGGTGGAGGTGTCAAATTGGCCCGGGGAGAAACCATTGTAGGATTGGACGTAGGTAGTACTAAGGTCGCAGTAATAATAGGAAGCATTGGGCCCGACGGTCAACTGCAGATAGTCGGGTTTGGCTCTGTTCCCTCTGCGGGAATCCGCCGTGGCAGCGTCATTGATATCGAGAACACTGTCCGCTCTATCGAACAGGCGATTGAGAAGGCCGAACAGATGAGCGGACGGGAAATCGATGGGGGATACGTCGGCATCACCGGCATTTCGATAGCTTCTATAAATAACCGGGGTGTGGTTGCGGTCGCCGATCCTGAGCAGGAGATCGCCCGCGAGGATGTGGAAAGAGTGCTCCAGGCGGCGCGGGTAATTGCTCTGCCTCATGACCGCCGTGTGGTGCATGTAATTCCGCGGCAGTTTATTGTCGATGGCAATGAGAACATTCTGGACCCGGTGGGAATGGTGGGGGCCAGGCTGGAAGTGGAAACCCAGATCGTGACCATCACCAACGCTGCTGCGCAAAACCTTTTAAAATGCTGTGAGCGGGCCGGTTTCCACGTCCAGGAACTGGTGTTGAATTCTCTGGCCTCCGGGGAGGCAGTCCTGTTACCGGCTGAGAAGGAACTGGGGGTAGCGGTCGTAGATATTGGCGGGGGCGCCACCGATATCGCCGTTTACGATCAGGGTTCGCTCTGGTACAGCGCGGTATTGCCGGTAGGAGGAGATTACATCACCAGCGATCTGGCTGTGGGATTGCGGACTCCTTTGAATCAGGCGGAGGAGTTGAAGAAAAAAGCGGGTTCCGTTCTACCCGAACTGATGCCTGATAATGAGATGGTCGATGTTCCTGGTATGGGCGGCAAAGAGGTGCATCAGGCGTCCAAAAAAATGATCGCCAAGATAATTCAACCCCGAGTGCAGGAAATACTTGGAATGGTGAAGAATCAATTGGAGAAGAGCCGGTATCAGGGCCTGCTCCCGGGAGGGATTGTGATCACCGGGGGCGGAGCCCTAACGGAAGGCTTGGTGGAACTGGCGACCGAGGTGATGGAACGTCCGGTGCGGTTGGGTTTTCCGGAGGCGGCCGGCGGCCTGGCCGACGTGATCCACAGTCCGGTATTTGCCACCGGCATCGGGCTGTTGTCTTATGCCGCCAGGCGCCATGGCATCGAGATGGAAAAGCCCGAAGGGTTGTCCTGGAAAGATACCTTCACCAAAATTAGAAAATGGTTTAAAGATCTCTTGTGAAATGGGGATGATCGGGGAGTGTTAGAATTGGAGCTAGAAGTGAATCAGTTTGCCAATATCAAGGTGATCGGGGTGGGCGGCGGCGGCAACAACGCTATCAACCGGATGATTCACGCCGGATTGAAAGGGGTCTTTTTCTACTCGGTGAATACCGATGCCCAGGCCCTGAACTTCTCCCTGACGGAGCACAAGATCCAGATCGGCGCCAAGCTGACCAAGGGGCTGGGCGCCGGAGCCGATCCGGAGATCGGTTTCAAGGCTGCCCAGGAGAGCCGCGATGAATTGAGCCAGGCTCTGCGCGGGGCGGACATGGTCTTCGTGACCGCAGGTATGGGCGGCGGTACCGGTACCGGCGGAGCCCCGGTGGTGGCCGAGGTCGCCAAGGAATTGGGCGCCCTGACGGTGGGAGTGGTGACGCGGCCATTTACCTTCGAGGGCAAAAAAAGAGCGCTGCAGTCCGACAAGGGAATTCAAGACTTAAAAAGCAAGGTCGATACCCTGATTATCATCCCCAACGACCGCCTCCTGCAAGTGGTCGACAAGAACACCTCGATTAACGAGGCCTTCCGGATTGCGGATGATGTTCTCAGGCAGGGTGTTCAGGGCATTTCGGACCTGATCTCGGTGCCAGGACTGATCAACCTAGACTTTGCCGATGTCAAGACCATCATGACGGAGACCGGCTCGGCCCTGATGGGGATCGGCAGCGCTCAGGGGGAGAACCGGGCCGCGGAGGCGGCGCGCATTGCCATCTCCAGCCCCCTGCTGGAGACCTCCATCGAGGGGGCGAAAGGGGTATTGCTGAACATCACCGGAGGGCCGAGCCTTGGTCTGTTCGAGGTGAACGAAGCTGCCGATATCATCCAGCAGGCGGCTGACCCGGAGGCCAACATCATCTTCGGAGCGGTCATCGATGAGAATCTGGATGACGAGGTCCGGGTGACGGTGATCGCCACCGGCTTTGACGCCAAGCCGATGACCAGGGAGAAAACCGTCATCGACTTCAAGTCCTTCGCTTCGGATGACAACCTGGACATCCCGGCCTTTCTGCGGAAGAGATAGAATAAAAAGTCAGAGGCAAACCCAGGTATGATCGCTGCTTTTTGGTTAATAAGTCAATAAGCAGCTTTTTTATTTGGAAGGATGGGGACGGTTCACCGATGGCTACCCGCTCTAATGCCCCCGCTTGGAAGCGGTGGAATAAGAGCGGCTACGCCCCTAGTTAACTGGCTCTAAGCTTCAGNNTAAGCTTCAGTGGGGGAAAAGCAATCCCCCTCTGAAGCCAAGACCCAGTTGAATATGCTGCTTTTTGGCTTGATCAGTCAAAATAGCAGCTTTATTTTTTTGACGGCCTGCCGGAAATGACAATTTCTACCTATGATTTTATTTATAATTGGTTAGGGTACAGGCTGGGGAATGGAGCTTGAGTGCAGCGCATATAAATGGTAAACGAGAGAGTGCCAGGAACTGCCGAGAGAACTTTATAGAAAACTTGGCTTCCCGGGTACCCGCCGAAGGTAGGTGGGCTGGAAACGCAAGCAGAAGGACAAGTATTGCGGGGCTTAGGGAACGGGGGCACACCGCTTCGATGAATGTCCCCAACTGAGGTGAATATTATGCCCGGGCAACCGGTGATCTATGTCGATGTGCTCTTCGTGATCAATTTTATCATGGACTTCGGGGTGCTGTGGGCTGCAGCCAGGATCTCGCGGACGCGGTTCGTCGCCTGGCGGTTGGCGTGCGCAGCCTGCTTCGGGGCGATTTATGGCATCCTGGTGCTGCTGCCGGACCTCTATTTTCTGTCTGCCATCTTGATGAAGTTCCTCGTCTCCCTGGCCATGCTCGGGGTTGCCTTCGCGCCCCTGGCATGGAAACAGTTTGGGCGTGTGTTGCTGTACTTCTACCTGATCGCTTTTCTGATGGGCGGAGCCGTGCTGGGATTCGTCTATTTCTTGAATAACTTCACCGTCCAGCCGGTTTCCAGCAGCGTGCCGCTCCCGTACCTGTGGCTGGTCGTCGCTCTGGGCGCCGCAGTCCTGCTCGGCAAGTGGGGGGTGGCTTTTCTGAGGAAGGCCTTTTTACAGGACATGCTGAAGGTTCCGGTGCTGATCAAGCTGCAGGGCAACGAGATCAGAGTGGATGGACTGGTGGATACCGGCAACCAGTTAGTGGACCCGCTCTCCGGGGCGCCGGTGGTGATCGTGGAATATGACGTGCTGGCGCCCTTCCTGCCACCGAATACCAGTCACTTTTTTCCGGCGGGTGGGGATGTCGATCTTGAAAAGGTGACCCAATGCTTTGCGGAGGCGGGCTACACCATCCCGATCAGGGTGATCCCCTTCACCACCATAGGGAAACGGCACGGCATGCTGATAGGATTCAAGCCGGACGAGATCACCATCTTGACGGGAGACCAGAAGGTGCGCAATTCCAACGTGGTGGTGGGGATCTACGGCAGGCGCCTGTCTCCCAGGGGAACCTACCACGCCCTGCTGCACCCGGACCTGCTCCAGGCATCGGTATAAAAGAGTTGGTTAGTGGTGGGTGATTAGTGGTTGGATTAAGAATAGTGTTTGGTGGTTGGATGGCCAAAGGCGGTGGGTGCGGTTGGAAAATCTTCTACATACCAAGATTCAAAAGTAAAGCCTGCAGCTATGCATGCAAAATCCAACGACGGGTACCCGCCGAAGGTGGGCCGGCTCACGACCAACGACTAAGATGGGGGGATGGAGATGGGAATACCGAAAGCAAGCTGGCTCCAACACTTTCGCGATTGCGTAGACCGGTTGCTGCAAAGGATCAAGACCTCTTCAGAGATCTACTATATCGGTAATCATGAAGCGCTGCCTCCCCCGCTGACCAGTGGTGAAGAGCTCGGCCTGCTGGAACGCCTGGAGACAGGCGACTCCAATGTCCGCAACGTGCTGATCGAGCGCAATTTAAGGCTGGTGGTGTACATTGCCCGCAAGTTTGAAAATACCGGGGTGGGCATCGAGGACCTGGTCTCCATCGGCACTATCGGCCTAATCAAGGCTGTCAACACTTTCAAGCCGGAACGCCGGATCAAGCTGGCAACCTATGCTTCCAGGTGCATCGAGAATGAGATCCTGATGCACCTGCGCCGCAGCAATAAGGTGAAGGTCGAGGTCTCTTTCGACGAACCATTGAATGTTGATTGGGACGGGAACGAACTGCTGCTCTCGGACGTGCTGGGCACCGAAAACGATATCATCTACCGGGAACTGGAGGAGGAGGTTGACCGGAACCTGCTGCATAGCGCCATCAACAAGCTCTCGGCCCGTGAGCGCAACATCATGGAACTGCGTTTCGGGCTGCGGGGGGACAACGAGAAAACCCAGAAAGAGGTGGCAGATTTTCTGGGTATCTCCCAGTCCTACATCTCCCGCCTGGAAAAGCGGATCATCAAGCGCCTGAGAAAGGAGATCTGCCGCTTCGATTAGAAACAGCATTAATATGACGGGTAGCCTACAATGCACGGCCTATGGGGGTTGAGACCCCCTTTTTTTATTTGGTCTAGATGCCTTACGCAGCATGCGGTATAAATTGAGAACTCCAAGGTAATAATGAAATACGACCAGAGAGCCGGGTGCGCGCCCATGTACTCCGCATTCTTTCAGGCCAGGCCAAAGGCCTGGATGCGGAGGAGGGCACCCGGTGGGCGCGGGAGGATTTAGATGGTATGGTTAACAAAGTTGAGATATGCGGTGTTAATACGGCTAATCTCCCAGTTTTAACAAGCGCCCAGATGCGGGAACTGTTCCAATACATTCAGAGCGGAGATCGGGCTGCCCGTGAGAAAATGATCAACGGCAACCTTCGCCTGGTTCTCAGCGTCATCCAGCGCTTTATTAACCGGGGCGAATTCGTCGACGACCTGTTCCAGGTGGGTTGTATCGGCCTGATCAAAGCAATCGACAACTTTGACCTGAGTCAGAACGTCAAGTTCTCTACCTACGCGGTGCCGATGATCATCGGGGAGATCAGACGCTACCTGCGGGACAACAACCCGGTCCGGGTCAGCCGCTCGCTACGGGACATTGCCTACAAGGCGATCCAGGTGCGGGAAAACCTGGTAAACCGTCACTCCCGCGAGCCATCCCTGAGCGAGATTGCCGAGGAATTGCACATCCAGAGGGAAGAAGTCATCTTTGCCATGGACGCCATCCAGGAGCCGGTCTCGCTGTTTGAACCGATCTACCACGATGGAGGCGATCCCATCTTCGTCATGGATCAGATCGGTGATGAGAAGAACCATGACACCAACTGGCTGGAGCGGATCGCCGTTCGGGATGCTCTCCGCAAACTGAATGACCGGGAGAAGCTGATTCTCACGCTGCGCTTTTTTGAAGGCAAGACCCAGATGGAGGTTGCCGACGAGATTGGTATTTCACAGGCCCAGGTCTCCCGCTTGGAAAAAGCCGCCCTCATTCACATGCGAAAATATGTCTAAGGGGAGTCGTGAAAAATGAGACGCAAAGCCGCGCTTGTGATACTCATCGGGATGGTGCTGGCAGGATTGATCGTGACCTCAGCGTGGCGGCTGGCCGCCAGGGAGCGGGCCGGCAAGGCATACGACCACGACAACCTGATCAGGCTGCATATCATCGCCAACAGCAATGATCCGGGGGATCAGGAATTGAAGTACCGTGTGCGCGATGCTATCATCACTGCTTTTCGGCCGGAGCTGCTGAAGCTGCGCAGCCGCACCGAGGCCGAGGCATTATTGGCGTCGGATCAGGGCAAGATCGCCAGCATTGCGGAGCAGGTCATGGCTGACAATGGACGTCGCTATCCGGCGCGGGTGGAGATCGGCGACTTCGACTTCCCCACCAGAACCTACGGAGACCTGGTACTGCCCGCCGGCAACTACAGGGCGGTGCGGGTCATCCTCGGCCGGGGAGCCGGAGCCAACTGGTGGTGCGTCCTCTTTCCGCCCCTCTGTTTTGTTGACGCCGCCGGGGCCGGCATCATGACCGGCGATGCCGTAAAGGACTCGGCCACCATGGCTAATGGACCCGTCCAGCCGCTCCTGGCGCAGCATGAGATGAACCCGGTGGTGGGTGCCAGCGTCAGGCTCAGGCTTCGGGTACTGGACTGGCTGGAGAACGAGTCGGGGTATATGGCTAGGGTGTTCAGCTCTTGAAGGAGATTATGGCTTTTTAAGGTTAACAGGACGGCTGGAGAAACTTGATAAGTAGGAAGCAGAGTATGACACAAGGTACAATGGCTCCGGAACGGCCGGGCCATTTTTGTTGAGCAACTTCTCAAGCCGCTTCCATCCGGTACAGATCCGCCCCGGCTTTTCCAAGCTCTGAAGTCTCATTTGGGATACCCCTCATCTGATCATGAAGGGATGCTGTCTCAGCATATAATAACAGAGACCCATTTCCCGAAGAACTCAATGTTGAACCCGTTCCACATGTTTCATTGTAAGATCAGGCGCCGGCGGCTTGAGGACGACATATATTGATAGGGGGGTGGAGAATTTGGTTAAGATCTCGGATCTCCGACTGCGCGACGTGATCAATACCTACGACGGAAAGCGGATGGGCACCATCAAGGACATCGATTTCGATCTGGAGCAGGGAAGGATCAAGTCCCTGATCCTACCGGGCAGCAACGGAAGCTTCTTCAGCCTGTTTGCACGGAGTGATGAAGTGGTGGTCCCATGGGAAAACATTATGAAGATTGGGGTGGACGTCATTCTGGTTAGTGTGGGTCCGGTCATCCAGCCCAATAAGACGGAAAAGATGGAAAAGTAAAAAAGAGAGGCATATTTTTGGACTTCTGTCCCAAAAAATAGGGACATTTTTTTATGGCCCTGAGGATTGATTTATGTTACTATATATAGTATAAAGAAGTTGAAAGATACTCAATATCTTGAGATTGACAGCCTGTTTGAGTTTGAAAATACTGTTGCTGGGAGGCCGGGAATGCGCTGTCCATACTGCAAAAGCGGTGACACCCGGGTGCTGGATTCCCGCTCTACCGATGAGCGTGACGCCATCAGGCGGCGTCGGGAGTGCGCTGACTGCAACCGTCGCTTTACCACTTACGAGCGGATCGAAGAGATACCGCTCTGGGTGGTCAAGAAAGACGGGCGCAGGGAGTTGTTTGAGCGGGAGAAGCTGTTGCGGGGAATAATGAAAGCCTGCGAAAGGCGGCGGGCCACCATGGAGACCATCTCGGTCCTGGCGGATGACATCGTGCGCACCCTGAAAGACGCGCCCAATTCGGAGGTGCCCAGCATGGAGATCGGTCGCCTGGTGATGGAGCACCTGCGCACCGTGGACAAGGTGGCTTACATTCGCTTTGCCTCGGTGTACCGGGAGTTCAAGGATGTGGGGGAGATTCTCACCTGCCTGGAGGAACTGGGCGTGGGGGATACGCCGTAACATTGAGGTTGAGCAAATTCGTTTCCCCGTCCGGATTTCAGGCAGGTGACACCAGAGCGTTTGTTTGTCACAAATACATGTTCGTGTTATGATATTTCCAGAGAGAAGATATGGGGGAGGCAGAAGCTTTGTTTGCCAAGATCAAAAAGAGAGACGGGCGGGAAGTACATTTTGACGATTCCAAGATCACCGATGCCATCTTCAAGGCGGCCCGCTCGGTGGGGGGAGAGGACCGGGAGACCGCTATGGAGCTGACCCTGGGAGTGCTGCGCATGCTGAAGCAGCAGTCTAACGGCCAGGTATTCGGGGTGGAGGACGTCCAGGACGTCGTGGAGAAGATCCTGATCGAGAAGGGGCATGCCAAGACCGCCAAGGCCTACATCCTCTACCGCGACCGCCGCAGCCGGGTACGCGACGCCAAGGGCGAGCTGATGGATGTGGTGGAGGACATTGTCAAGGAGACCGACCGGGATAACGCAAACGTTGGAAACTCCCCATCAGCGAAGATGCTGCAGATCGCCAGCGCCGCAAGTAGGAGGTACTACCTCACCCGTCTGATCGATGAGGATTATTCCCTCGCCCACAGCCGGGGGGACATACACATACACGATTTAGACTTCTACGCTACTACTTGTAATTGCCTTCAGATCCCCCTAGAAAAGCTATTAAAGGAAGGATTCAACACCGGACACGGCTACATCAGGCCGCCCAAGCGCCCGGCGTCAGCTACCTCACTGGCTGCGATCATCCTTCAAAGCTCCCAGAACGACATGTTCGGCGGGCAATCCTTTCCCTTCTTCGACAAGCAGATAGCGCCATCGATGGATGGCGCCGATGAGGATAAAGTGTACCAGGCCATGGAGGCCCTGGTCTTTAACCTAAATAGCATGCATAGCAGGGCTGGCAGCCAGGTCCCCTTCTCGTCGATCAACCTGGGAACGGATACCAGCGAAGAGGGGCGGGGGGTGACCCGGAACTTTCTGCTGGCCTACGAGGCCGGGCTTGGCCGTGGGGAGAACCCGATCTTTCCTAACGTCATCTTCCGGGTCAAGAAGGGCGTTAGCTTCGATCCCCAGGACCCCAACTACGACCTGTTCCAACTGGCAGTGAGGGTGGCCAGCAAGCGGCTGAACCCCACCTTCAGCTTCATGGACTCCTCTTTCAACAAGCCTTACGATGACCAGGTGGCTTACATGGGCTGCCGCACCCGTACCATGGACAACCGCCGCGGTCCAGCGGTGACTACCGGGCGCGGCAACCTCTCCTTCACCACCATCAACCTGCCCCGGTTGGGGATCAAGGCTGAGCGAAACATGAAGACCTTCTACCGGCTGCTGGACGAGGTGACCGAACTGACGATCAACCAACTATACCATCGTTTCCAGGTGCAGTGCCGGCTGAAGGTCAAGGACCTGCCCTTTGTCATGGGACAGGGTATGTACCTGGGTTCGGAGGACTTGAAGCCGGATGATTCGATCGAGCCCGCCATCGTTAACGGCACCCTGACTGTAGGTTTCATCGGCCTGGCGGAGATGCTGGTCGCCCTGACCGGTTATCACCATGGTCAGAGCAAAGACTCCCAGCAGTTGGGACTGGAGATTGTGAACTACCTGAGAAGGAAGACCGACGAGGCCTGCGAGCGGTTCAACCTCAACTATACCCTGTTAGCCACGCCGGCCGAGGGAACGTGCGGTCGTTACGTCAGGCTGGATCGCAAGGAGTATGGGATTATCCCGGGAATCACCAACCAGGAATACTACACCAACTCCTACCATATACCGGTGCATTTTCCGATCAGCAGTTTTGACAAGATCAGCCTGGAGGGTCCCTATCACAGGTTCTGCAACGCCGGGCACATCAGCTACGTGGAGTTTGCCGCGCCACCGCAGCACAACCCGGAGGCGGTGGAGGCCATCATCCGGCACATGGCCGAGAGCGACATGGGATACGGTGGTATCAACTACCCGGTGGACTTCTGCTGCAACTGCGGTCTGCAGGGTGTCATCAACGAGCCGAACTGCCCGCGCTGCGGCTCCGCCGACATCCGGCGCATCCGCCGGATCACCGGCTACCTGAGCACCATCGACCGCTTCAACGACGGCAAAGTGGAGGAACTGAAGCACCGGTTGCCGCACAGTTGAGAGATGCACTTGATAGCACGGAGGAGGCCGATGAAGATCAGGGTGGCCGGAATTGAAAAAGAGAGCGTGGTCGACGGCCCCGGTCTGCGGTTCGTCATATTCGTGCAGGGGTGCACCCGGCACTGCAGCGGCTGCCATAATCCCGACACCTGGGACTTTTACGGTGGTCAGGAGATGGACACGGGAGAGATCCTGGCCCAGATCGGGGAAGGCAGGCTGAACAGGGGGGTCACCTTCTCCGGGGGGGAGCCTTTTGAGCAGGTGGCGGCCTGTGCTCTGCTAGCCGAGCAGATCAAGCCTTTGGGTATGGATATTGTTACCTACTCCGGATATACTTTTGAAGAACTGCAAACCAAATCCCTCGCGGACGAGGATGTGAAACGGCTGTTGGAGGCTACGGATATACTGGTAGACGGACCATTTATAGCTGAAGAACGTGACTGGGATCTGCCCTTCAGGGGCTCGCGCAACCAGCGCCTGATCCTGGTACATGAGTCTCTGGCAGCAGGAATGGCGGTCCAGGCAGAATAAAAGTTAGATAGGATTTGACAAAAGAGCATATCAATCAATGTTGATGATCTGGTAAAGGATGCCTTGGAGTCGGGCGCTACGCATGCAGCAATGGCGGATACATCCAAGATCACGTTCCACGAAGAGTTCAGGCAGGCCTGCGAAACCTGGTATCAATGAACTCGGCGTTCAATTAGCATTGCCCTTAAATATGTGTTACTATTCAAGTATTCAGAATTCAGTAGTCCACCGCATCCGGGCTTACGCTCGGCTCCTGTCTCCCGGCTCCTGAGCGGTTACAATTCATAATAAAAGAAAAAGGGACAGCACATGGATTTTACATTAAAAACAGAGCCGGGACCGGTGCCTTACCTGGTTTTACCCGGCTTCGGCGGCGTCCAGGGCAAATACGGGGTGCGCCTGGTCTTCACCACCCGCCGCGGCGGGGTCAGCACTGGAGCTTATGCTGAGTTGAACCTGGGCATGAGTGCGGGCGACGACCCCGGACTGGTGGCCGAGAACCGGATGCTGCTCTGTAATACGCTTGGTTTGGATGCTTATAAACTTTCCAGCGTCAAACAGGTGCACAGTGACCGCGTGGTCGTTGTAGATGAAATTCGAGACAACGATAGTCCGGTCATTGAGGCGGATGCCCAGGTGACTGCCACCCCGGTCATTCCCCTATTCGGGCTGTTTGCCGATTGCCTGGCAGTTTGCCTTTATGACCCGGTGCATGGCGTCATCGGGTTGGCTCACGCCGGCTGGCGCGGCACGGTGGCGGGGATCGCCGGGAAGACAGTGGCGGTGATGGTCGAGAAATTTGGTTCCCGTCCTGGAGACTGCCATGCTGCTCTGGCGCCGGCGGCGGGGCCATGCTGCTACGAGGTGGGGGATGAGGTGGCCGAGGCTGCCCGGGCGGTTTTCCCGGCCGAGTGGAATGTCTTGCGATCGCGAAGCCAGGATGTCGGCATAAACAGGCGAACACCCGAAAACCAGGAAAAGTGGACGTTTGACCTCTGGAGGGGGAACGCCAGGTGGCTCCAGGAGGCAGGGCTGAAGCGGGAAAATATCATCATCAGCCGGTTCTGCACCATCTGCCGGCAGGATCTGTTCTTCTCATACCGGGGCAGTGGCGGTCATACCGGTAGAATGGCGGCCCTGATGGTGTTATGTTAGTGTTTGCCGTATGATATTGTGAAATTGGTTCCTTATGATCCGGATTGGAAGAAACAATACAATGATTGTTCAATTCACCAAAGTACAGGATGCGGTGGTCAGGGCTGGTTATGGCGCGAGATAGGGCTGACGAACAGACAAAGGCCAATAACAGGAAAAAAAGATTGGAAAGAGCCAGTCTGATTAAACGTGCCGAGATCTGGACCGGACGTATTCTGCTTATGGCTGTGGCTATATTGGTGCTGGTCTGGCTTGGTAAACAGGCCTACGTTTTTGGTGTGTCCGAGGCGATCAAGACGGAAAGCGCAGCATGGTCAGAACTGTCTGTTACTTATGAGGGACAGGCCATCATCATGCGCAATGAAACCGTGGTTACGGCGCCGGCTTCCGGCAGCGTGGCCTGGTTGGCTACAGAGGGCGTCAGGGTTCATATCGGCGCTCCGGTAGCCCGGATCAGCGGCGCCGTGAGCCCTGAACAAGAACAGGGATCCGTGGAAGTAAAGAGTCCGGCAGCGGGAATAGTCAGTTGCCAACTGGATGGTTGGGAGGGGATACTCGCTCCGGCCAACTACCAGCGGATGGATCTGTTCACGCTGTTCAACTCGGTCAGACCAAAACCCTTGGAAGCTCCGCTCCAGGAGGTCCAGGGCGGCAGTCCGGTTTTCAAGATTGTCGACAACCTGGTCGATCCCTACTTTCTGGTCAAGCTTGACGGACAGCCTGGGGGCCTGGCAATTGGCAGCAGCGTAGACCTGGAGTGGGACTCGGGTGGAGCGGGGCAGGGCACGGTCATCGGACTGCAATCCAGGTCGGGAACATGCATTGCGATTGTAGATGTCAGCCAGGCCACCGGGGACGCTTTCAGTGCCCGCAGCCTGGATGTCAAGCTGATTAGCGAGGAGTGCGAGGGAATCGTGGTTCCCACCCAGGCCCTGGTCATTCAGGGCAGCGAGCGGGGGGTTTACACCAAGACACCGCTGGGCATCCAGTTCGTCAAGGTCGAGGTGATCGGGACACTGGGGGACAGGGTGGCCGTGCAGGGAGTCCAGACGGGCATGGATGTTGTCACCAACCCCGGCTTGGTCAAGAAGGTTAATCAAGAAATTTAAATTTCCAAAAAAGGAAAATAAGCATCGCTGTCGAAAATGGGAGAAAGGAGCAGGACAATTGGCAGGGTCTTTGTCTGAAAGACTGGCGGATGTCAACGGTCGCATCGCCAGGGCCGCCCTCAAATCGGGGCGCCACCCAGAGGATGTGCAGTTGGTGGCTGTTACTAAGATGGTTCCGGTGGACCTGCTGGGAGAGGCGATCTCCCGCGGAATCAAGGTATTCGGGGAGAATCGGGTGCAGGATTTCCTCGCCAAGCACGAAGCCTTGGGCGACCGGGTGGAGTGGCACCTCATCGGGAACCTCCAGCAGAACAAGGCTAAATACCTTGTCGATAAGGTCGGACTGATCCACTCACTCGACAGCATCAACCTGGCCAGACGCCTGGACAGTCTGAGCGAGTCCGGGCGGCGTCGCTGGAAGGTCTTGGTGCAGGTCAACGTGGCGGCAGAGGCCACCAAGCACGGTCTGACCACGGAGGATGCGCCGGCCTTCCTGGACGAGATCCGCAGCCTGAAGGGATTGGATGTGTTGGGGTTGATGACTATCGCCCCTTACGTGGAGAACCCGGAAGCGGTGCGTCCCGTTTTCCGGAGGCTGCGGTCGTTGCGGGAAGAGGTGTCCCGGAACAGGGCGTGGCTGAACTTGCAGCATCTGTCGATGGGCATGAGCAACGATTTTGAAATTGCCATAGAAGAGGGCGCCACCATGGTGAGGATAGGAAGTGCTCTCTTTGGGTACTAAAGTAAGGAAAGGAGTGACTCTCTTGCCGAGTTGGTGGGAAAAGTTTCTGAGTTTTGTCGGTTTTACGGATGACGGTGTGGAAGAGGAAGAGGATGATGCTCCCCAAGTGGCGGGGAATGGTTCCCGCAAGCAGGCGCCAATCTTGAGTCTGCATTCGGCGCCTGACGTGAAGATTGTTGTGGTATCGCCGGGATGCTTCGAGGAAGCGGAAAAGCTGGCCGGCCACCTGAAGAACCGCAGGCCGGTGATCGCCAACTTCAATGGTACTCCCAAGGAGACAGCCCAGCGGATCATCGACTTTCTGAGCGGAGCTGTTTTTGCCCTGAATGGCAGCACCTGTAAGGTTACCGCCGAAACTTTTCTATTCAATCCCAGCAACGTCTCTGTCTATTCCGAGGACCTGTCCGGTGACCTGCGGGAGCGGTTGTCATTAAAATGGGACCAGGGGGGAATTAGAGATATATTCCAGGAAAAAGGTTAGGGGAGATCGGTGCTTGGGCGCCGTCAAGCACCGGGCAGCCCTCGCTGTCTTTTTCCATAACCTCGGCGTGCCCAAGGACAACAACTGGGCAGAGTGATTGCTCCGTATCGATTCCTCCTACCCTGGAACATACCCACCGAGATTACTTCAGTTTCCAGTCCCGGCACTTCCTAAGTGGCTGATCGATACCTCATTTCTTGGTCCCACTGCGGCCCCGATGAGAAAACCCTCAAAAGAGTTGTTTTCGGGGTAGTCTTCGGTGACTGCCGCTAGGCATGTGGACCGGAGAAAACGAGTCGGCCAAGTTCTGGCTCAGCGTCTTGAACGAACTCAGGAACCGGGGAGTTTATGATCTCCTGATCGGAGGGGCATCTGTCCAAATATTTTCCGGTAGTGGAACCCGTTTACCGAGAAGATCACAGCATTCGGCAGGAAGCGCGGGTAGCGGAAGGTGGTCTTGAACAGGAGCTTCCAGTAGTGGCGCCGGCCCTTCTCCAGGATGCCCAGGTAGAACATCGCCTGCAGCAGGGCTTTGATGTAGACCAACTGGAAGCGCTCGGCGCGCCTCCGCTTGATCGGCTGGAACTCCTTGAAAAATGTGTACACTCGCTCGTAGAAGGCGGCCGGGTCGTAGATGGTGGTGATGATGCTCCGGTAGCCCTCCGCCAGCTTCTGGGGGTTCATCTTGGGGATGAAGTTCATTGAGAAATCGGTGTTGTTGGCGGTAAACTCGGACAGCAGCCTTTTTTCCTGCTTCAGGCGCTCGAACAGCCGCGTCCCCCTGGGGGCGTTCAGCAGCCCCACCATGGCGTTGACGATGCCGCTCTGCTGGATGAAGCTGATCTGCCGCTCGAAGATGGACGGCGTGTCGCTGTCAAAACCGACGATGAAGCCGGCGCTGACCTCCATGCCGTAGTTTTGGATGCTCTTCACTGCGGCGATCAGGTTGCGGTTGACGTTGTTGACCTTGTTGCATTCCTTGAGGCCCTCCTCGCTCGGGGTCTCGATGCCGACAAAGACGTTATTGAACCCCGCCTGCCCCATTAGCACCATCAGGGCCGGATCATCCGCCAGGTTGATGGATGCTTCGGTGAGGAAGGAGAAGGGGTAGTGGTGCTTTTCCATCCAGTCGATCATCGCCGGCAGGACCTCTGTTTTCAGCTGGTTCATGTTGCTGATGAAGTTGTCGTCCACCACCATGACCGAGCCCCGCCAGCCGGTGTCGTAGATAGTCTCGAGTTCAGTGATGAACTGGGAGGTGTTTTTCAGGCGTGGCTTGCGCCCGTAGAGCGAGGTGATGTCGCAGAACTCGCAGTCGTAGGGGCAGCCCCGGGAGTACTGGATGCTCATGCAGGCATAGTCCTTGCTGTTGAGCAACTCCCAGGCGGGTACCGGTGTGTTGGTCATGGTCGGCCGTTCGCTGCTGTCGTAGATGTGCCCGGCCGTGCCCTGCTCCAGGTCTGTGAGGAAGGGCGCCAGGGTGATCTCCGCCTCACCCAGCACCAGGTGGTCGGCCTCGGGGAACTCCTCAGGCTC
>PLQY01000086.1 GCA_003160265.1 Peptococcaceae bacterium | reverse complement strand
CCCTTGCCGCGCCCGGTGGGCATGGTGTAGCGCTGGGAAAGATATCTGACGGCGGCTGACAATTCGCCATTGGGGCCGCCGAACTGGGTGTACAGGTACATGGCCATTTGGGGGTCGAGTTTGGAGACCGTGACCGGATATTCCAGCCTCTTTTCATATAACCACATAATGATACCTCCTTAGGGGGACATTCTCGAAAAGTTGTGCCCCCATTCATAGGGAGATTCCCCGGAAGGGGGGGGGTGTCCCTGTACCCTATTCAAACCTGCCATGGCCAGGGCTCTTGGGCCCATGCCCAGGATGAGGCCGGCCCCGAAGTGCCGAAGTTGATGAGCGGACCGTATTGAGCCTCATAATTGCACCGTGACGTTGCATAACGGGTGGCAAGGTCGTTGAAGACAGTCAGGGCGTTGGCGTCGTCGGGATGGGTGTCCAGGTAAAGGTTCAGTTCCACCAGGGCAAACCCCAGTTCCTGGACTGTTTGTAAAGGGTTCACGTTTTGCTTGGCCACAGCAATCACCTCAATCAAATTTATAATAAAGATTTTGGCTTGCGCCAAGCCTGTGCTGGCGCATCGTCGGATTTATGCTTACTTCCTTGTTGGTTGACAGGTTCTAAAGCTTCGCCTCAGGCTGCGGGTGCCTGCGCACGCCTGCACGTCGAGCGAAGCGCCACCTTTATTGCGAGCGCAGCGAGCTTTGTGGGCATCCCCGGGTACCCACTGGGTGATATGGGCACCCCGGGTATCCGCTGAGTGGGGTTAACATCAGTTGTGCCGGGTGCCGGGAGCCGCGCCCGGAGTGGCACTCTTTTTAAATATTCAAACAAGTATTGGGTGCCCTCTCAAGATGTTCAGGGATAGGGCCGATATAGTTCGGGGAAGAGTGTTCCGTTGTGGAGAGCGTTCGTTAGAGGGTACATGCTGCTGTTGCTGAAAACTTGGGGCGGTATATAGGCGGTGGCGAGGGCTATGCTCATATTCCCGGGGGCGCCGGGCATGCCAGGGTAACCAGGTATGCCAGGATAACCGGGCATTCCGGGGTAGCCGGGACTGCCGGGAAAGCCGGGCCTAGGATAGTGCTCCAGTGTCGCATCGCCGTCTTTCTTTCGTGTTTTTGCCATCGGGAACAACTCCTTTTGCTGCATTGGACGTACTTTATCCCATAAACATGACAGCGTGCCCGATACATCCCTGGCTGACACCATCATTTACCACTATTGTATGCATCAGTCAGCGGCGTTGCTACCACCTTCTGATTGGCAGTTGTGCATTGAATCTTCTGGCCAGGCGCATTAATATATTAGGGTAGGGATGCAAACATGCCTTGACGAAGTCGCATCCCCAAAGAGGATCCATAGTTGCAAGCATTTCTGATCTTTTTGATGGGGCTGGGCCACCTGGTGGTCGAGTTAAGCGGCGGCGCCCTGCCGATGTTGCTCCCGGCGCTGAAAAACGATTTCCATCTCTCGTACACCGCTGTCAGCGTGATCGTGCAGGTAGCCACCCTGAGTGCCACTCTCACCCAGCCCCTGTTCGGTATCTGGAGCGATCGCATCTCCAGCCGCTGGCTGCTCTCCACCAGTTGTTTTCTGTCATCCCTGGGCCTCGCCATCGTGGGCTGGGCCGGTAGCTTTGCCCTGATCTTGCTGGGGGTTTTGATCAATGGGCTGGGGACGGCAGCCTTCCACCCGGAGTCATCCAAGCAAGCTTTTCTGGCCAGCGACCCGGGCAAGGCCGCGATTTCTCTGTCGATCTTCTCGGCGGGAGGCGGCATCGGCTATGGACTGGGGCCATTGGCAGCGACGCTCCTGTTGGCCGGCGGCGGACGCAGGGGGATGGCGGTGCTGTTGCTGCCGGCGGCAGTTACCGCCTTGCTGATCCAGTTCTCTCAGCCAGCCCTGGCCCGGTTCAACTCCCGTCCGGGAACAAACGCCGATAACCGTTCAGCGGCGCCGGATCATAACCCCGGGGCAACCCGGTATATCCTGGCGCTGTTGGTTCTGTTCGTCACCTTTCGCTCCTGGATCAATATCGGCGTGACCACTTTCATGCCCCTCTACTTCGTCAACCATCTAAAAGGAGACCCTGCCTACGCAGGCATCTGGCTGACCGTATTCTTGCTCACCGGCGCCCTGGGCACTTTAGTCGGGGCGCCGCTGGCGGACCGCATCGGCAAGAAGGCGACCCTGGGACTGTCCTTTGTCGGTCTGATCCCCGCATTCATCCTTTTCCCACATGTCAGCGGGATCTGGGGCCTCGTCCTGGCGGGATGGGCCGGGTTTGCCCTGCTTCTCTCCACGGCGATTGCCATCGTCTACGCCCAGGAGGTGCTGCCTCACCGGGCGGGACTGGCGGCATCCCTGATGATGGGCCTGGGAGTAGGGCTGGGCAGCCTGGGCACCCTGCTCATGGGGAGAATAGCCGACCTTCACGGGGTGTCCGCCGCCCTGGCCGTAATGGCGGCGCTGGTACCGCCAACCTTGCTGATCATCATGCTGCTGCCCAACGAAAAGTCGTCTACCAGCTTGTTGCATTTTACTCAGGACAAGATACACTAAATAAAACTGGAGTTAGCATTTGGATGGGAGCATGCGAGATGAGCGCCTGGTTTCGCCTGAATCTGGCTCTGCTGACAGCCCGGCTGGTAGCGGCGGCCTGCAACCTCTTCCATTATCCGGGCACATCCCTGCCCGGAGTGGTGGCTCTGAATGTCTGCCCGAACGCAGTCAACCTGATGACGCCCGCCTACGAGCGAGTGCTGGCCGTTACCGGTACGAACGGCAAGACTACCACCGCCAATCTTCTGGCCCACTTCCTGCGCGCCGCAGGTCGCCCGGTAGCCCATAACGCTATGGGCGCCAACATGCTGCCGGGGGTGGCCACTGCCCTCTTCCAGGACCGGCAGTTCAACGGCCAGCCGCGCAGCCGGATTGCCTTGCTGGAGGTGGATGAGGGCAGCGTTGGCAAGGTCTTTGCCGCTGCCCGCCCAGAGTTGGTGATCGTCACCAACTACTTCCGGGACCAGTTGGATCGTTACTGGGAGATGGAGCGCACTATTGCCTTGCTGCGTGAGGCGGTGGCCGCACTGCCCCGGGCGACCCTGGTTCTCAACGCCGATGACCCACTGGTGGTGGCGGTCGACCAGGGTCGGGCACAGGTCAGATATTTCGGTGTCCTCAAGGAGAACCGGCCGGTCAGTGAAAATGGGATCGGGCAGGGCGGCCAGAGGGCAGTTGCAGCCGACGGAGGCGCTGGGCGTCAGGGCTGCGAGCCGGCAGCGACGACCGGCACGGCCAGCACCCGCGAGACCAGAGAGGGCCGGTTCTGCCAGCGCTGCGGGACTGCTCTCACCTACAACTACTTTCACTTCGGACAACTGGGAGACTACTTCTGCAGCAACTGTGGTTTCCGGCGCCCGGAACTGGACTATGCGGCCTGGGGCATCAGCGAGAATGAGTTGCTCTGCATGTCCGTCAGCATCCGTGGCGCATCCGCTTCTGCTCCAGACTATGATGCAGCAGCGGCAGTGCCTCCGGGTGGTACCGTACCCCTGCGGAAATCCAGGCTGCAGACGGCTCCGGATGGGGAGCGCCGTGAGTTGAAATTGACCGCGCCACTGCGAGGCTTTTTCAACGTCTATAACGTCCTGGCCGCTACCGCGGCAGCGAAGGAACTGGGCGTCAGCGACAAGGTCATCCAGTTCGCCGCCCGCTGCTACAAGCCGGCCACCGGCCGGATGGAGGACTTCGAGTTCGCAGGGCGACGCTGCACCCTGGCCCTGATCAAGAACCCGGTCGGGGCGAACGAGGTGCTGAAGACCCTGATCCAGACCGGCGGCGCCAAGGCCCTGGTGATCGCCATCAACGACCTGGCCGCGGACGGCCGGGACGTTTCTTGGCTGTGGGACGCGGACTTCGCCTGTCTGGCAGACCCATCTGTCGGCCGGGTCATCTGTGCCGGGCTGAGGGCGGCGGACTTCGCGGTCTGCCTCAAGTACGCCGGGGTACCTCTGGAGCGGATCGAGGTGGCGCCGGAGCGTCCCGCCAGCCTCAGGCGCCTGGCGGCCCAGCAGGCAGACAAGCTGTACGTGCTGGCCACCTATACCAACCTGTTTGATTATGCCAGGCTGCTCGGGCGCCTGGGAAGCGCGGTGGAACAGCATGCGCATTAGGGTTTGCCACCTCTATCCGGACCTGTTGAACCTGTACGGCGACCGGGGCAACGTGCTGATCTTCTGCCGCCGGGCCGAATGGCGCGGGATCGAGGTGCAGCTCGACCTGATCTCCTTGTCTGACCAGGTGCGGTTCACCGATTACGACTTCATTTTCACCGGCGGTGGGGCTGACCTGGACCAGGGGCTGGTGAGCAAAGACCTGGAGATGAGGGGTCCCGTGCTGATCGACGCCGTGGAACATGGGGTGGCGCTGCTCTGCATCTGCGGTGGCTACCAACTGTTGGGACGGTATTACCGCGCTCAGGATGGCGCCACCCTGCCCGGGGTCGGCCTGTTCGACCTCTATACCGAGGCTGGCAGCCGCCGGCTCAAGGGGAACATATTGTTAGATCTCGATCCGGAACTCAAGGGTGGGATCATGCCCTGCCGCGGCCAGCAGTTGGATACCCTGGTCGGCTTTGAGAACCATTCCGGCCGGACCTTTCTGGGAGAGACAGTGCGGCCGCTGGCCCGGGTGATTCGTGGCAATGGCAACAACGGGGATGATGGCACCGAGGGCGTCAACTACAAGAATGCTTTTGGCACCTACCTGCACGGCCCCTTCCTCTCCAAGAACCCGCACTTCGCCGACCTGCTCATCGCCCGCGCCCTATTCCGGCGGCACGGCAGCGTCGACCTGGCGCCTCTGGATGACACGTTGGAAATCAATGCTCATCGGGTGATGGAGAGGCGCCTGCGATAATAGAGGTCGGAAGCAAAAGGTCGATGGGGTTGCAGCGGGTGGCGTAATGGTTTATTGTAAACGAAAAAAAACGGTCAGGCAATTCGACCGTTTTTTGGNNGTGTCTCAGGTGTCTCACGCTCCACTCATCACCCAACACTCATTACTCATCACTGGTTTTACTGCATCACCCGGGACAGGAAGGTTCGTGTCCGGGGGTTGGCGGGATTGGTGAAGATCTGGGAGGGGACATTCTCCTCCACGATCATGCCATCGTCCATGAAGATCACCCGGTCCCCCACTTCCTGGGCGAACTTCATCTCGTGAGTGACGAAGATCAG